>JBFFZF010000075.1:0-20378 GCA_041568755.1 Longimicrobiales bacterium | reverse complement strand
TGGACGAACATTACGCCGCCCGACATGCCGGACTTCGGGCGGGTCAGCCTGATCGAGGCCTCACCGCACCGGCCCGGCACGGCGTTCGCCGCCGTCAAGCGCTACCAGCTGGATGACCGTGCGCCGTACATCTTCCGCACGACCGACTTCGGACGGACGTGGACGAAGATCGTGAACGGGATCCGCGCCGACGACTACGTGCACGCGGTGCGCGAGGATCCCGTGCGCCAGGGCCTGCTCTTCGCCGGCACCGAGCACGGTGTCTGGGTCTCGTTCGACGACGGGGCCAGCTGGCAGGACTTCCGGCGCAACATGCCCGATGTCCAGGTGTCCGACCTGGTCGTGAAGGGAAACGACCTGGTGATCGGCACACACGGCCGGTCCGCATACGTGATGGATAACATCTCGCGGCTGCGTGAGCTCAACGCCAACGTCGCAAACGCCAACGTCCACCTCTTCGATCCGGTGGATGTGCGCCGCGGCCTCGATTTCGGTGTCGCGATCGACTACTACCTCAAGGCCCGCGCGCAGAGCGTCAAGCTCGACATCCTGGACAGCGGCGGCAACGTCGTGCGCAGCTACAGCAGTCCGGCGGCCGGCGCGACCGAGACGGCTGCCGCCGGCGGACGCGGCGGTGGCCGGGGCGGGTTCGGCGGGCGGGGCGGGTTCGGCGGCGGCGTCGTTTCCGTCCGTGAGGGCGTGAACCGCTTCACGTGGGACATGCGCACGGAGGGCGCCATCACGTTCCCCGGCATGATCCTGTGGGCGGGCGGCACGGCCGGCCCGGCCGTCCTGCCGGGCACCTACCAGGTCCGGCTCACCGCCGACAACCTGGCGCCGCAGACGCAGACGTTCACGATCGGCATGGACCCGCGTTTCCCGGATGTCACGATGGCCGATCTGCAGGCGCAGTACGACCTGGCCCGGCGCGTGCTCGAGCGGACGTCCGACGCGAACCACGCGGTCATCGGCATTCGCGACGTGAAGACGCAGGTCGATGACCGCGTGAGCAAGGACGCGAGCATCAACACGCAAGCCAATGCGCTCAAGGACAAGTTCACGGACGTCGAGGGCGAGATCTATCAGTACCGGAACCAGAGCAACCAGGATCCGCTCAATTTCCCGATCAAGCTGAACAACAAGCTGGCCGCGCTGCTCGGCTCCGTGCAGGGTGTGAACGGTCGGCCGACCGCGCAGGCCTTCCAGGTCTTCGATGTCCTGTCGTCCGAGCTGGAGGTGCAGACGAACCGGCTGCAGGTCCTGATCACGACCGATCTGGAACAGTTCAACCGGCTGCTGCGCGAGAAGGGGCTCGAACCCATCCGGCCGCCGCAGCCCCGGCAGCGACCCGTCACGTGACGCGCGCGGGCCGGGCCGCAGCGCACACGTCGGCCCTGTGCCTCTGCCTCGTCCTCGTCGCCGGTTGCGGCGGGGGCGATCCGACCGGCGACAACGGGTCCGGCGGGGGCACGGCGCTGAGCGACGCCGCCCTCTTCGCGCTGGCCAGCCCGACCGCCGGGTTCACGTGGTTCGCCGGCACGACGGACACGCTCGGCTCGACCGCAGGGACGGGGCACGTCGAGCGGCGCCTGCGCATCCGCGTGAACGCGCGCGCGGCCACGCAACTCGATCCGCAGGGCTACTTCCGCGCCGGCGCCGCCTTCCCGGATTCCTCCCTCATCGTGAAGGAACTGTACGACGCGAACGGCCGCATCACGACGCTCGCCGTCATGTACAAACGACGAGGCGACCGGAACGCCGCGGCCAACGACTGGCTGTGGGGTTACTTCGATCGCAGCGGTAACGTGAAGTTTGCCCTGTCCACGCGGGGCAGTGTGTGCACGGGTTGTCACGCCAGCGGAACGGACTACACGCGGGCCAACGATCTGCGATGACGGCATGACGGCGGGAACGGGGATGGGGGGTGGTGATGGAGGATGGGGCGAACAGCGGGGGAGGGCCACGCGCCCCGTGCCCCCGCCCGCCGTCCCCGATCCCCCATCACCACCCCCCATCCCTCATACCCGCCGTCCGCATCCAACTTGATTCCCGTGTGGCTCCAGGCTGACGCATACATCGTGCGCCTCCGGGTGCGCGTGCAGCCGCGCGCGTCGCGAACGGAGGTTGCCGGTGCGTACGGCGATGCGCTGCGCATCCGCGTTGCCGCGCCGCCGGTCGACGGAGAAGCGAACGAGGAACTGGTCCGCTGGCTCGCGAAGTGCCTGGGTGTGGTGCGCAGCCGGGTGCGCATCGTGTCGGGCGAGACCGGCCGGAACAAGGTCATCGCGGTCGAGGGTGTGACAACGGCACAGGTCGAGCGCGCGCTCGAGGCAAGGTGACTGCGGGAGAAAGGACGGCGGGTATGGGGATGGGGGGCGGTGATGGAGGATGGGGGAACGACTGTGGCCTGAGGGTGTGCGTTCACGTCATGCGCGATCCGCTGCCCGCTGTTCCCCATCCCTCATCCCCAACCCCCATCCTTCTACCCGCCGTTCGTCGTCGGTGATGGAATTCCCCCGAAGAATCATCGTTGTCTTCGTCGATGGCGTGGGCCTCGGTGAGGCCGATGCGGCCACCAATCCGCTCGTGTGCGCCGACCTGCCGGTGCTGCGCGATCTGCTGGACGGTGCGCCGGTCGTGGCCGCGAGCGCGCCCCTGCACACGGCGCGCGCCGCGCTGCTCGGGCTCGACGCGACGCTCGGGCTGGAGGGCACGCCGCAGAGTGGCACGGGTCAGACCGCCCTGCTCACGGGCCACAACGCGGCCGCGCGCTACGGCCGGCATTTCGGGCCGTGGGTGCCCGCTTCGCTGCGCGCGCTGCTGCGCGAAGAGAACGTGCTCGTGGCGGCGCAACGCGCGGGTCGCCGCGTCGCATTCGCGAACGCCTACCCGGAAGAACTGTTCTCGCTGCCGGTCCCGCCGTCGGTCGGGCGGCGGACCGGCGCGCCGGTGCCATCGGACGCGGGGCGGCGCACGCGTCGGACCCCGCGCTACCTCGAGGCCGGGCCGCCGATGGCCGCGCTGGCCGCCGGTGTGCTGACGCGGCACACCGAGGCGCTGGCGAGAGGCGAGGCGATCGCCAGTGAGATCACGAACGAGGGCTGGCGCGACCGCCTGGGCCGCACCGATCTGCCGGTCATCACACCGGGTGAGGCCGGCCGCAACCTCGCCGGGATCGGTGCGGAGCACGATCTGACGCTTTTCGCGCACTATTCGACGGATTACGCGGGGCATGCGGGACGCATGGATCGCGGCGTCGAGGCCGCGCAGAGGCTGGACGCGTTTCTGGGCGGCGTCCTCAACGCCATGCCGGAGGACATGACCGTGATCGTGGCGAGCGATCACGGGAACCTCGAGGATGTGCGCGCCGGTCACACGCGCAATCCGGCGCTCGCGCTCGTATTCGGGGGTGACCTCGCCGCGCTGTGCGACGGCTGGCAGGCGATCACGGATGTCGCTCCGGCGATACTGCGTTCGCTCGAGGCGCTCTAGGCCCGGCCGCTCACACTTCGCGGGCGCTGAGCGCGACTGCCGCGATGACGAGCGCGGCCACGCCCCAGCCGGCGGCATACACCAGCGCATCCCACGGCACCGGCTGCAGCTGACCGAAGGCGCTTTCGAGGGCGAAGAGCGCGCCGTGTGGCGGCAGCAGGAACGTGACGACTTCGCGCCCGCCCGGGCTCAGCGCGGAGAGCAGATCGGCGCTGCGCAGCGCGTGCCACGTCATGGCCACGATCGCGATGAGCAGGGCGAGCCAGGCGTCGGACCGCGTCCAGACCGACAGCAGCGCGACGAGCCCGCCATATACGAAGACGTTGGCCGCGATGAGCGCGAACGTGCCCGGGCCGGCCCATGTGCCCAGCAGGATGACATCGAAGAGCGGCAGCGTGAGGGCGCACAGCGCGAACGCGACGGCTGCCAGCACGGCGAAGCGCACGCCATAGAGCGGCAGTGCGGAGACGGGCCGCGCGAGCAGGATACGCGCGGTGCCGTCCGCGCGATCCTGACTGAACAGGCCCGCCATCAGCACGAGCGTCGCGATGAGCGGCAGGCGTCCGACCAGCCAGCCGGTCAGCAGGAAGGCGGATGCGAGGGTCGGTCCGCCGAAGGCGAACAGCGTGTCCAGTTCGGCGTGACCGTCGCCGCTGTCCGTGAGCAGGCGCGCGGCGCCGGCGGCGGCGAGCAGCACGAGCGCGGACGCGACCAGCAGCAGGATCCGCCGGGTGCAGGCGCGCAGCACGAGCGGCACGATGGCGACCGTACGCATCACGTGTCTCCGCCCTCGTCCGTCGTGTCTGCGGTCGCGCCGCCGCTGCCCCGCTGGCCGTGCAGTGCCCGCGTGACGCGGGACTCCAGGCCCTCTTCCAGCGGCGCGAGTCCCAGAACCAGACCGCCGGCTTCGAGGATTCGGGCGAGGCCGGCGTTGAGCGTCGCGACGCCATCGACACGCACGGCCCAGCGCGCGCCGCGTCCGCCCGCCCCGGGTTGCGCGGTGCTGCCAGAGACGCGCTCGGCAGCGGGGAACACGTCGCGCAGCAGGTCGTCCGGAACATCGAGGTGGAGGACGAAGCCGACGGAATCCGCGGGGCTGCTGTCCGTCTCGCGCACGGTGCCGTCGGCGATGAGCACGACCCGGTCGGCGAGCCGTTCGACTTCAGCCAGGTCGTGGCTGGCCAGCAGCACGGTGGTGCCGGCGGCGCGTCGTTCGCGCACGGTCTCGCGCAGGATGGCGCGTCCGTCCAGGTCCAGGCCGTCGGTCGGTTCGTCCAGCAGCACGAGATCGTGCGGTGTGCACCACGCCTGTGCGAGCGCGAGCCGCTGCAGCTGACCGCGCGACAGCGTGGCGACGCGCCGGCGTGCGATCGCGCGCAGGCCCCAGCGTTCGAGCGCAGCCTGGGCGGAGCGGCGGGCATCTCCGACGCGGGCCAGGCGCGCGAGGGCCAGAAGGGTGGCCTCGACGCGCCAGTCGGCCGGCGGCGTGAAGCGTTCGGGCAGCCAGCCGGCACCTTGCTTGCGCACCCAGCGGCGCGGCTCGAGCCCGTCGATCGTCACATCGCCTGTCGTGGGGTGCAGGAACCCGAGCGTGAGCGCGAACAGCGTGGATTTCCCCGCGCCATTGGGACCAATGATGGCGCAGGTCTGGCCCCTGGGCACGTCGAGGCTGACGCCCCGCAACGCGTCGACCGCTCGTCCGCCTCGCCCGTATCGCCGGGTCACGTCCACGATCCGGATCACGCCGTAACTTCCAACGCGGCCGGCCGCGCGTCCAGCGGCGACGGCCGCCGCCGCCATGGCTGCGCCCCGACGGAGCTACCACTTTGCGCGGCATGGCGACGGGAATCGCGACACCACGCACGCCGGCGGCGGCACAGCCGAGCCGTGTGCTGGGACAACTGCTGCTCGCGGCCGGGGCAGTCACGCCGGAGGACCTCGATGCCGCATTGTCGGAGCAGCGGCGCACACGCGAGCGGCTGGGCGAGGTGCTGATCCGCGGCGGGGTCGAAGCGGAGGCCGTGGCACGCGCGCTCGCGGCCCAGTTGCGGCTCCCGTTCGTCGAGGCGCCGCTCGATCCGGCGCAGGAGGCGCTCGGGCTGGTCGAGCCCGCGCTGGCCGCGCGGCTGCGCGTCGTTCCGCTGTCGGCCGACGCGCGAACGATCCGCGTAGCCATGGCGGACCCGCTCGATGCGCGCGCGATCGATGACCTGCAGTTCCAGACGGGCCGGCGCGTGGAGCCCGCGGTGGCGACGGCGGCGGCGATCGCGGCCGCCCTGGCGGCCGACTGCGCCGGCGCCGTGGATGCCATTCTCGATCGGTTGCCCGCGCGAGCCCGCGCGGCCGCACGCAGGGAGGATGAGCCGGCCGAGATCCAGGCGCTGCGGCGTGCGTCGGAGGCTCCTCCGGTCGTGGCGCTCGTCGACCTGGTCCTGGAACGGGCCGCGAAGGCCAGGGCGAGCGACATCCACATCGAGCCGGCGCCGGGACGGACGCGGGTTCGTGCGCGCGTCGATGGCGTGCTGCGCGAGTTGCTCACACTGCCGGAACAGGCGGGCGCGGCCATCGCATCGCGCGTGAAAGTGATGGCGGACATGGACATCGCTGTGAAACGACGGCCGCAGGATGGTCGGGCGGCGGTGCGCGTGGAAGGCAGGACTTTGGGGCTGCGGGTCTCGACGTTGCCGGCGCAAGAGGGCGAAAAAGTCGTGATCCGCATCCTGGACCCGGACACCGCGGCCTCCGGCATCGACACGCTGGGACTCGACGCGCACGTGCGCACTCGCCTGCTCCGGCTCCTCGAGCGCAGCCACGGCGTTCTGCTCGTGACAGGCCCCACCGGCAGCGGCAAGACGACGACGCTGTACGCCGCGCTGCGCCGGCTCGACCGCGACCGGCGCAACATCCTGACGCTCGAAGATCCCGTCGAATACCGGCTGGACGGGCTGACGCAGGTCCAGGTGCAGCGCAAGGCAGGCCTCGGGTTCCCCGCCGCGTTGCGCGCCGCGCTGCGCCAGGATCCGGACGTCATCATGGTCGGTGAGCTGCGCGATCGGGAGACAGTCGAGATCGCAATGGCGGCCGCCATGACCGGACACCTGGTCCTCTCGACGATCCACACGAACGACGCTGCGTCAGCGGCCGCGCGGCTGGCCGAGATGGGAGCGCCCGCCTGGCTCATCGCGGGCGGGCTCATCGGCGTGCTGGCCCAGCGGCTGGCCCGCCGCCTGTGTCCGGACTGCGCCGAGCGCCGGCCGGCCCGGGAAGGCGAACTGCGCGCGGCCGGGCTGCCCGATCGTCCGACCACGCTCTTCGTGCCCGGCGGTTGCCGCCGCTGCGATGGGACCGGCTACCGCGGCCGGATCGGCATCTTCGAGCTGCTGCCGGTCACGCCCCGGATCCGGCGCATGCTGCTGCGCGGCGGCGAAGCGGCTTCGCTGCGGGCCGCGGCGCGTGCGGAAGGCATGCACACGATGGCGGAGGACGCCTGGGCCAAGGTGTGCGCAGGCTGGACGACGCTCGCGGAAGTGCGCCCGCTGATGGCGAGTCTGGCCGCGGAGGCGCCGGCGTGCCCCGCGTGTGGCGCGCCGATCCGGTCGGCGTTCCGCGCCTGCCCCGCGTGCGGCCGCAAGCTGCAGGAGGCCTGCGCGTGCGGCGCTCGCCTCGAAGCGGCGTGGGGCTGGTGCCCGCGGTGCGCCGCGCGACGCAGCGACGGGCCGTCCGCCAGTCCCTCCGATCCGCCCGGCGAGCGCGCAGGCCCGGGCACGGCCGCGACGGGAGACGTTGCCGCTACGGTGTGCGCTGGTTGAACTCGTCGGAGACCTGACGCAGCAGCCGCTCGATCCGGTCACCCGTCGCCGGGAACAGATGGCGGTCCGCGATGCGGTTGAGTGTACAGCGCAACGCGGGGAAGCCGTCTGCGCACAGCCGATACACGTCCTGGAGGCCCGTGTCCTGCGCGCCGGCCATGCGTGCGGCCATGCGGTACCCGGTGGCGCCGAGCTGCTCGTAGTAGTCGAGCCCCGGCGCGCCCCGCCGTCGCACGCGCGCCGTGATGTGATCGGGAAAGAGTCCGCTCAGCCACAGCGCGAACTCGCCGAGGTGCACGCGCAGCGCGTGCGCGCGGGCGCCCGTGGCCGCGTCCCCGGCCGCCACCAGGTCCGTCAGGTAATAGAACTCTCCGGGCTCCTCGGCCGGCCGGAACGACCGCCCGGTCCTGCTGAACGCGACGACGAGAGAGGTCAGGTAGTCAGCGAGGATCCGGTCGCGGATGCCACTCTCGAGCAGGGCCTGCCGGACCAGCACGTAGAACGTGAGCTCGAGCGATGCCGTGCTGAACGAAGGGCCCGCGAGCACGGCGTTCAGCGTTCTCGGATCATCGAGCAGGGCGTCGAACCCCTCCTCGCGCAGACGTTCTTCCAGCCGGTCCCGCTCGGCTTCGGCGCCCCGGGACAACAGCCAGATCACGAAGGCCGCATCGGCGCGGCCGAACGACGCACGGACATTCGGTACGATCATGCTCCACTCCCGCATCCGTGTGTGCTGTCCTGTGCGGCTACGCCCGGTGGCGTGGAAAAGATCCACGACACGCGGTGCGCCGACAGGGTCGGTCCCGACACCGGGAGGGCCCGAGGTCGCAGCGGGCACGGCTCCCGGTATATTGAATGATCGGTCGATTCCGCCAGCACTTGCGTTCGCACCCAGAGGCTGCCCTTGCTCCACAAGCGCACACTCGAGCGGAAGCTCTTCGGCTGGCTGCTGGTCTCCGCGCTGGCGCCCACCCTGGCGCTGCTGCTGGCCACGTGGCTTGCTGGTGCCGAAACGCTGAACCGCCTCGGCACGCTGGGCCCGTGGTCGGAGATTGCCGCATCCGGCCGCACGCTGACGGACGCGATCGAGGCCGGCGCGCCCGATGACGTCCTGCGGGAGGCCGCCAGCCACCATCGGACGCAGCTGTCGGAATCCCTGCTGCAGGCCAGTCGTTGGGGCTACCTGGGCGAACGGGTTGCGGCCGCGGCGCCACTCGTCATCGGCGGTGTCGGCCTGATCGTGGCGCTGCTCGCGCTGCTCATGGCCCGGCGGCTGGCACGCGAGCTGGCGCGGCCGATCGGCGAGCTCGTGACGTGGACGGCCGCGCTCGGCGATGGCCGCGACCCGCCGCCACCGGGTCCCGGCGAAGCGGCGGAGCCGGTCGAACTGGGCGTCCTGCGCAGCGCGCTGCGCGGCGCGGCCGCCGAGATTGCCCGCGCGAGGGCGAGGGCGGTCGAGCAGGAGCGGGTCGCGGCGTGGGGCGAGATGGCCCGCCGCATCGCCCACGAGATGAAGAACCCGCTCACACCGCTGCGGCTGGCGGCGTACCGGCTGACGGCGGCGACCGGCGCCAACGGCGCCATCGAGGAGGCCGTTTCCGTGATCCGGGAGGAGACGGAACGGCTGGATGAGCTGGCGCGCAGCTTCGCGCTGATCGGGCGGCCGGTATCGGGCGCGCCGACGCTGGTCGACCTGGTCGAGCTGATGGACACGCTCCTGCGCACGGACGTGCCCGACCCGATCGCGACGTCGCTGCTGGCCGAGGACGGGACCGCCGTCGTGTCCGGGCAGTACGACGCCCTGGTCCGCGCGTTCCGCAACCTGGTGAAAAACGCGGTGGAGGCCGTGCAGCAGGGCGGGCGGCCGGGTGCGATCGGCGTGCGCATTGTGCCCGGCCCCGACCACGTCGAGGTCTCCATCGCCGACGACGGCCCCGGCATTCCGGAGGGAATGGCCGAGGTTATCTTCGAGCCGGACCGAACGCTCAAGGCCGGCGGTACAGGGCTGGGCCTCACGATCGTGCAGCAGGTCGTCAGCGCGCACGGTGGCACGGTGCGGGCGGGTCCGCGCGCGGGCGGCGGCGCGGAGTTCGTCGTCCGGTTGCCACACGCGTCGGTCGCGGTGCGCGCTGACGCAGGCGAGGGGGCATGAACGGGGAAGCGGAATGAAACGTTTGATCGCTGGGATCATCACACTGGTCGTCGCCGACGGGTGCGCCGTCAATCTGGGCGGTCCCGGCCGAGGGATTTCCAGACGCTCGCGCTCATGGCGGGGCCGGACGCGACGGCGGAGGCCGTCGCCTCGACGATCCGTGAGACGGGTGCGGCCGTCGTGCTGCTCACGGCCGAGCGCGACAGCGCATGGTTCGCGGCCGTCTCGAGCGCGTCCGGACTGGCGCTCTCCGGCCCGGGCACGACGGAGCGGATCGCCAAGGCCTTCCTCACGAACATGGAGATCCTGGGCGACACGTCGATCGTGCTGGGCGTGTCGGACGGATCGCGCATGCACGTGCACGACGCGCTGTACCGGCTCGACCGCGGCCGGCTGGTCGACCTCATGCTGGTCGGGCTGCAGGAGCGCTCCGACCTGCGGGATGCGGCGCGCGCGCTGCTGGGATACATCGCCACCGATGTCGGACCCAACGCTTCGCTCATCATCGCGCTGCACGCGCCTACGGCGGCCGCGGCCGACAGCATGGCGGTACTGATCCGCGCGGCGTACTCGTCCGCCTGGGAGTGCGCAGGGCACGATAGCGCGGCCAACCGGGTCCCGCTGCGGCTGTTCTACGGTCCTTCCGCCCGCATGAGCTGCCAGGAGGCACATCCGCTGGCCGGGCCGGACGCGGCCATCACAGCCCTCCTCGTCGTGGAGCGCTGACGGCAGCGGTTCACACGCCCACGGATTGGACGGATGGCGCGGATCCTGATCGTCGATGACGAGCCCAACATCCGGCGCATGGTCGCGGGCGTGCTCGAGGCCGAGGGATACGAGACCGACGCGGCCGCCGACGGGGATCGAGCGATCGCGGCGCTGGAGCAGAGTGAGCCCGATCTGCTCCTGCTCGATCTCGCGATGCCCGGCCGCGACGGGCTCCGTGTCCTCGAAGATGTCCGCGCGCGCTGGCCCGACCTGCCCGTCGTGATGATGAGCGGGCGCGCGTCGCTGGCCGATGCGGTGCGTGCCACGAAGCTGGGTGCCTTCCATTTCCTCGAGAAACCACTCGCGCCCGAAGCGCTGCTGCTCGCCGTGGGCGGCGCGACCGAGCTGCGGCGTGCACGCTTGCTCAACCGACGGCTGGCTGCCGAGCTGGCTGGCGGCCAGGTCCTCGTGGGCTCGAGCGACGTCATGCACCGAACGCGCACGCTCATCGAGCAGGTCGCGGCCAGCGATGGACGCGTGCTCATCACGGGCGAGAGCGGGACCGGCAAGGAGCTGGCCGCCACAGCGCTGCACACCCACTCCGCGCGCTCGGCCGGCCCGTTCGTACGCCTGAACTGTGCCGCCATCCCGCGTGAGCTGGTCGAGTCCGAGCTGTTCGGCCACGAACGGGGTGCGTTCACGGGCGCGACCGGCACGCGGCGCGGACACTTCGAGCTGGCGCATGGCGGAACGCTCCTCCTCGATGAAGTCGCCGATCTCGGCCCCGACGCGCAGGCCAAGCTGCTTCGTTCGCTGGAGACCGGGCGCATCCAGCGCGTCGGCGGCGAAACGGAGATCCGGGTCGACGTGCGCGTCATCGCGGCCACGAACCGTGACCTCCGCTCGGCCCTGGCGGACGGATCCCTGCGCGAAGACCTGTTCTACCGGCTGGACGTGCTGCGCATCGAGATGCCGCCGCTGCGGGAGCATGCCGAAGACGTGCCGGAACTGGTCGGTCATTTCCTGCGCCGGCTGCACGCGCGCGACGGACTCGAGCCGCCCGAGCTTCGCGATGAGGCGATGCGTCGACTGCAGACCAGCACGTGGCCCGGCAACGTCCGCGAGCTGGCCAACGTCTGCGAGCGGCTGGCCATCCTGCATCCGGGACGCGCCATCGGCGCCGCCGCACTCGATGGGCTCGTCGATGACGCGCCCGCCGGATCCGAAGCGACGCCGGATCCCGGTCTGCCGCTGAACGAACGGATGGACGCGTTCGAGCGCAACATCATCACGCGGTCGCTGCGTGAGGCCGACGGCAGCGTCGCGGAAGCGGCGCGCCGGCTGCACACGGATCGGCCCAACCTCTATCGGCGCATGCGCCGGCTGGGAATCGAACGATGAACGTCTCCGACAGGAAACCCCGCGCGCTGGCCGCGCTCGCGTTCGCGCTCGCGCTCGCGGCGCCGGGCAACCCAGGGGCGGCCGCTCAGGAAACGCGGGCGTACCAGCTGCCCGACAGCGTGGCCGAGCGGATCATCGCCTTCTACAACGCGCCCGGAACCATCCGTCTGTCGGGCGAGTCGCGGATCGCCGCGGGCACACGCCTGACCGGCAACGTCGCGGCGCTGGGCGGGCCGCTCGTCGTGCGCGGCACGATCGAGGGTGACCTGGTCGTGATCAACGGTGACCTGCACCTGCTGGACGGCGCACAGATCACCGGCCGCGTGCTCGTCGTGGGCGGAGACCTGCGCGACGACGGCGGACGCGCGCGCGCCACGTCACAGGTGCACCGTGAGCCGCTCCGCTTCCGGCACGACGCCGACGGCCTGGTCTACGCGCCGGACACGTTCCTCAACACGCTCTCGGCGGGCCGCGAATTCGCGTTCGGCCGCACGGACTTTCTCATCGCCGTGCAACGCGATTACAACCGCGTCGAAGGGCTGCCGGTCGCGGTCGGGCCGCGCGTCCGCATCGGTAACACGAACCCGACACTGCTGGAGGCGCGTGTCGTCTACCGCAGCTCCGCAGGCCTGCGCATCGACCCCGACCAGATGGGCTACGCGCTGCGCGTCGAGCAGTTCATGGGCGGCGGCCGCACGGCGCGTGTGGGCGTGAGCCTCGCGTCCGAGGTCACGCCGATCGAGAGCGCCGGTCTGTCGGACCGCGAGAACGCGATTTCCACGTTCGTCCTGCACACGGACTACCGCGACGCGTACGAGCGCGAAGGCTGGACGGCGTTCGTCCGGCTGGCTCGCGCGGGCTGGCCCCACGACTTCACGCTCGAGTATCGCGACGAGCGACACCGCTCCGTCCTGGCCGCCAGCCCGTGGTCGCTGTTCGACAACGCGGAGGTCTGGCGCGCACAGCCCATCGTCGCGGAAGGCACGCTGCGCTCCGTGGCCGGTAGACTGGTTTACGACACGCGCAACGAGGCGCTGGATCCGGCGACCGGCTGGCACATCGTGGTCGGCGCGGAACAGGGCGTCGGCGGCCGGCTGGCGGAGCCGGGTATCGCGTATGCGGACGGGCCTGACACGACGCTCGTGCCGCCGTCCAGCGCACGCACGCGGTTCACGAGCGCGCAGCTCGACGTGCGTCGCTACGCCCGTCTGAGCCCGAGCTCGCGGCTGGCGGTGCGCGCGTTCGCCGCAGGCAGCGTCAATGGCGGCGCACTGCCGGCCCAGCGGCAATGGGCGCTGGGTGGGGAAGGGACGTTGCCGGGCTACGCCCTGTACGATTTCGACTGCGGCGCCCGGCGCCGACTCGCCACGGTTCGCGACGCGGACGCGTACCCTTACTTCGGCTGCGACCGCGTTGCGATGATGCAGATCGAGTACCAGTCCCGGCTGCCCTTCCTCGAGCGGATCTCACTCGGTGATTTCGGGCTCGACTATTCGGTCCGCTGGGTCGCGTTCTTCGACGCCGGCCGGGCCTGGAACGAGCCCGACGCGCTGGACGGGCGCGGCCGGGGCGCCAGTGATTTCTCGGCCGACGCGGGCGTCGGCCTGCGCGTCGGACCCGTCGGCGCCTACGTGGCTGTCCCGCTTTCGAGCGGCGGACACGGCATCAACTTCTTCATGCGCCTCGGCCGACGGCTTTGATCGAAGTCCGCCTCGCCGTGCTGCTGGCCGTGCTCGGCGGCGTCGGAGCACCCGCTGCCGAGCCCGGGCCACAGAGTCCGCCGCTGGCCGTCCGCGCCGACGACGTCGGGCGCGCGCCCATCCTCAGGATCGGAAGTGTCCTCGAGGACGACGCGCTCGAGCACGCGACCACCTCAGGGTTGCCCCTGCGCGTGAACGTGCGCGTCGAGCTGTGGCGCGATGGTTTCTTCGACGATCTGGTGACGACGCGACGGTGGAACGCCGTGATCCTGTACGAGCCGCTGGAGCGGCGCTACATCGTCCGGCCGTCGGACCGGCCGGCCGGGCATTTCGCGACGTACGCCGCGGCCCGCGGCACGATCGAGGGCGAGCTGCCGCTCGATATCCGGCCGCCGCGCCCGGGCCGGTACTACTACATCGCGACGCTGGAGATCGAGACCCTGTCGCTGAGTGATCTGGATGAACTCGAGCGCTGGCTGCAGGGCGAGTTCGGCCCGGCCGTCGGCGGCAGGCGGTCGCTGACCGGCGCCATGGGTGAGGGCGCGAAGCGGCTGCTCATCCGGCTGCTGGGACTGCCGACCCGGCGCGTCGAGGCGCGCAGTGAGAAGTTCGACGTCACGCGGAACCCGCCGCCCCGCTCGCCATGAGGAAGCGATGAGCGCCGCGCGGAATCCCGCATCGCCGGGAACACTGAAGGAGCGGATCGTGACGCTGCTGGCGCGGGCCGATGCGCCGCCGGACGATGCGGCATTCGGTGCGCTCGCACTGCAGGCGTTCGCATGGCAGTTCGACAACAATGCGCTGTATGCGGCCTACTGCGCGCGGCGAGGCCGGACGCCGGAGACGGTGACGGACTGGACCGGGATCCCCGCGGTGCCCACGGCGGCGTTCAAGGAGGTCGATCTGGTGGCCGGCGAGCGGACGACGCACAGCGCCACGTTCCGGACGAGCGGCACGACGCAGGGCACCGGCCGGCGTGGCGTGCACCACGTACCGGACCTGTCGCTGTATCACGCTTCGCTGCTGCCCAACTTCGCGGCGCTGGTCCTGCCGGATGACGCGCGTCTGCCCATGCTGTCGCTCGTGCCGCCGCCGGAAGGCATGCCCGATTCCTCGCTCGCACACATGATCGGCGTGATCGTGCGGACGCTGGGCGCACCCGGCAGCGGTTTCTTTGCCAGCGTGGAGCACGGCCTCGACACGACCGCACTCGATGACGCCATCGCCACGTGCGTGGGTGCGCGTCAGCCGGTGTGCCTGCTCGGGACGTCTCTGTCGTTCGTGCACTGGCTGGACAGCGGCATCCGGACGCGGTTGCCTGCCGGCTCGCGGCTGATGGACACGGGCGGGTTCAAGGGCGCGGCGCGGGTCGTCGACGAGACGGAGCTGCGCGCGTGGTACACGGCACGGCTGGGCGTGCCGGCGACGCACATCGTGAACGAGTACGGCATGACCGAGATGTGCTCTCAGTTCTACGACACGGGGCTGCGGTCGCACGTGCGCGGCGAACCGGCGGGGCCGACGCACAAGCACGTCCCGCCGGGCGTGCGCACGCGTGTCGTCGATCCCGAGACGTTGCAACCGCTCGAACGCGGGCGGGTCGGCATCCTGCAGCACCTGGACCTGGCCAACCTCGGTTCCGTGCTGGCCGTGCAGACGGAAGATCTGGGCGTGCATGTCGGCCACGGGTTCCGACTCCAGGGCCGGCTGCCGGGCGCGACGCCGCGCGGTTGCTCGATCGCGATGGACGACCTGTTGCGCAGCGCGGGACGGCGACCGTGAGCACGCTCGACGGCTGGTACGTGCCCGGCCTCGATGCCGCTGCCGTCGAGCGCTGGCACACGCTGGTACGGGGTGGCGTCCGCGTGCGCAGTCCGATCCTGAACGCGGACCAGCTGACGCACACGATCGGCGCGCTGCGGGCAGCGCGCGAGGCGGCCCTCGTCACGAGATCGGCGCGCGACATTGCCGCGGCCCTCGCCGGTGCGAGCGAGCTGCTGCTCGAGACGGCTACCAGGGACGACGCGCTGGAAGCGCTGGCGGCGCTGACCGGCTACTCCGTGCCGATGGTCCGCACCGTGATCGGTCGGATGGCCGAGGACTGGCGCCAGCCGGCGCTGCAGGGGTTGCTCGATGCCGAGCTGGCGGGCGGCGGGGCGCTCGACCGCTTCATCGCGCGTGCCGGCCGACCGGCGCACAGCATGGCCGTCGGGCCGACGTTCAGCGTGCATATCTTTTCGGGCAACGTGCCCGGCGTGGCCATCACGTCCATCGTGCGTGCGTTGCTCGTGCGCTCCGCCGTGCTGGGCAAGATGGCCTCCGGCGAGCCCCTGCTGGCCGCGCTGTTCGCGCGCGCCGTAGAGCGCGTCGACGTCGCACTCGCGCGTTGCATCGCCGTGTTGTACTGGCCAGGGGGCGGGAGCCCGATGGAGGAGGCGGCGCTGGCGGAGGCGGACACGGTCATCGTATACGGGAGCGGCGAGGCCATTCGAGCGGTGCGCGGGCGCGCGGCGCCTGACGCGCGCATCATCGAACACGGGCCGCGTTACTCGATCGGTCTGGTGGGGCGCGAAGTACTCGCGCGGGACGACAGTGCGGCGGGCGCCGCACAGGCGGCCGCGCTCGCGACCGCGCTGTTCGATCAGCAGGGCTGCGTTTCGCCGCACGCGATCTGGGTGGAGGGCGATGCGGGCGCGGCCGGTCGCTTCGCGGGGCTGCTGGCCGCGGCGCTCGAGTCCCAGGCCGCCACACTGCCGCGCGGTGCGCTGGATGCGGCCGCGGCCGTGCAGGTCCGATCCGTGCGGACCGGGGCGGAGTTCCGCGGGCTGGCCGGTGAGGATATCGAGGTGCTGCCCGCCTCGGCGGAAGGCGCCGGCTGGACCGTGATCCGCGAGGCCACGGACGCGCTGCGGCCCTCACCTCTTTACCGCACGATCACGGTTCACCCCATCGCCTCGCTGGCGGACGCGCCGGCCCTGCTGGCGCCGTGGGGCGCTCGCCTGCACACCGTGGCCCTGGCCGTCGCAGCAGAGCGGCGCGCGGCGCTGGCGCCGGCATTCGCCCGAGCCGGCGCCGGCCGGATCACGGATTTCGAGCGCATGCCCTGGCCGTCCGCCGCGGGACACCACGACGGGCGCGGCCCGCTCACCGAACTGGTGCGCTGGGTGGATCTCGAGTGACGGGCGTGCTGCACGGCTTGCCCGGCGGCCACGCGAAGCGTTACCCATCAGGCTCACGCTGGCCCGCTGCCGGCGCATGTCGGCGGCGGACCGCGCGGCCGCGCGACAGAACCGCGCCCATGATCCGGAGACCCACCGAACGCATGCACCGCGTCATCCCGCTCGCCCTGTCCGCAGCCTGCCTGTTGCTCGGTGTCACCGGCGCGTCCGCAGCGCAGGACGGGGCCAGATCGGACACGATCGCGCGCGTCGTGGGCCGGGTCACGGATCATGCGACGAAGCGGCCCGTGACGGGCGCGATCGTATCCATCGCGGGCGTGCAGGGTCGCGTCCTGACGGACGACCGGGGCGGCTTCACGATCGATCGTATCCCGGCCGGCGCCCGCGTCCTCACCGTCGAGATGCTCGGCTACGCGAGCCGGTCGCAGGCCATTTCGCTGCGCGGCGGGGCAGTACACGATGTCGACGTCGTGCTGGCCCGCCAGGCGATCGAGCTGGAGCCGATCGACGTCAGCGTGCGGTCCGGTTTCCTGCAGGCGAGCGGGTTCTACGAGCGGGAACGTTCATCCGGCGGCGACTTCTTCACGCGCGACGACATCGAGCGGCGCAGGGCGTCGGAGCTGACGGACATCCTGCGCTCCGTGCCGGGCGCCCGCATCCATCTGCTGGAGACGGGGCAGCGCCACGTGCGTTTCAACCGGTCCGTCGGCGAGACGCTCGCCTTCGACATCTCGACCGAAGTGCTGCCGGGGTGCGAGCCGGACCTCTACATCGACGGCGCCGTTTTCCGGCAGCGCATGCCGCAGAACCCGTCGGAGCACCGGCTGGACAACTTCGATGTGCTCGGTGTGGCCGAGATCGAGGGCATCGAAGTGTACACGGGCCCGGAGGCGCCGTTGCGCTATCAGAGTCCGTGCGGCGTCATCCTGATCTGGACACGGCGAGGCATCCCTGTCGCCGCGAGCGCGACGAGCGCCGCGAAGGCGGACCTGCTGCCGGACCTGCCGGCCGGAACGCTGGTGCGCGTGACGCCCCGCCTGGGCGACCGGTACACGGGCACGGTGACGACCAGCGAAGGCGATGTGCTGGTCGTCGACGACGTGGCCCGGGGCGTGCGCTCGATCGACGTCAACGAGTTGCGCCGCATCGAACGGAGCCTGGGGCGGGCCGGGCTGGGGGAATCGACGTGGCGGGGCGCGCGCTGGGGCCTCGTGGTGGGCCTCGTCGGGATCGCGTTCGCCGCCGCCGCCGAAGAGTTCAACGAGCTCGGCGAGCCACGCACCGGTCACATCTCCACGACGTCGCCACGCAACCCCGCCTTCGGCGCGAAGGTCGTCGGCGCGACGACCGTCATCGGCGCCTTTCTCGGCGGCAGTCTGTGGCGTTACCAGCGCTGGGTCGAAGTACACCTCCGGTGAACGCGTGAGCTTCCTGACGTGGATCGGCCTCGGCCTCATCGTGGGCGCCGTGGCGAAGTTCATCATGCCGGGCAAGGACCCGGGCGGGCTGATCGCGACGGTGCTGATCGGCATCCTGGGCGCGCTGATCGGTGGCGCCATCGGCGCACGCACCGGCTGGGGTGATGTGACGGGCTACGACATCCGCAGCCTGGCGATCGCCACCGCCGGCGCCGTCCTCCTGCTCATCGCCTACCGCGTCCTGCGCCGCCGCTGAGCCGGCGGAACCGCTCGTGCCAGCGCACGGTTGATGTGTCGAACGAACCGCACGACGGATTGCTCGACCTGAAAGGAGCGGCGGGTTGATCGCAACGCTGATGCAGGCCACCGGCGGCATGGGCTCGATGCTCACCGAACGTCCGCTGCTGGCGGTGGCCACGCTGTTCGGCGCCGGCGTGCTGACCAGCCTGACACCGTGCATCTACCCGATGATCCCGATCACGGCCGGCGTCATCGGCGGAACGGTCGGGCGTGCCGGCTTCGGCCGCCGGGCGTTGCTGACCGTGGTGTACGTGTCCGGGCTCGCCCTCTTCTACGCGCTGCTCGGTCTGCTCGCGGGACTGACCGGTTCACTGTTCGGCAGCGTTGCGGCCAGCCCGTGGGCACGCTTCCTCATCGGGAACTTTCTGCTGATCTTCGGATTGGCAATGCTGGATGTCATCCCGGTCTCGACGCCCGAGCGGCTGACCGCGTGGGCGAGCGGACTGGGCGGCGGCTCGGTACCGGCCGTCTTCGTGCTGGGTGCGACCTCGGGACTGGTGGCTGCGCCGTGCGGCGCGCCGGCCTTCGCCGCCGTGCTGACCTGGGTTTCGACGACGCAGAGTGCCGTGCTGGGCTTCGTCTATCTATTCGTCTTTTCGCTCGGCATGACTGCCCTGCTCGTGGCCGTGGGCCTGAGTTCCGGCGCGCTCGCGGCGCTGCCCCGATCGGGCCGCTGGATGACCTGGGTCAAGAAACTGGCCGGTGTGATCCTGATCGGGATGGCGGAGTACTACTTCATTCAGATGGGCATGGTCTACTGATGGCGTACAACGGATGGTTCGGCATGGAAACACGTGCATTCCGGGTCGCCGCGCCGGGCGTTCTGTTCGTCGCGCTCGCGTTCGCGGCCGCGCCGGCGCACGCCCAGGACTCCGGCATCGGGATCGCGCTGGGCGCGACCGCGCCGGCCGCCACGGTCGAGGATCTCGACGGCAATCGCGTCGAACTGGCCCGCTACATCGGAACGAAGCCCGTGCTGATCGAGTTCTGGGCGACGTGGTGCCCGGTTTGCGACAAGCTGGCGCCCACCGTGGATGCGGCGTACGCGAAGTATCGCGATCGCGTCGAGTTCCTCACCATCGGCGTCGGTGTGAGTCAGTCGCCGCGCCAGATCCGGCGGCACATGGAGCGCCACGGGCTGCCCGGTCAGGTTCTGTACGATGCGAAAGGCGAAGCGGTCCGCGCGTTCCGCGTGCCGACGACGTCGTTCATCGTGATCCTGGATGCGACGGGGAAGGTGACGTACACCGGATCGGGCGAAGACCAGCCGCTGGATCGCGCGCTGGCACGCGCGCTGGGAGCGCCGGGCGGGGTCTGAGCACCCGGCACTGCGCGCGGGAACCGGCGCGGGCGCGGGTCCGAGGACGATGGCGGGGAGGCTTGCCTCGTCCCGCCTCGCCATCCCGCAGCCGGTTCCCGCTCGCGTTCGCTCCTGAAGTCAGTTCCCTTCCGGCCGCGGCGTGATCCGGTCGATCGCCTCGGCCAGATCGGTGTAGGCCGTCGGATCGATCTCGCGGAACGGGACCGCGGTGTACGCGATCCTGCCGTCCGGTCCGACCACGAACAGATTGCGGTTCGTCGAGGCGCCGCGCGTCGACAGCGCGCCGTACGCCTTGCCGACGGCCAGGCCGGCGTCACTCGCCATGAGGAACGGGAACTCGTCGTCTCTGGCCCAGCTCGCGAGCGCGTCGATCGGATCGGCGCTCAGCGCAATGAGCACGATGTCCCGGCCACCTCTGAAGATCTGCGCGTACTGATCACGGTACGCGTGCATTTGGATCGTTCAGCCACGTGTTCGGGCGCGGAAGAAGAAGGCCAGGACGACCGTCTTCCCCTTGTAATCACTGAGCCGGACCGGCTCTTTCAGTTCTCCGAAACGCGTGGCGCCGGGCAGCGCGAAGTCGGGCGCGACCGCGCCGACCTCGAGGGGCGGCGTCGCTTCCGGCTGCTGGGCCGCGATCGGGCCGGCGCACGCCAGCGCGACGGCGGGAACGATGAGCCTCAGGGATCGCATCGAGAACTCGCTCCGGTCGGCAGGGGTCTGCCCCATGGTAGCGATGCGGCCCGGCAGAGGCCAGCCCGGGGAGGGAACGTCGCACGGCTCGCCGCGCGGCGACTGGGGCGGCAGGACTCGAACCTGCAACCTGCCGGTTAACAGCCGGCCGCTCTGCCATTGAGCTACACCCCAGAGTCGCCGCGATGCGGCGGGGCCTTGTATA
>JBFFZF010000074.1:0-20390 GCA_041568755.1 Longimicrobiales bacterium | reverse complement strand
CCCGGACGAGGGATCGTCTGAGCTCGGTGGTGATGCCGGGAAGGTGCGTGTAGAAGCTGTTCTCGAGCGCGTTCGTCGTCACCTCGGTGCGCGAGCCACTGCCGAACAGCGCGTTCAGCAGCTTGCGCTCGAACTCGCGCAGTTCCTGCCAGCTGTCCCGGTCACGCTGCAGGCGGAACGTGAAGTTCTCGTTCGTGACCAGTCCGAAGAACTGCTTTTCGGTGCCTTCTTCGATGACCAGGTAGCCCCGCACGGCCAGATCGACGATCGTCGCCGTGACGTCGCGCATGTCCGGCGAGTTGTCGACCAGCGTCCCGACCTCGGCGGGACGCAGATCCTCGGGCGGCTCGTAGCGTGCCACGATCGGTCGTAGCTCGGGATCGCGGCCCCAGCGTCGCCATACGGCGAACATGACGAGGAAGGCAAGGATCGGGACGCCGAAGACCAGGTTGCTGGCCAGGAACCGCCCGGCCAGATCGAGGCGCGTGGGACGCGCCACGACTCCCGGGTTCCACCCCACGACGACGGTCAGGCCCTCGCGGAACGCGAGCGGGCGCGTCGCCGCGAACTCGACGACGTTCTCGGTGATCGAGCTGCGCACGCTCCGGTCGATGGCGCCGTAGACGCCGGTGTATGCGGTGGTCCGGATGCCGGCCACGCCCGGGGGCAGGATGACCGTGGCGGACGCGTTGACGATGGGAAACTCGCTCTCGTCTCCCGTCACGTTCCAGTACAGTTCGTCGTGTTCCTCGAAGAAGCGCAATCCGTTCCGGACCGCATAATTCAGGACGATGGTCCGCGTGGCGTCGACGGCGCCGGGGACCCAGATCTTGAAGACGCGGTTGCGGCCGGAGCGCGATCGTTCGACGCGGAGCGGTTCACCGGCATCGTCGGTGATGGTCTCTACGTCGATGAACAGCGTGTAGTTGGCGCCGCGCTCCGTCCGGTACTCGACAGGGATGCTGCGGAAGATCCCGTTCCACGAGCCCGTGAAACGCACGGTGATGAACTCGGTGACGTTGAGTTCACCGTTCTCACGGACGTGCAGATCCGCGTGGAAACGCTGGATCTCGAGTGTGCGCTCCTGTGCGTGTGCCGCGCCGGCCAGAACGAACAGCGCAGCCAGCGCGACGGCACGAGTTGCCGCCATGAAGGTCAGAAGCTGACGCGTGGGACGGCCCGTTCGCCTTCGTCCATCTCGAAAAACTCGCGCTCGCGGAAACCGAAGGCCCGGGCAATGACGTTGGACGGGAGCTGCAGGACCTTCGTGTTGTAGTCACGCGCGACCGCGTTGTAGTAGCGGCGGGCGTTCTGGATCGCGTCCTCGATCTGCGAAAGCGAATTCTGCAGTTGTGTGAAGTTCTCAGCCGCGCGCAACTGCGGGTACGATTCCGCGAGCGCGAACAGCGACTTCAGGGTTCCGGTGAGCATGTTCTCCGCCTCCGCCCGCTCGGCAGGGCCCTGCGCCGTCATGGCCCGGTTGCGCGCCTCGATGACGGCCTCGAGCGTGCCTTTCTCGTGGGACGCGTAACCCTTGACCGTCTCGACCAGATTGGGGATCAGGTCGTAGCGGCGCTTCAACTGCACGTCAATGTCGGACCAGGCGCCATCGCCCTGGACCTTGAGCTTGACGAGCCCGTTGTACAGGATCACCGCGATCACCGCAACGGCCAGGAGAATGAGCAGAATGGTCATGGGTCAGGCTCCGCGTGAAAGGAGAAACGGTGACCGGGCGCTGCTGTCGCGTCAGTGCTTGCCGCCGCCGGCCCGGGCCGGGCGCGGGGCGGAGACGGCGTGTTCGACAATGCGCTGCTGCTCGTGTTCGTGATCGGCTGCGGAGCCCTCCGCGGGGCTCGCGCGTTCCGGCCGGCCGACGTACAGCGGGTCCGTCCCGCTGAGCGCACGCAGCCTGGGCTGCACGAAGGTCCACGGCCCCATGTTGGCCGGCTCTTCCTGCGCCCACACGATCTCCCTGGCGGCGTACCGGTCCAGCACGGCGCGCAGCTCCGCGGCAGGGAAGGGGTACAGCCGTTCGAGACGGATGAGCACCGTTTCGCCGGCGCCCTCCGCATCACCGCGCGCCGCGTCGAGGTCGTAGTACACTTTGCCGCTGCACAACACGAGGCGTTGCACGGGGTCGGCGCTGCCGGCCCGCGCCGGATCGTCCAGGACGGGCGCGAACCGGCCGGTCGCCAGCTCGGGTAGCGTCGCGACCGCGCGCGGATGGCGCAGCAGACTCTTGGGCGTCATGACGATGAGCGGCCGGCGCAACGGATCCAGCGCCTGCAGGCGAAGCAGGTGGAAGTACTGCGCGGGCGTCGTGCAGTTGGCGACGCGCATGTTGTCCTCGGCCGCCAGCTGGAGGAACCGCTCGAGCCGCGCGCTGGAGTGTTCCGGGCCCTGGCCTTCGTACCCGTGCGGGAGCAGCAGCGCGAGCCGCGACAGCTGGCCCCACTTCTCGCGACCGGCGGCGAGGAACTGGTCCAGAATGACCTGCGCACCATTCACGAAATCACCGAACTGCGCTTCCCACAACACGAGCGCGCGCGGCGCGACCACACTGTAACCGTACTCGAACCCGAGCACCGCGAGTTCCGACAACGGACTGTTGTGGATCTCGAACGTGACCTCGACGCCCGACAGATTGGAGAGCGGCACGTGCTTGGCCGCCGTCTCGACATCGTTGAGCACCAGATGACGGTGGCTGAACGTGCCGCGCTCCGCGTCCTGGCCGGTGAGCCGGATGGGCACGCCCTGACGGAGCAGGCTCGCGAAGGCGAGCGCCTCGGCGTGCGCCCAGTCGATGGGTCCGTCACCACCCGTGAGGATGCCGGCGCGACGCGCCAGCTGGCGCGCCAGCTTGGGGTGCACGTGGAATGCGTCGGGAGCACCGTGCAGCTGCCGGTCCAGATCACGGAGGGCCTCGGCCGGGAAGCCGGTGTCCGGCGGGCTCGCGTCCGGCTCCGGTTCGACGACCGCCGGTGTGACCGGCGGGCCTGCGTCGTCGGGCGTTTCGCGGACCTGCACCTGCGCCTGCTGGAGCCGCTCGTTGCAGGCCTCGACCAGAGCGTCCGCCTCCGGTTTCGCGAGGACGCCTTCCGCCGCGAGCCGCTCCGCGAACATGGTGCGCACGGTCGGGTGCGCCGCGATCTGCTGGTACATCACGGGCTGCGTGTACGACGGCTCGTCCGATTCGTTGTGCCCGTAGCGCCGGTAGCCGACGAGATCGATCACGACATCGCTGTGGAACTGCGCCCGGAACGCCATCGCCAGGCGCGTCACGGCCAGGCAGGCCAGCGGATCGTCGGCATTGACGTGGAACACCGGGATGTCGAAGCCACGCGCCGGATCGCTCGCATAATCTGCGGACCGGGCATCGCGCGGGTCCGTCGTGAAGCCGACCTGGTTGTTGGCGATGATGTGCAGCGTGCCACCCGTCCTGTAGCCGTGCAGTCTGGCCAGGTTGAGTGTTTCCGTGACCACGCCCTGGCCGGCGAACGCGGCATCGCCGTGGATGAGGATCGGCACGACGACGTTCTCATCGCGGGTGAGCTCGCGCGCATAACGGTGCGACTGTTTGGCGCGCGTCATGCCCTCGACGATGGGATTGACGAACTCGAGATGGCTCGGGTTGGGCGCGAGCAGCACCGTGAGCGGCTGCCCGGACGGCGTGGCGTAGGTGCCGTCCGCGCCGAGATGGTACTTGACATCGCCTGTGCCGGCCATGCGCGCGTGACGGTCCTCGAAGCGCGCGATGAGTTCTTCGTAGGGCATGCCCAGCACGTGCGCCAGCACGTTCAGCCGGCCGCGGTGCGCCATGCCGATCACGATCTCGGAGGCCCCGGTGGCGGCCGCGCGTTCGATGGCCAGATCCAGCATGGGCACGAGCATGTCCGTGCCTTCGACGGAAAAGCGCTTGGCACCCAGGTAGGCGCGGTGCAGGAACTGCTCGAAGCACTCGGTCTCCGTGAGCCGCTCCATGAGGCGGCGCAGCGCGGACGAGGACAGCGGCTCGCGGTGCGTTCCGGCCTCGATCTGCTCGCGCAGCCATTCGCGCGAGTCCGGATCCTCGAGGTACTCGAACTCGTAGCCGATCGAGCCGGTGTAGGTGTCCTGCAGCGCGGCTACGACGTCCGCCACGGTGTTGCCCCACATCTCGAGTCCGACGAGCGATGCCGGCACCAGGCCGAGCTGGTCCTCGGAGATGCCGTGGAAAGCGGGCTGGAGCTGGGGGTGCCCGGGCGGGGTCGAGCCCAGCGGATCGAGGCGGGCAGCCCTGTGCCCGTGGAGCCGGTAGGCGTCGACGAGCTCGCCTGCCGCGCGCGCCACGCGCAACTGGGCTTCGCCGGGCAGCGTGGGCGCCGGCCGCTCCGCACCGAGCAGCCGGCCCACGGCCTCGCCCCGGTCGAAGAGCTCGCGCCACGCGGCGTCCACCGAAGCGGCATTCTGCAGGTACTGCTCGAACAGCGCCTGCGCGTAGGCGGCGTTGTACGTATCGAAGAGCTGTCCGTTGTCCACGCCAGGATCCGGGTCGTCGTCCATCCGGTGCTCGGAGCCCGGAATCTGGGGCAACGGCGTAGTCAAGTCCAGACAGCGTGGGTGTGCGGGCCCGTACCCGGCGGCTCGCGCGGCTTCCGGGCAACCCACGGGCCTGGTGGCACCGGTGCCCCAACCGCACGCGTTGCCCGCAGGCCATCGACCCGGCTATCCTGAGCATCCCGGATCGATGCAGCCGTGATGCGACGCCTCATGCCGAAGCAGGACGACACTCCGCTGATGCAGCAGTGGCGCGACGCCAAGTCCCGCCACCCCGACGCGATCGTGTTCTTCCGTGTCGGCGACTTCTACGAGATGTTCAACGAAGACGCGGTCGAGGGCGCGCGCCTGCTGGGCCTGACGCTGACGGCGCGCAACAACGGCGGCGCGGCAGAAGTCCCGCTTGCCGGTGTGCCGGCGAGGGCGCGCGACGAGTACCTCGCGCGTCTCGTGCAGCTCGGACGTCGCGTTGCAGTCTGTGAGCAGGTCGAAGACCCGGCCCTCGCGCGCGGCATCGTGCGGCGCGAGGTCACCGAGACCATCACGCCCGGCACCGTTCTCGCCGATGCGCTGCTGAACGAGCGACGCAACAACTGGCTGGTCGGGCTGGCCGATGCCGGCGCCGGCGCATGCGCGCTCGGCGCCGTCGATCTGTCGACCGGCGACCTGTGGGCGAAGCACGTGGCGAGCGGAGATCTCACCGCGGAGCTGACGGCCGTCGAGGCCCGTGAACTGTTGTGCCCGCAGTCCTGGGAAGGGCGGCCCATCGCCGGCGCGGAAGACGCGCTGACCACGTTCCGTCCCGACTGGCTCTTCGATGGGGCCGTCGCCGCCGAAGAGCTGCGCCGGCGGTACGCCGTGCACACGCTGGAGAGTTTCGGGATCGGCCCCGAGGACGCGGGCCTGGTGCGTGTGCTGGGCGCGCTGCTCGCCTATCTCGCGGAAGTCCAGCCGATGGCGCTGGCGGCGCTGCGCCCGCCACGCCTGGTGCGCGGCGCCGACGCCGTCGTCCTCGACGACATGACGCGACGCAACCTGGAGCTGACCGAATCGCTGCGCGGCGCGGCCGGGGCGGGTGCCGCGGGAACGCTTCTCTCCGTCCTCGACCAGACTGTCACGGCGATGGGCGGTCGTCTGTTCCGGCACTGGCTGCTGCGCCCTCTGGCTGCCGCCGAGCCCGTCTGGCAGCGCCAGGAAGCGGTGGCCGAGTTCTACGAGAAGCCACCGCTGCGACGCGCGCTGCGCGCGGAACTAGAGAACGTGCGCGATCTCGAGCGTCTGGCGACGAAGGTCGGGACCGGCCGCGTCACGCCGCGCGAGATGGCGGCGCTGGGTCGATCGCTGCAGGCTCTGCCCGGAGTGCGCACATGCCTGGCCGATGCCGGGGCGGCCATGCTGGTCTCGCTCGCGGACGGACTCGATCCACTCGACGATGTGTGCGAGCGCATCGGCGCGACACTGGCCGATGACCCGCCCGCAGCGCTGGCCGATGGCGGCGTCATCCGCGCCGGCTGGGACGAGGCCCTCGATGAACTGCGCGAGATCCGCGACGGCGGGCACGGCACCATCGCGCGACTGCAGGCGACGGAGCGCGAACGCACGGGTATCGGCTCACTCAAGATCGGCTACAACCGGGTGTTCGGTTACTACATCGAGGTCACGCGGGCGAATCTGTCGCGTGTTCCGGCCGAGTACGAGCGGCGGCAGACGCTGGCCAACGCAGAACGCTACGTGACCCGTGAACTCAAGGAGTGGGAGGAACGCATCCTCGGCGCCGAGGAACGCATTGCCGAGAAGGAAGCCGCGCTGTTCACGGCCCTGCGCGAGCACGTTGCCGCCTCGATTCCCGGTCTGCAGGAGGCGGCGGACCGCGTCGCCACCCTCGACGTGCTGGCATCCCTCGCTTTCGTCGCCGAGCGGAACCGCTACGTGCGACCCGAAGTCCACACCGGCTACGAACTGGAGATCCGCGGTGGCCGCCACCCGGTGGTCGAGACGATGATGCCGCGGGAAGCCTTCATCCCCAACGACATCCGACTGGATCCCGAGGCCCGCATCATGATCCTCACGGGCCCGAACATGGCCGGCAAGTCGACGCTGTTGCGCCAGGTCGGACTGATCCAGCTGCTCGGGCAGATGGGATCGTTCGTGCCGGCGGCGTCGGCGCGGCTGCCGGTCTGTGACCGGATCTTCACGCGTGTCGGCGCGTCCGACAATCTGGTGCGCGGACAATCGACATTCATGGTCGAGATGCAGGAGACCGCTGCGATTCTGCACGGCGCAACGGAGCGCTCCCTCGTCCTGCTCGACGAGATCGGTCGGGGCACGGCCACGTACGATGGCGTCAGCATCGCGTGGGCCGTGACGGAACACCTGCACGAGGTCCTGGGCGCCAAGACCATCTTCGCCACGCACTACCACGAACTCACCCAGCTGGCGGACCTGCTGCCCGCACTGATCAATGCGAACGTCGCAGTGCGTGAAGCGGGTCAGGACATCGTGTTCCTGCACCGCCTGCAGCCCGGCGGGGCGAGCCGGTCCTACGGCATCGATGTCGGTCGCCTGGCCGGCCTGCCGGGCGCTGTGATCGGACGGGCCCGCGAGATCCTGCGCGAGCTCGAGGGCACGCATACGGGCAGCGGCGCCGGACTCGGGCGCGCTGGCCAGTACCGTCCCAACAGCACGCCGGCCCCGGACCAGCTGTCTCTGTTCCGCCCGGCCGACCACCCCGTGCTGGACCGGCTGCGGCGCACCCGCCCGGAAACGCTGACGCCGCTCCAGGCGCTCAACCTGCTCGCCGAGTTGCGCACGCACGTGCTGGACGATGACGGCAATGGTGAGTGACGTGCCGGACACGCCGGCCTCGACACGACGCCGGCGTCCCGGTAGCTTGGCCCGGCAAGCATGATGGCCCGAAACCGATTCCTGAACAAACCGTCGTGTCGCGTGTCCGGCGCCGCGCTCGCGCTGGCGCTGTGGGCGGCCTGCGGAGGTGAGCCCGAGATGCGGCCTCCGGAACCGCTGCTCGGCCTGGGCGAAGTCGCCTACCCGATCGAGCTGTGGGACGCGGGTGTGCACGGTGAAACGATGCTCATGGTGCACGTGACTGCGGAAGGCATGGTCGACAGCGTCCTCGTCGCCACGACGAGCGGCCAGGCGGCCTTCGATTCCGCCGCTGTGGCGGGTGCGCGAGCCATGCGTTTCCGACCCGGGACACGCAACGGCCGGCGTGTCGAATGGTGGGTGCGGCTGCCCGTCAGCTTCGGGCGCGACACCGTGCGCGTGGGACGTCGTCCCGAGGTGGACAGCGGGAGGTCGGGGTGACCGAAAACCACGATTCAGTCAGACACGCACGTCCGTACGAGCACGTGCTCGACACCATCGGGTGGACGCCGCTCATCCGGCTGAACCGCGTCACGGACGGCGCGCGCACACCGGTTTTCGGCAAGGCCGAGTTCTACAACCCGGGCGGGTCGGTGAAGGACCGGATCGGCCTGGCGATGGTCCTGGCCGCCGAGGCGGAAGGCCGCCTGAAGCCCGGCGGTACCATTGTGGAGGGAACCAGCGGCAACACCGGCGTCGGGCTCGCGCTCGCCGCAGCCATTCGCGGGTACCGGTGCATCTTCACGATGCCGGACAAGATGAGCCAGGAGAAGGTGCGGCTGCTCAAGGCCTTCGGTGCCGAGGTCATCGTGACGCCGACCGCCGTGCCGCCGGACGACCCCGACAACTACATCCAGACGGCCAAGCGGATCGTGCGGGAAACGCCCGGTGCCATCCTGGCCGACCAGTTCTACAACGACATCAATCCGCAGGCCCACTACGACACGACAGGACCGGAACTCTGGGCACAGACAGACGGTCGCATCACGCACTTCGTGGCGTCGGCCGGGACCGGCGGCACGCTGACCGGGGCCGGCCGCTATCTCAAGGAGCGCAACCCGCGCATCCGCGTGATCGCCGGCGACCCCATCGGCTCGATCTACGCGCACTACCACGCCACGCACGAGAAGCAGCAGGGCGCACCCTACAAGGTCGAGGGCATCGGCGGGGACAAGCTGCCGTCGACGCTCGACTTCGACGTCATCGACGCGTTCCACACGGTCAGTGATCGGGAAGCGTTCCACATGGCCAGGCGGCTCACGCGCGAGGAAGGACTGTTCGTCGGCGGTTCGGCCGGCGTGAACGTGATGCTCGGGGTGCGGCTGGCGCGTGAACTCGACGATCCCGACGCGCTCATCGTCTGCGTGCTGCCCGATACGGGGGAACGCTACCTCTCGAAGATGTACAACGAAGAATGGCTGCACGAGCATCGCCTGCTCGAGCCGGAACGGCTGACCGCAGGCGATATGCTGCGACGGAAGGAGCGTCCGAGCGTGCCGCTGGCGTTCGTTGCACCCGGGGCGAGCAACCGGGAGGCCCTGGCGCTGATCACCCAGCACGACATCTCGCAGGTCCCGGTGTGCACCGCGGACCGGTGCCTGGGCTCGGTCACGGAGTCGAGTCTCATGGCACGCGTCATCGAGGACCCGTCCGTCCTGGAGCAGGCCGTGGACATGCTGATGGATGGGCCGCTGCCGGTCATCGACGCGACGGTACCGATGAGCGGGATCGGGCGGCTGCTCGATCGCGACACGCCGGCCGTTCTCGTGCGTGACAACGGCAACTTCGTCGGTATCATCACGCGCTACGACATCGTCCGCTACCTCACCGCATGAGCCGGCGGCGCGTTTACGGGCCGGGGTGCCCCGCGGTCCGGGCGGAGCTTCCGTGAAGATCGCCGTCCTGTTCGGCGGCATCAGCGCGGAGCGCGATGTGTCGATCGCGAGCGGCGCGCAGGTCATCGCCGCGCTGCGTTCGGGCGGGCACGACGTCGTCGCCGTCGATCCGGCCTCCGGCGTCATCCGTCCGGACGACGAGGCGCGTGTGCTGCGGCCGGGTGTCGCCACCGCGCCGCCCGACCGGGCCACGCTCGAACGCATGCGCATGCCCGACATCCATGCGCTGCTCGGTGACGCGGCGCTGACGGACCTCGACGTGATCTTCATCGCGCTGCACGGCGCGTTCGGCGAGGACGGCACGCTGCAGGCGCTGCTCGACACGACGGGCATCCCCTACACGGGCAGCGGCATGCTGGGCAGCGCGCTCGCCATGGACAAGGACATCTCGAAGCGGCTGTTCGAGGTCGCAGGCGTACCGACGCCGGCGTGGGTGATGGCACCGGCTGCGCGCGACGAGATCGAGCGCTCCGTGGGGTTCCCCGCCGTGGTCAAGCCGAGCAAACAGGGCTCGACCGTGGGACTCTCCGTCGTGCGCGGCGCCGGCGGGCTCGACGCTGCGATCACGGAGGCCTTCCGTCACGACGATGAGGTCCTGATCGAACGTTTCATCGCGGGCCGGGAACTGACGGTGCCGATCCTGGGCGAGGCGGCGCTGCCGGCGGGCGAGATCATCGTGCAGCGCGAGATCTTCGACTACGAGAGCAAATACCAGCCGGGTATGGCGCAGGAGATCTTCCCGGCCGATCTTCCGGAGGAGACGGCGCGGCGCGTCTCGGGGCTGGCGCTGCGGGCGCACCGCGCGCTCAAGCTGGGCGGGTACAGCCGGATCGACTTCCGGCTGGATGCGGACGGCGGGCTGTGGTGCCTCGAAGCCAACACGGCGCCAGGCATGACCGCGGCCAGCCTCTTTCCCAAAGGCGCGGCGGCGGCCGGGATCACGTTTCCCGACGTGTGCGAACGGATCTGCCGCCTGGCCGTGGAGGAACACCGCGAGCGCGGCAGGGTTTAGAAGCGGCATCTGGCGACGGGGACGGGACATGGTGGTCACACGCAACAACTTCTCGTTCGGCTACGGGATGACCCCGTGGGTGCAGCGACTTATCGTCGCCAATGCACTCGTTTTCCTCGTGCAGTACTCGCAGCCCGCCGTCACCGATGCGCTGGCTTTCGTGCCGCAGCTGATCTTCCAGCGGCCGTGGACGCTGCTGACCTACATGTTCGCGCACGGCAGCTTCATGCATATCCTGTTCAACATGCTGGGGTTGTTCTTCTTCGGGCCGGCCCTCGAGGCACGCTGGGGCTCGCGCGAGTTCCTGCGCTTCTACTTCATCTGCGGCATCGGCGGCGCCGTGCTGTCCTTCCTGTTCGTGAACAGCGCCATCATCGGCGCGTCGGCGGCCGTGTACGGCGTGATGCTCGCGTTCGCCATGAACTGGCCTGATACGCCGATCTACATCTGGGCGATTTTCCCGGTGCCGGCCAAGGTGCTGGTCGCGATCATGGCCGCGTTCTCGCTCTTCTCGGCCTTCAGCGGACCGTACGACGGCGTGGCGCATTTCGCCCACCTGGGCGGCTTCGCGGCGGGCTTCATCTACCTGAAATGGGATCGGCGCTCCCGGCGCCGGACGCCCGGCAGGCTGCGTACGCTCGTGTCGCCGCGTCGCCTCAAGGTCGTGCCGGGCGCACAGCGTGGCGACGATCCGCCCACGCCGCCGGCACGGCGCCCGGGCCCCGTGAGTGACCGCGAACTGCTCGACCAGCTCGACCGCGTCCTCGACAAGATCAACGAGAGCGGCATCGCCAGCCTCACACCCGCGGAACGCAAGCTCCTCGACGACGCGAGCCGCCGGTACCAGCAGAACTAGGACCGCCAACGGACGGGATGGGGAGTGTGGGGGTGGGGATGGATTGTGGGGAACGGAGCGGGGCCGGGTCGCCTGCCGCTGCCGGTTTCGCTCGCCGATCCTGAGTCGCGCCGTCCCACGACTGCCCACCAGCCACCGCCACTCGATCCGACCCGCTTCCGACGCCGTCCATGGAATCGTGGCAGGCCGGAAACGCAGCGCATGCCGCCTACCGGAGCGGTCCTCCCGGGCGCCTCGCGGATCGTGCTTGACACTCTTCCGGCCGCCCGCCTAGAATGGCCGTCCCTCGCCCGGGTACAGATCCACGCCAGGAGGCCGTTGCATGTCCGCCGCGAAAACGTACGAATCGTCTCAGATCCGCAACGTCGTCGTCCTGGGGCACGGCGGGTGCGGCAAGACCACGCTGGTCGACGCGCTCTGCTTCTCGACGGGGACCTCGCGCCGACACGGCAGTGTGAAGGACGGCACGGCCCTGACCATGTACGCGGAAGAGGAGATCGCCCACGGCATCTCCGTGCAGCTGGCCGTGGCGTTCGCCGACACCGACGGCGTGAAGGTCAATCTCCTCGACACACCGGGCTACCTGGATTTCACGGGCGAAGCAATTGCCGCGACCCGGGTGGCCGACGGGGCTGTACTCGTCCTCGGCGCCACGACCGGCGTCGAGGTGGGCACCGAAAAAGTCTGGGAGTACGCGTCCACTCGCGGCATTCCCAGACTTTTTTTCGTGTCCATGATGGACAAGGAGCACGCCGACTTCACGAAATGCGTGAACGAGATCCGCGAGCACATCACGGACAAGGTCGTGCCCGCGGAGCTGCCCATCGGACAGGGCGATGCGTTCCGCGGCATCATCAACCTGTTCACGGGCAAGGCGCACGTCTTCAAGGCGGGGACGATCACCGGGGAGTACGAGGAGACGGGCATCCCGGCCGAACTGCAGGACGCGGCGGAAACGGCGCGGACCGAGCTGTTCGAAGCCATCGCCACCACGGACGACACGCTGCTCGAGCGGTACCTCGAGGGCGGTGAGATCACCACGGCCGAGGCACTGGCCGCCATGAAACACGCCATGCTCGCCGGCCAGCTGTTCCCGGTCTTCTGCGGCGCCGCAGAGAAGACGTGGGGCGTGCGTGCCCTGCTCGAGGGCATACGCCAGATCGTGCCGAGCCCCGCCGAGGCGCCGCACGAACTGGCCCAGCGCGAGGGCGTGGAGCAGATCGTCGAGCTGAAAGGTACGGACGACGGGCCCTTCGTCGCGCTCGTCTTCAAGACCGCCACGGAGCCGCACGTCGGGGAGCTGTCCTTCTTCCGCATCTTCAGCGGCTCGGTCAGCAACGGACAGCAGGTGGACAACCCGAAACGGGATGTCGTCGAGAAACTCTCCCACATCGCCGTGCCCATGGGGAAGGAGCGCATCGAAGTGCCCATGCTGCACGCCGGCGACATCGGCGTGGTGGCCAAACTGCGCGATACGCACACCAACGACACGCTGTGCGACGAAGGCAGGCCCCTGGTGCTGCCACCCATCAATTTCCCGGATCCCGACATCTTCCTCGCCATCCGCGCCGCCAGCCGCAGCGACGAAGACAAGATCGGCTCCGCGCTGCACCGGCTGCATGAAGAGGACCCCACCTTCCACAGCAGCTACGACGGCGAACTGCGCCAGACGATCATCCGGGGCCTGGGCGAGCTGCACCTGGATGTCCTCATGGAGCGCATGAAGCGGAAGTACCACGTGGCTGTCCTGACCGAAGAGCCACGCATCGCCTACCGCGAGACGATCCGCAGGACGGCCGAAGCTCAGGGACGCCACAAGAAGCAGACCGGCGGGCACGGGCAGTTCGGTGACTGTCACGTCCGCCTCAAGCCGCTGCCGCGGGGCAGCGGCTACGTCTTCACCGATTCCATCAGCGGCGGAGCGATCCCCAACAAATTCATTCCATCCGTGGACAAGGGCGTGCAGGAGGCCGCCCGCAAGGGCACGCTCGCCGGCTACCCGCTCGTGGACTTCGAGGCCGAACTCTTCTTCGGCTCGTACCACTCGGTGGACTCCAGCGACATCGCCTTCCAGATCGCGGGCTCCGTCGCCTTCCAGAAAGCGGCCGAGAGCGCCGCACCCGTCCTCCTCGAGCCCATCGTCGAAGTCGAGGTCATTACGCCCGACACGTACATGGGCGACATCATCGGCGACCTCAACCACCGGCGCGGCAAGATCCTCGGCATGGATCAGGCCGGCCAGAAACTCATGATCCGCGCGCTCGTTCCGCAGGCCGAACTCTACAAGTACGCGACGATGCTGCGCTCGATCTCCCAGGGGCGCGCCGTCCACACGCGCAAACTCCACGGCTACGAGGAAGTCCCCGCACACGTCGCACAGAAGGTCATCGAAGCGGCCCGGCAGGAGAAGGAGAAGGAGCGTGAAGGGGCGGCGTGAGGACCGAAAGGGAGAGGGAGAGGGAGAGTTTCAGGGTTAGGGGTTAGGGATAGGGTGAGGGGTGAGGGGTGAGGGGGCTCGCGGGTCGTTCCAATCCATGGATGGACCGGTTGCGCCGGCGACCCCGGGGGGTCCGCGGGGGTGCGGGCGCTTGTCGTGCTTGTCTTCGGGTTTTCTTCGGTATATCTTGATGGGTCAGGGCGAGGAGCGAGCGAACGGGGTGGGGCATGCGGGCGGCGGTCGCGGAACTGCGGGAGACACTGACGCGTCGATACCCGGACGCGCTGCCGCTGGTCTACCGGACGGCCCCGACGGTGGCGACGGGGCTGGACGGGCTGGACGGGCTGCTGCCGAACGGAGGGATCCCGCGCGGGCGGTTGACGGTCTGGGTGCCGGGTGGAGGTGCGACGGCGGTGCTGCGTCATGCGTGCCGGTCCGTGGTGCGGCGCGGGGAGCGGGCGGCGTGGGTGGATGGGGAGCGGGTGGTGACGGGTGAGGCATGGCCGCGCGGCGTGGTGCTGGTGCGGCCGGTGACGCCGGAGTCGGCCTGCAGTTGTGCGGAGGAGCTGGTTCGATCGGGCGGGTTCTCCCTGGTGGTCGTTTCGGTGGACAAGTCGGTGCTGGAGCGGAAGGCGGCGCGTCTGGGGCGTGCGATCCGGGAAGGCGGCGGCGGCTTCGTCGCCGTGAGTGGCGCGACGGCGCTGGCACATCTGCGTGTGGCCTCGCGGATCGTGATCGCGGAGACGGTGTGGCGGCAGAATCCGTTCGGCGAGCCGGCCGGTCTCGATACGGTGGCGCTGCGCATCGAGGCGCAGGCGCTGGGCTGGGGCGGTCGAACGTTCGTGCGGCTGCCGGTGCGCAGCCGCGCTGCGCGACTCGGGCTGGATCCGCTGGTGGACCGGCGTGGAGGGAGAGGGAGAGTTTCAGGGAAAGGGATCCCGGGGTGAGGGGGAAGGGGTAGGCGTAAGATCCGCGGCGGGGTGCCGTGGTGAACTCATCCGGGAGATGACCATGCGGAAGACGGGAATCGTGCTGGCAATCGCGTTGTTCGCGTTCGGCGCATCATCGGCGGCGGCCCAGGTCCGGTTCGGCCCGCACCTGAGCTGGGGAGATAACGCGGATCTCGCCATCGGCGGCAAGCTTCTCTTCGGACTCGCGGATCTGGCCGGTCAGGACACGAACAACCTCGAGGGCAGCGTCGCGCTGGACTGGTTCCTCGACTGCAACGAGTGCAACTACTTCGAGCTGACTGCCGGTCTGCTCTATCGCTTCGACATTGGTGAGACGGCGCTGCCGTACGCCGGCGGCGGTCTGAACTGGGGCCGTTTTTCCACGGACCTCGAGTCGCCGGGGTTCGGCTCGGACTCGGAGATCGGTCTGGCGGCCATGGGGGGAATCCAGTTTCCGCTCGGCAGTCTCACGGCGTACACGGATGCGCGGATCACGCTGGGTGGCAACGAGCAGGCCGTGATCTCGTTCGGGCTTCTGCTGGGCGGGAGCGGGCGGTCCGCACGCGTCGGTCGCTGACACGATCGATCGGCCCGTACGCAGCAGTGCGGGCCCGTGTGGGACGGGGTGGGGGAGAGGCGGGGTCGCGATGCGTGTGCTGTGCGTGGTGGGGCTGAAGGACGCACGGGAAGCCGAGCTTGCCGGGGCCGAACTGCTCTCGTTCGTGCCCCGTGTGGCCGTGGAAGAAGCTGCGCGGCGGGTGTGGGGCGATGTGCACGGTCTGCCTGCCGATGCCATCGCAGCGCGCGCGCTGCGCCACCTGGGTTCACGCATCGTGACGCCGGTGCAGGTCGGGGTGGCGGACTCACCGGTGGCCGCTGCAGCGGCCGCGCACGGTGCAGCGGCCGGACATGCAACCTGCGTCGCGCGCGGCGGCGATCGCACTTTCCTCGCCCCACTTCCCCTGCGCATCCTCGAGCCTGAGCCGGCACTGCTCTCGTTGCTGACCGGTGTCGGCATCGAGTGCTGCGCCACGCTGGCGGCACTGCCGCGCGAGTCGGTGGAGGTCCGATTCGGCGCGGCCGCACTGGAAGTCTGGCAGCGGGCGCGCGCGGAGGATACGCGCGTGCTCTTCCGCGATCGCGCCCCGCATCACCTGGCCGCCTCTCTGGACTTCATCGATTACGTCGTGACCGATCCCGAGCGGCTGCTGTTCACGGCGAATGCGCTGCTGGGCGGCATCTGCGACGGCCTGCGCGAGCGTGGTGCACATGCCCGTCGCATCGAGATGACGCTGCCGCTGGCGAACGGGGAGGTGTGGCGGCGTGCGCTGACGCCGGCCCGGCCGACCGCCAGCCGGTCCGCGTGGCTGCGTCTCGTGCGTGGCGTGCTCGAGCGATTGACCGTTCCGGACGCGGTCGCGGGCATGCGCTTCGATGTCCGCGGTGTCGAAGCGGCCCTCGCCGTGCAGGGCGATCTGTTCGATGCGGGGTTCGGCACAGCGGCCGCGGTCGAGGCAGCGCTCGCCCGACTGGTCGAAACGTGGGGCACCGTGCTCGTGCAGCCCGAGACGACCGCGCACCCGCTCATCGAGCAGAGCAACATCTTCACGGAAATCGAACCGGACGCGATCCTGGAGCCGGGCGGAGAACGGGTCACGGAATTCCACCCGATGGCACCGTCAGACGGAGCCCCGGCACAGGGCTCGTCCGCGCGGGCGCACCCGGGCGTGGCCCGCGCTTCGAACGGAGCGGAAGCCGAGCTCACCCTTCAGGTCCTGCCCGAGCCGCGGCTCGTCCCGGTCCAGACCGCCGAGCGCCGCGACCACCTGCTGCCCACCGCCTATCGGGATGGTGCGTGGCATCGACTGCTTACGGTCGAGGGACCCGACCGGGTGTCCGGCGGACAGTGGGCAGGGACGTACGCGCGCGAGTACTTTCGTGGACTCACCGACGATGGCCGACTCGTCTGGCTGTTCCGCGATGGTCTGAGCGATGCGTGGTACCTGCACGGCTGGTGGGACTGACCCGACGCCGCAATTCCCAACGGCCGCGAACGGGATTACCTTCCCGCCGGAGGACGACGGAGTTGCCGTCGCCGACCCGCTCCCGGAGAGGTCGCATGAAGCGCGCAGCCATCATCATCGCACTCGCCCTGTTCACCCTGCCGGCTTCGCCGGCCCTCGCCCAGGTCCGCATCGCGCCCCAGGTCTCGTGGGGCGAAGACGTGGACCTCGGCATCGGCGGCCGGCTGCTCATCTCGCTCAGCAGACTGGTCAGCGACGACGCGGATGCCGGCTTCCTGCGCCGGCTCGACGCGATCGCATCGTTCGACTACTTCACGGGCTGCAATAACTGCAGCTATTTCGAAGTCACGTCGGGCCTCGTCCTGCCGCTCACGATCCGCCAGTGGGGACCGTACGTCGGTGCGGGCGTCAACGTCGGCCGTTTTTCGGCGGACCACGCTTCGCCGGGTCTCGACGCCAGCGACACGGACCTGGGCCTGGCGCTCATGCTCGGGCTGCTCTTCCCGCTCGGCCAGCAGCAGGCCTTCGCCGAACTGCGCAGCACGGCAGGCGGAGGCGAAGTGACGGTCTTCACGTTCGGCATCCAGTTCGGCGGCGGTGGCGGCAGCACGGGCAACGCGCGCTCGAGCCGCTGAGCCCCACGCCGACTCACGACGCCCATCGCTGATCCTCTACCGGCCACGGCGGTGCCTCACCGCCGTGGCCGGTTGTCCGCTGTTTCTCCGCCATCCCTCACGGTAGCCGGCTCTTCCCGCTCCCCCGGGACATGAAACACGGAGGGTGGCATGCACCACCGCACGACCCGTACAGCCTTCTGCCTCGCCATCATCGGTCTGAGCCTGATCGCATGTTCCGAGAACGATGTGGCCGGCCCGGGCGATCCGCCCGTCATTGCCGTGGCCACCGTCGACATCACGCCGGGACGCGACAGCCTCGTCGTGCGCCAGACCGCCTCGTTCGAGGCCGTCGTGCGCTCCGCGACCGGCGACACGCTTCGCGGACGCGCCATCACCTGGGCCAGCAGCAACACGGCCATCGCTGATGTCTCATCGACCGGCCGCGTGCAGGCGCTCGCTCCCGGCGAGGTGACGATCTCGGCAGCGAGCGAAGGGCGGAGCGGCAGCGCAACGGTCGTCGTGTTCCCGCGTGATGAACGGCTGGCCTATGCGTGGGCCGACCGGCCGAACACGGCGCAGTACGAGCCCTCCGCCCTCTACCGGGACAACTCGAGCGGCGGCACGATCACCATCCGGCGCCAGAGCACGGGCATCTACGCCGCCACATTCACGGGCCTGGGACGCGGGGGCAACCCGCTCGCACGCGAGCACATCCAGGTCAGTGCTTACTTCACGCCCAACCGGTGCAAGGTCCAGAGCTGGGGTGGATCGCCCGATCTGGCCGTGTGGGTCCACTGCTTCACACCTGGCGGTGCGCGCGTCGATGCCTACTTCACGGTCCTCGTTGCAGGCGCCCAGGCCCTCGACGGACGCGCGGCCTTCGCCTGGATCGACGACCCCGCAGCTTCGGGAGGCAGCCCCAGCGCGCGATACGCCTACAACTCGACGCGCGGCGACGTCCGCGTCAACCGTATTGGTGCCGGGCGGCACGACGTCACCTTCACGGGCCTCGGACGGACCGGTGGCGCCGGTTCGACGCCCGAGATCGCACTCGTCACGGCCTACGGCTCCTCGCCAGAACAGTGTCGACTCCTCGACTGGCAGTCCGCCTCCGCCGACGTCACCGCGCGCGTGGCCTGCTCGATTGGCACGGTCGCCACGGATGCCATGTTCGACCTCCTGATCGCGACCGCCGGCCGCAGCGGCAAACGTTTCGGGTTCATGCGCGCCGAGAATCCGACGACGGCCAGCTACACGCCGTCGGCCGCGTACTCCGCCAACTCGAGCGGCGGCGCGAACAGCGTGATTCGCGACGGCACGGGCGACTACCGCATCCGGTTCGGCGGCCTCGCCAAGAGCGCAGGGCTGACCGAGACGATCCTCATCAGCGCCTACCAGGGCGTGGACGGCGACATCTGCAACATCCACTACTGGACCAACGCCGGTAACGACCTCGAAGTGAACGTGCGCTGCTACGACAACGCTGGCGCAGCCATCGATCGCATGTTCACGGCCATTCTCATCGAGTAGCGAGCGCCGTACGCCGCGCGGGCGCGGCGCGGACCGTGACCGCAGCAGATCGATCATGTGCGGCGAGGGCCGGGTCCCGTCGGGGTCCGGCCCTCGCAGCAATCGCGGGGGGCGCGCCGCGTGCGCGGGCGGCCGGGGTGACTCGCTGTCTCTCGGTCGGATCAACGCGGTTGACTTTCGGGTTTTCTTCGGGTACGTTGGGATCCGCGACGTCCGACCCGCCACCCCCACGGCCAGCCGTGTCCCGGCCCGGGTCCGGCGTATCACGAACGGGGCGTGGTGTCACCACTGCCCTGGATTCACGGAGTGTCCGTTGTCCTTCATCGAACTGCGTGCGCACACGGCGTTTTCCTTTGGCGATGGCGTCTTCTCGGCAGAGTCGCTGGTGGCGCGGGCGGCAGAACTGGGTTACGCGGCGCTGGGACTGACGGACCACGTGGACCTGGGTGGCGTGATCCGGTTCACGCTGGCGGCGGAGCAGGCGGGCATCAAACCGGTGGTCGGTGTCGAACTGGAGGTGGACGGCTATCCGGTCGCGTTCCTGGCGAGGGATGCGGAGGGCTATCGGAACCTGGCGGCCATGGTCACGAGATCGCGGGTAGGTCGGATCGGCGATTGGAACGGATCAGGGTATGGGGATGCAGGCTGGATGATGGAGGATGGGGAACAGCGGGCAAGTAGAGGTGCGCTCACGCATTCGTCCCCCATCACCCATCCCGACCCCCCATCCCGATACCCGCCGTTGTCCCGCAACGTGGCTGCGTTCCGGAACCGTCGTTCCCTTTCCCGTCGCTATGCCGTCCCGTTGCCGGAGCGGGGTCGTCCGGTGCTGTCGTTCGAGGATGTGATGGCGCACGCGCGCGGGCTGTGGTGCCTGACGGGTCCGGGCACGGGCGAGCTGGCGACGCTGGTGCGGACGGAGCGGCGCGCCGACGCGGTGTACGCGCTGGACCGGTGGCGCGACGTGTTCGGTGAGCGGCTCGCGGTGGAAGTGCAGCTCCATCACGTGGGCGGTCACGAGGCGGCGCTGGCGACGGCGCTGATCGAGCTGGCCGAGCGTGCGCGTGTGCGCTGGGTGGTATCGAACGATCCGCGTTACGGTGACGCGGCCGGCCGTCTCGCGCACGATCTGCTGATCGCGAACCGGGCGGGTGTGTGCGTGAACACGGCGGCCTCCTGGGGACTGCTGCTGCCGAACGGCGAGTGGCGCCTGAAATCGCCGCGCGAGATGGCGCAGCTCTGGGCGGGCAGGGAAGACGGTCTGGAAGCGGCCGGTGCCATCGCCGCCGACTGCGGGGCATTCGATCTGCGCTGGCTGCGGCCGCCGCTGCCGGATTTTCCGGTCCCGGCCGGACACGATGTCGATTCGTTCCTGCGCGAGCGGGCGTTCGCCGGTGCGCGCGAGCGGTGGGGGCAGATCGACGCACGGCAGCGCGCGCAACTGGATCACGAGCTGGGTGTGATCCGCCGGCTCGGCTTCGCCGGGTTCTTCCTGGTCATGTGGGATGCGGTCCGCTTCGCGCGTGCGCAGGAGATCCTGTGTCAGGGGCGGGGCAGCGCGGCCAACAGCGCGGTGGCGTACTGCCTGGGGATCACGGCGGTGGACCCGGTCAAGCACGGGCTGCTGTTCGAACGGTTCCTGTCGGAGGT
>JBFFZF010000073.1:0-20655 GCA_041568755.1 Longimicrobiales bacterium | reverse complement strand
GGACCGTCCGGGTCTGTTCGCGGGAACTGTGGATGGCAGGATCATCCATGGAAGCGCCCCGGATGCTGCAGCACGTTCGGTCATGCGCCCGAGACACGACAACGAATCGCTGCGCGACACGATCCTCGCCGGCATCAGGCATGCCCGCTTCAGCGCCGGTGTCGTTTGTCCACGGTGCGCTTCCGACCGCGTGCGCAGGTGGGGCTCCTTCTCCGGGCGCCAGCGCTATCATTGTCGCGGCTGCCGAAGGACGTTCAGCGACCTGACACTGACCCCGGCTGCCTACTCCAAGCGCATCACCTGCTGGAACGCGTACACGGCCGCGCTGGCAGCGGCCGTGAGCGTCCGGCGCGCCGCCGCTTTCACAGGCATTCACCCGTGCACAGCGTTCCGCTGGCGACACCGGCTGCTCTCCGAAGCAGTAGCTCGTACCCCCGAAACGCTTGTCGGCTGGACGGAGATCGCTTGCGTGGCATTCGCGTACTCGGAGAAGGGACGGCGCACGCACACGGATCAGCGTCGCGGAGCTGCGTCCTCGCGCCTGGTTGCGGATGCGCACGAGCGCGCCGTCGCGAACGTCGTGATCGCGTGTGATCGTAAGGGGAACGTCGTTTCAGCGATCGCGAGCGTGGGCACGATGCATGGAATGACGGCATGGACGCTGGAGCCTGTGTTGCGAGGTCGATCTGCGGGACCCGTCGCCTGGATCGCCCGTGAGGGTCACCTGGGTCCCGTGTGTCGGGTGGCCCGTCGTTTCGGTGGAACCTTCCACGACGCCCGCGCGGCCGGCCGCCGAAACCGCCCCCTGATTCATGTGCAGACCGTTGCAGAGTACACGCGTCAGTTGAGGGCGTGGATGCCGCGGTTCCGTGGTGTCGCGACACGGTACCTGAGCAACTACCTCACGTGGCACCGCGTCCTGGATCGCACGCGCAGAATCGGCTTTCAGAATCTTGTGCTGATGTGGCCGGTCGGGCCGGTACGCGCACGGACGTGATCCGGCTTCGCCGCAGGCTGGTCCCCTCACGACCATGTTCCATTGCACGCTACGGCCGCGTTCGAATAGACCCGATCGATCACGCCCCGGTCAGCCCGAACGGAGCAGCGGACTGCGCCCCGGTTCGCCTGAGCGGTGCGCGAATTGGCGGAAGCCGCCGGCCGTCGGCGCCCGCATCAACAATCTGCGCGAACAGAGAATGACATTCCCGCGACGACGGGCTCCCCTCCCCGGCGCCGCCCTCCCGGGCCCCGCCCTGCCCCGCGGCAACCGACACTCGCACGCGTTGCGGCGAGGGCGCGAGCGTCCTGCATGTGGGACGCCGACCGGCGCCAGCACCGCTGTAGGCGATCTGGACCTCGTCGCTGGCGGCGCCGCAGAGGGCGACGATGCGCGCATTGGTCAGCGCGATCGCGCCCTGCGGCAGGGCGCGCGGCACCAAGCGGATCGCCGTCGTGTCCGTGCGCTCCGTCGTCACGTCGGGGGCTGAGCGTTCTCGAAGCGCGCAATGTCGTACTTCAGTCCGCTCGAGCCTTCGCCGCGGCCGACGCTCTTCCGGCGAGCGATCCAGACATACGTCTCGCCGTTCAGCCAGCGCGTCCGGCAGACCACGCGGGCGACGCGCGTGCCGGCGCGTGCGACCTCCTCCTCCCGGATCCGGTAAGGCAGAACGCCCGTCGGGTTGAGGATCCGACTGCGCGCGGGCAGTGTGAAGATGGTGCCGTCCTCACGGGCGCGCGCGACGGCACCGCGTTCGAGCGCAATGTCGCCCTGTACGGGGTCGATGGCGACGGGCAGCAGCGGGATCCAGTGCTCGGGAACGAACGTCTCGAGCTGGTAGCGGAGGAGCGGCCCCCCACTTTGCGGTGGCGTCGCGTCGACCTCGCCGTGCTGGACGGCGCGCTCGTGGCCGGCGAGAGGTTCGCCGGTGCCGCCCTGCAGCCGGTGCTCGATCGCCCAGGCCATGTTCGCCATCTCGTCGCGCAGGAACCGCACGTCCTCGATGGTGTCACCCTGGATCAGGGTCGCCGCCGCTGACGGTGGCAGCAGGAAGAACGGTGCATCACCGGCGCTCGATGCAGAGGCGAACATGGCCCAGCGCCGGCTCGCATCGCCGGTGAACGCGTTGGCGCGCGGAACGACTGTGCGGCCGCCGAAGACGTCGTGCACGACGAGCAGGTCGATCTCGCAGAGCGAGCCGACCGGCACGACCAGCGGGGCCACGAACCAGTCGTTCGCGGAGACGGTCATGAAGTCGATGACGAGCAGTCGTGCGAGATCGCGCGTCTCCGGCTCTACAGCGCCGAAATCCGTGAGCCCGGATTCGAAGTCCCACCAGCGGTGATTGGGCATGCCGCGGAAACGCACGTGCGACGGAATCACGGAGCGCGTTGTCGCGACGACATCCGCAGCCGTATCGCCGGCGCCTGCCGCGCGCCGTGAGACCAGGTCGAACGCGTACCAGTCGAACGATCCATCCGATGATGGCTCGGCATCGAAGGTCAGCACGCCGCCATCGCCGTCCCGCGCGATGACATCAACGTCGTACTCGATCCGATCCGCGCGCCAGGAGGGTGCGTCCGCATCGCCGATGTCCTCGTAGAGGCGCTCGACGTACTCCGCCAGCCCGGCGAGCGCCGCGAGCACGGCCCCCCGCCCGGCCGGCGGGACGTCGTTCGGCGCCGTGAGCAGCCGTGCGGGCAGAGCAGGCCTCGCAGCGACGGACTCGCGGTAGAGCGTCACGCCGTCGCAGCAGCGGCCGGCGACCGCGCGAGCAAACCGCGCTTCCATGCGGTCGGGATTCTGCGCGACGTCGTCTTCCGTCGGGGCTGCGATGGGATACGCACCGCGCAGCTTCGGCACTTCCGTGGCCACGCCCTGCTCGGCCAGCAGCGTCTCGGCCAGCTGGCCCAGCTCGACGCGCAGCGCGAGCAGATCCGCGAAGGCTTCCGTCTGCGACAGTTCCTCGAGGGGTCTGCCGGGATCGATCGCCTCGACGGCTGCGCCGCGCGGCGACCACCCGGTGAACCGGGATGTGCGGTACGCGAACTGCACCCACGCGGGTGATGCCGCGTCCTCACCCCTGAATTCGCCCAGCTGGTACTGCCGCGTGAGGAACCAGAGCGGATCGCGCACGCGTGCCTGCAGGCTCTCCAGCACTTCGCGCCCGCGGGGCCGAGGCTCGAGTCGGTTCCAGTACGTGATCGATTTCATGGCATCGGCATGGTCGTCAGGTCGGTCGGGCGATGGCCGCGTCCTTCACGAGACTGCCTTCGAATCTGACCGCCACAGTGTCGGCGCGCGCATTCGCCGCCAGGTACGTGGCGGGCAGCAGCTGGCTGAGCACGCCGAGCAGGTCGCCATCGACGGCGCGCAGCCGCGCCAGGTCCATGGTCTCGCGCAGCACGTCCACGACCGTGTCGAGCGTCCACGTCTGTGCGCTGTCGGGCGGCACGGCAATGAGCACTGCCTGCGGCGCCTCGGCGCCGGGATCATCGTAGTGGAACGCGAGCGCCGTGCTCTCCTCGCTGCCGGGGATCAGTTCTGTCCACTCGTCGAGCAGCAATCCCGTCCAGCGCGCGCTCGCGGCCGGCAGTGCAGCCGCTGGGACCAGCGCCAGCGAAAGAGTGTTCGACACCGGCCGCGCCGACTCGTCGGCGAACGGCAGTGCGGCCCATGCGGCACCGGGCGAGTGCGGAAGCTGCGTCACCGTGAGTTGCGGCGGCGAGGCGGTGAGTGCGCGCTGGAGCAGCGCGAGCCGGTGATAGCGCTCGAGCGGGGCCCGTACGAGCGCGGCACCGCGGAACCACTCGCGCACGGCCGCCGGTGCGGGCGTCGGGCCCAGAGCGAGCGCCGGGGCGAGCGCAGCGGATGCCGGCGCGAACGGGACGAGTACGCGAAAAGAATCGCCGAAGACGAGCCGCAGCCGGGCACGCGGTTCCAGCTCCGCGGTGGCCGCATCGACACGGCGTCCCAGCTCGGCCGACACGCTCTGCGCGCGAGCGATCAGTTCGCGAGTCCGCACCTGCTGTTCTTCCGATTCGGCCGCCGTTACCGCGCTGTCGTCGTGCGGCAAGGCGACGAACGCGCCCGGCACGCCGAAGCGCGCGGCGGCGCGCAGTGCCGCGACCAGAACGGTCCGGTCCGCGTTGACGGGCGTCGGATCGACGGTGAGCGGGGCCGTCGCGGCGTCGACCGCGGCGCGCGCCGCCGTCAATGCATTGAGCGCGGCCGCCGCCCGGGTCGTGACATCGGCCTCGTCCACGGCCGCGGCCTCGACCTGATCGACCTGCGCGGCCGCGAGCAGATCACGCGGCTCGAGGGCACGCGCGGTCGACAGGACTGCTTCGACGGCGCGCAGCAGTTCCGCGATCTCGGGGAAGCTGCGCGTGTTCACGCGATCAGTGGGCGCGTACGCGATGCGCACGTCGCCAGTCGCGTCCGCGTCCGGCCGTGCGAGCGCGACCGCCGCGATCCTCGCGTCCAGCTCCGACACCTGCGCCGTGGTGGTCGGCTCCGCGGCGCTTCGCTGCTCATCGGCTTCCGACGTCGTCACGCAATGCAGCACGTCGATCGGGCGCAGTCCGAGCGCGGCGAGCGTCACCTCGATCTGCTGCGTGACGCCGAGTTTGTCCGTATAGGCGACGGCGCAGCGAACGCGTACCGGGTCGCCGATCAACGTGCCGAGCCAGCCATCGAGGTGCGGCGCCGCTGCGGCGCGCGGTGTCCCCGCAACCCCGCCCCACCCGGCCGGTGCGATCGGGGTACCGCCGAGCACGAGCGCGACACGGTGTGCGACCGCGGTGCCGCCGCGAGGCGTGCGGATGATCTCCGGGTCCGGCGCCCGTACGCCACGCCCGAGCGAGTCCAGCGATGCGGACGCACCGGCCGTGTTGCCGCTCACGAGCTGATAAACGCCCTCGGCCATCAGCAGATCGGCCACGGCGTCGATCGTCTCATCGAGTCTGCGCAGCTCCGCATCGACCGCGTCGAAGTCAGCGCCGGGGCGGACCGGCTTGCCACCCACGCCCCATGCGATGCCGTCCGTCTTCCAGTCGGCGTGCATCTTGAGCCCATCGACCACGTTGCGCGCAGCGACGGCCTCGACGGCTTCGCCGGCCGCAGTATCCGTCGGCGTGAGTTTGCCGGCGACGAGGGGATACGCGCGCCGGAACGGTTCCTTGTAGCGGTCCAGGTCCAGCGGCCTGTGCCCCTCGTGCAGTCCGCGCTCGAACTGATAGCCCAGCACGGCGCCGAGCGACTGGCCGTTGCGGACTGCATCGAGAATCCAGCGGGCACGCCGGACACGCGCGGACGTGAGATCGATGCCGTAGCGCTGCGCGCCATGCTGCCGCCGCGAGAGGAATCCGTTGCGCAGCACCGCGGCGGCGGCCGCATGTGTCATCGACGGCGCGTGGATGAAGCCGCCGCTCGATGTCTGCTGCGCGAGGGGCGCGCCGGCAGCGAGGCGCAGTCTCGTGCGCACGAGATCGTTCAGTACCGGCTGCTGCGCGGGCGTCGTTTCGACCGCAGGCTTCGCCCGCAGGTCGAGCACCCAGCCGAACGCGCCGATCACACTCGCACTGCCGGCCTCTTCGCGCATCGCCGTAAGACGCTCGTTGAACATCGACGTGATCCAGGCGTCTAGCCGATGGCTGCACACGTCCAGGGTCTCGGTGAGCAGCCGTTCGAGCTCGGCGGTCGGCAGGTCTTCGAGCGCGCGCAGGTGCTCACGGAACTCGCGCAGCCGGCGCGTCTCCGGTGCCACCGTGTTGCGCCATACGAACGACGCGAGGTCGAGCGGGCCGGTCACGTTCGGCACCGGCGCCGCCATGCGCTCCCAGACTGTCGCCGTCGTGCGGATCGCGGCGGTGCTCGGGGCGGCTGCGTCACCAGGAACCGGCGTCCTGGCGGCGGCACCGATGAACTCACGGTCGCGCGTATCCGCCCGGGCGATGAGCCGCTCGCTGATCAGGATGCGATCGGCCGTGCGGGCGGCCTCGCGCAGCAGCGCGTGCCGGAGCAGCAGGTAGAGCAGCGTGCCCGGCGGAGATACACCGGGCGGCAGGCGTTGCTCGCGTACGTCGTCGATCGACGGCGCTTCGCGCAGCCACCGGATATAATTGAACGGTAGCGACTCCGTCTCGCTCAGCGGTTCGGGCGCATCGGCACGCGGCTTCGGCACGACGAACCCGCTCGCGAAGTTCCACGCCGACTTGCCGAACGTCAACGAGAACACGCGCGAAGCGACGTCGGTCCGGCCGAGTCGCTGTGCGAGCAGTGTCGCCAGCTGAAACTGTCGAGCGCGGGCCGCGTCCCAGTCGAGGCCGAGAAAGCCGGCCAGATTCAATGATGCATTGGGCCCGACGACGGAGCGGACGCGCACTTCGCGGGCCGAGGCATCCATCTCGAGCGTGTCGAGCAGGTCAAGGTCGGCATCGGCGCTGCGGCCGACGCGCGGCACGTTCACGGCAGCCTCACGCCAGATCTCGCGCAGCCGCCGCAGGTCATCGGGCATGGCGTTCTCGATCAGACCACGCCGGCCCCGGTGTACCCAGCGGCGGAGCGAGGATGCGATCACGACGCCGTACGGCGTGCCGCCCACGCGGAATGCAGGGTAATGGCCACGCGCGCGGACGTGCTCGACGAAGTAGTCACGGAACGCGTCGACGTCGTCGTCGAGGTCGTCGATGAACAGCAGCTCCTCGAACAGGTAACCGAAGGTGGCCGGCCAGAGCGCACCGCACATGGCGCGCGCGCCCGCCTGCTCGTCCGCGTCGCTGCGGTCGATGTGCTCGAGCGCTGACGGCGCGATGCCCAGGGCACGGGCGAACCGCTCGCCATCACGGCCGGCGATGTTGCGCGCGGGATCGCGCTCGATGGCGAAGCTGTGCTCACCGCCGGGGTCTGCGTGCGGGTAGCCGGACGGCGCGCGCTCCGTGTTGTTCGTCGGTGTGCCCTGCCGCAAGCAGGCGAGGCCGCGGCCGTAGTGGTGCTCGATGAAGAGCTGTGTCAGTTCCGCGGCCGACTGCTGCGGCGGCAGGGAGGCCTTCACACCGAGCACGAGAAGCTCGTCGAACCCCTGCTGGATGTCGGCGGCCGAGAGCATCATGCGCAGGCCGGTGCCGATCTCGACGGCGCGGTCGAAGTCGATGGTCCAGCGTACCGCGTCGTCGACCTCGAGCCCATCGCCAGATATGTCCTGGCGCTGAGCTGCGGCCGCATCGGGTGCCAGCGTGACCGCGAGCGGCTCGACGATGCCGTTGCCGACTGCGCGCGCGACCTCCTGGCCCTGCCGGAACCCGAGCGCGACGAAGCGGTCGGGCAGCAGCCGCGCCTCCGCGGCGCGCGTCCACGGGTCCGTCCTGCGCGCGGGCTCCGGAAACTCCGGATCGACCGGCCGCGGCTCCTGCCCCGCGTTGACCGGTGTCATGACGTGCGCGACCCAGGCGGCGCGCGGCGTCGCCACGGTCTGGAGCAGGACCTGCCAGGCCTCCCGTGCGGCCGCCTCATCACGCCATACGGTCAGCCAGTAGGCCCGGCCGGCACCGATTTCCTCGTCAGTCAGTTCGCCCTCGTGCGCATCGGCGTGGATTTCGTCCGGATAGATGCGGATCCACAGCTCCGGCGTGCGGCCCCCGGTCGCGAACCGCGTCTCGAGCCGCACGGGCAGCATGACGAGCGGCAATGTCGTGCGGAGCTGCACGAAGTCATCGCCGATGTCGCGATCGACGCGCGCGCGGATGCCGTCGGCCACGCGCTCGCGCACGCCGATGTACGCGTGCTGCGTCTCGTCGACCGTGGCCCGGGCCCGATCGAGCGCTGCGCGCTGCGCCGCCGTACGTCGATCGTTCTCGCCGAAGCGACGCTCCGCATCGATCAGTGCGCGTTCGGCGTCCGCCACTGCTGTCGACGCAGCCGTGAGCCGCGCACGCAGCGCGTCACGCTCGGCGCGGCTGGCACTCAGTTCGTCGGGCGGGTTGGGTCGGTTCATGAGTTCAGCCGTTGCCGCGCAGCATGTCGGAGCCGTGGATAGCGATCCGGACCGGCTGCTGCAGCGTGATGTTGGCGATGTGCGCGGCTTGCGAGCCGGTCCGGCCGAGGCCGCTGTCGGCATGCCACGCCGGCTCGCTGCCCGTGTCGAGCGGCCGGACATCGGGCAGCGCGCGGTTCAGATCGATGTACGTGATGTTCGCGAGCTCCCCCGCATCGGCGGCGAGGTTCGTCCACGCCAGTTCGTTCCACTGGCTCACGGACCCGGCGAACGAATCGCCGGTGTCGAGCCCGAACCGCGGCTCCGCCGGCTGCTCCTGCAGCACGAAGAACCAGCCCTGGTCCTGCGTCGCATCGGTCGCATCCTTCGCGCCGATCGCCTGCGCCGCCGTGAGCGAGAAGCCGAAGAACGCGACGTCCGGATTCAACCTGCCATGGAACTCGTAGTCCATGCGTGCGGTGCCGAGCGTGCGCTTTGCCGACGGATGTGCTTTCGCCTGGAGCGCGTACACCTCGGTGTTCGGGTATCGGCGGAACAGGTCACCACGCACGAGCAGGACCATCCGCTCCTCGCCGTTCGGCATCGGCGGCCGCGCACTGTGACTCCCGAGCCCGAGGCGTCGTGCCCACGTGTGGATCTCACGGATGTCCTTCAGCTTTCCGGCGTCGCCGCCGGGCGGCTGCACACCGACCACGTTCCAGAACTGGCGGAAGAAGCTGCCGCGCTGATCCGTGGGATACTCGTTCCACAGGAGCTCGCGGGACATCTCGTGGTTCAGCCCGAGCATGAACGCCTCGATCATGCGCTGATTCGTGACGAGCAGGGCGACCGTGTTCGTGGGGATCAACTCGAGTCCTGGCAGCAGCCAGTCCTGGCCCAGTTCGCGCAGCGCCTCGTACATCGGCTGCGGGAACTGCGGATACGCCATGATCTCGTCGAGCGGATCCTGAGGCTGCCAGATGAGATCCCTGCCGAGGATCGTGCGTTCGACGATACCCCGTGCGATCGTCGTGCGCGGGTCGATGGCGGTCTGCAGCTTCACGCGCACTTCGTTCAGCCGCACCGGTTGCAGCGGTGGCGGCTCACGAACGGGTGCACCGAGCTGCGCCATCAGGTCACGGGCCGCGGCGCGGAACACGCGCGCGTCCACGCTGTCCACGACCGACACCGGAGCCACGGACGGCGGGCTCGCAGGCGCAGGCGTCGGTGCGCCGAGCGGCGGCGCCTCGTGCAGTGTGAACTCCGATCGGGCGGGGACCGCATCGATCAGGTCAGTCGTGAATTTCTCCTCTTCCAGTTCCTGCCTCGCACGCTCGCCGATCGGTGATGGCGGCGGTGGAGATCCTGCGAGCAGGCGTTGCAGGGCAGCGCGCACGGCGGCGGGCAGCACGACCCAGGTCCCGGCCGCGAGCGCGACGAAGCCGATCAGGCCGATCACGGCGAAAGCCGACACGAGCGCGACCATCAGCGCGAAAGCGAGGATGAGCAGGAGGATCAGGCGGCCGCGGGTGAGCCAGGGCGGCAGGGCGGTCGCTTCCGGCACCGGCGAGGCTGCGCCGGCCAGCCCGCCGATCGTCGGCAGCGACGCGGGCACGGGCGGCGGAGCACCGGGCCGCAACTCCCCGCGGTTCAGACGATCGAGCAGCGTCGGTGTATCCGTCGCCTCGCGGCGGGCCCGGCGTCCGATCGTGCCGAGCGGCCGCGTCACGCGCCGCCATGCCGTGTCGAGCACGCCGAGCGGGATCGGGCTCGCACGCAGCAGTGCCCGGATGGTGAGCGGGCTGCCCATCACCTTCGTGTGCAGCCGCGTCGTCAGGCCGATGACCGACTCGTCCGGCGCCACCACGAGATGGCGCTGGTACAGGCTGAACGCCGCTTCGCGCGCTGCCTGTGCACGACGTCGTTCTTCATTGGCCGCACGGATGCCTTCGATCTGCTGCCATGCGCCGGCCATCAGCTCACGCTGCTGCGACTGCACGACCTGCGTTCCGAGTCCGGACGTCACGCGCAGCCGCGGATCCTGATTCAGTTCGTGAAACCAGACCGGCTGCTGGCCTGGCTCGAGCGTCTGCTGCGCGCCATGCCACCGGCCGTACAGCGGCGGCGCAATGACGCGCTGTGGCGTGGCAGCGCCGAGCAGGGCCGCCGGAGCGTTCAACAGTGCGCGCAGTCTATCGACGAACCGGGTCTTCGTGAGCGACGTCGGCCAGGGCGTCGTCACGGTGCGCACGGTCCTGAGCGCGCCCTCGAGCGCGAGCGGCGCATCGTGTGCCGCAATGCCGGTGAGCGCACCGCCGGGATCCGACACGTTCATCGGCCGCACGCCGACCTCCGGCGGCAGCACACGCGGCTCGAGCCGTTCGACGAGGTCCTCGAAATCGCCCTCTTCGGCCGTATGGAACTGCCAGCGGTAGAGCACGGGCAGCGTCACCCCCGTCGCGGCCGCGGACCATGCCGGGGCGAGACCGTCGAGCGCGTCGGGCACGTCGAGGCGCAGCCCGGCGAGGCGGCCGCGTTCGAACGCCGGCACCACGTAGGCCGTGTAGCGCGTGAGCGGATCGAGCCGGCGCGGCGAGAGCAGCCGCGAAGTGACGAGCGCCGACTTCGCGTCGATGAGCTGACGGATGCGGGTGGGTGTCAGGCCGGTCTCGTTGCAGACCTGGGTGTGCGCCCACGCCCAGGACGTGGCCAGGTCCGGAAGCGAGGCGACATCGGCCACGACGATGGACGGCAACGCGCCCCTGCGCGTCGCAGGCAGGAAGCTCGCTTCCCCGTCGCGCAGCGTGATCAGCACGATCCACGGTCGCAGCCGGCCGGATGCAGTGGCGCTCGCGGGCGTGAGCCGCCACGGCAGATCGGGCTCCCGGAACTCGATGAGCGGGAAGTAGTTGCTCTCCGCATCCGCCACGTCGGCGCGCGGCCAGGTCCGGACAACGGACAGAGTCTCGAGGTTGCCCAGCTCGCCGCTGCCGAACAGCTCGAGCGGGACGTCGACGGCACGTGTGTCGGCATTGAAGCCGATATGCACACTCACCACCGCCCGCGGCGCTGCCGGTCCCTCGCCGTCCCGGCGCGCGATCCGGGTGGCCACGCCCTGCCGCAGCCACGAGATGAAACTGTAGTGCGCGAGTGGCGTGCTCATGGCCTGCCGGCCTCGTGGACTGCGACGACCTGCCAAGCGCCGCGCTCGAGCGGGTGCGCTGACGTCCAGTCGCGCAACGCGTCGTGGGCAGCGCCCTTCGTCATGGTCTGGACGATCGTGCCGTGCTTCTCGAGCGTGTCCGTGCTCGCGACCACGTACGACTCGTCCTCGATGCGCAGGCGGGTGCCCTCAGCCGGCGCATATCGTTCGAGCCCGATGCGCGGTACGAACTCGTGTGCCGCGCGTTCGGCCATGCGTGAGAACTCGGTACGCGTCAGCGTAACCGGGCCGAGTCGGCGTACGAGGAAGTCGCGGAAGCGGACGGTGTCGGGATCCGGGGCGTCGATGATGATCGTCTCGTAGGTCAGCGGCGCTTCGCGCAAGGTGCCGATGGTGAGCGCGTCACCGGCGATCACGACGCCGGCATCCATCAGCTCGTATGAGTCGCGGGACAGCTTCTCCGCGTCCGACAGGTTCTGGTACTGACCGGCCGCGAAGAAATCACGCTGCACGGTGTGCGTCGCAGTTTCGCCGCCGATGCGGACGTGACTCAGGTCAAACCGCCGATCACCTTCGATGCGCGCTTCGCCCAGCTTGTCGAGCGGCTTGTTCAGGGGCAGCACTTTCTGCTGCACGGCAAGGCCACCCGCCGGATCGATGAGCGTGCGCGGCGAGCCAGCGGGCGCAGCGTAGGCGATGGTGCGGCGTGCGCCCGCCGGCAGCTGCGATTGCCAGTTACGCGATTCGCGCAGCGCCTGCTCGAGCCGGTCCCACGCACGGATCGTCGGGACCGGCTGGTCCTCCTCCTTGCCGATCGTGATGCGGACTGGCACGCACACGTCGAACAGGAACAAGCTGATGCACGCGCGACCGGACGCACGCCACGGGTTCGGGCCCTCCAGCGTCGCGCTGAGGTGGATTCCGGCAATGACGGAGTTGCCGCGTCGCAGCTGCACGCCTGCGCTGATGTCGACTCGGAACGAGAACGGCACGAACAGGACGATCGCGTCGCAGCCCAGCCAACCGTGGATGCTGAAGCCGCCGGCTGCCGCGTACGCCTCGATGCGCGCGCCGAACTGGACGGTGTTGGAGGTCAGCGCGAGATAGGCCTGGCATGAGAGCCGCGGGTTGTTGCCCGCCGAGATCTCGATTGTACAGCGGCGCAGCGCCGGGAAGTTGGGTGGTGGCCGGAACTGCGGGTGCAGCCCGCCGATCGAGAGCGCGAAGATCGGTCGCGCACCCCACGACAGGCGCAGCGCCATGTCGCCGTACACGCTGTAGATCGTGATGCGCGAGTCGTAGAGCGAGGCATCGAGCGACAGCAGCTGCTCGCCAAAGTCGATGATGCCGAGCACATCGAGGTTCAGCGACACCAGCGGCAGTTCCGGCACCGGAATCTGCACCTTCAGCTGACCCAGGATCAGGATGCGGACCGGGTCGGGCAGCTCGAGAATGACGCCGAGGTTGCCGGTGACCAGGCTGGGCGTACCCCAGCCGAGCTTGAGGAACGGACCGAATACGAAACGGTTCTGTGCGGGCGGGAAGATCGAACGCAGGTCCGCGATGATCTGCGGCGCGTTGCGGACCGGATCGCGCGGAAACATGATGTGGTTGAGCGCGCCCGCCCGCACACCCTGCCGCAGCACGTCCGTCGCGACCGTCCTGTGGATGCCCGCAATGCCGCCGACGCCGTTGAGCGTGAAGCCGAACCCGAGCTGGATCGGCGGCAGTTCGACCGAGACGAGGATGAGGAACGAGAAGCCCTGCGCGCCGCCGGGCAGCCTCGTGTCGAGCAGGCCGATCGCCGTCACGGATACGATGGACGTACCGAGCTGCAGGATGCCGGCGTAGCGGCCGTTCGGCACGTCGATATCGAGGAATCCGCCGCCCGTGATCGGGCCGGCATCGACGACCACGCCGATCCCGGTCGGCGGGCGGAAGCCGAAGCGGAGATCGAGGGCACCGAGATTGCCGTTCCGTTCGGCCGGGAACCGCACCGGCACATCGACACCGACGCCGTTGACCGACAGGCCGAACGGACCGATCTGCACGCCCAGCGCCGCGGCCACGCCGAAGCTGACCGGCGGGTCGGCGGCGAAGCCGAGCCGGAAGACCAGCGTGCGGATCTCGACCGGACCGAGGTTCAGGTGCAGCGGCACGACCAGCTCGATGCCGGCGCCGCCCTCGAAGCGAATGCCTTCGCCCGGTGTCCAGCGTGCCGCCAGCTCGAATGCCGACTCGACGCGGATGCCGCTCAGGATCGTGCGGATGAAGCCATCGCCTTCCGACAGGTCGATGACGAGTCTGCCGCCGCGGACCTCCGCCCGCACGACTGGTTCCCCCTGCAACGCGCCGCCGTCGAGTCGTGCCGCGAACCCGAAGCCCGCCGCGATCCGCTTCGCCTCGAGGCGCGTGCCGCCCGTCTCGCCGAGCAGCGTGATCGGCGTGCCCCCGGCATCTGCGACCATGTCCGCCGTCAGCTCGAGCGATGCCCCGGCCGAGGGCGGCGTCAGCCGGACGTTCACGGGCGGCGTGATCGTGCCGTCCATGCCGGCTGCGAAGCGCGCCTTTGCCGCGACGCGGAACGACCATGGATCCGGCAGGTCGTACGTGCGCTCGAAGTCCTCCGTCGCGCGGAAGCGGAACTTGAGCCCGAGAGACGGCGGACTGGTCGGCAGCGCTTCGAGGCTGACCAGATACGCCTCGAGGATGGGCGGCCGGCCGGGCGGCTCAATGAGCAGCACCGGGTAGTCGTAGTCCTCGAGGAACTCGCGGATGCGGACGAACAGCGCGCGGCCGTCGAAATCCGGGGCGCCGAACCGGTACGTCGCCTGCAGGTACTGCACCGGATCCGAGAGCAGGCTGCCGAGCCGGTCCAGACGCAATTCGCGGCGCTCGAACGGCGGCGCGAACGGATTCGCCGGGTCGCCGGGCACGAACACCCTGTCGATGATGCCGAGCAGGGTCAGCGCTTCGACCGCGGGCTGCGACGTGCGCGCCACATACTCGACGATCAGGAAGTCGAACAGCCGGCGCGGCAGGCCCTGCAGCAGCGCCTGCAGCGCGGCCCTGTCGGCAGGCGGCAGCGGTGCCGCGGCCGTGGCAGTATCGATGGCCTGGGCGAGGTCGCGCAGCGCCGTGCTGACGCGCGTGGCGCCATCGACGACCGCGATACCCCGCGCGATGATCTGCGCTTCGTCATCCGCATCGATCGCGGCGATCAGCTGCGCCAGGTCGGGCGCGAGGGCGGCGGCGCGCGAGACGGTCGTCGTGGTCGCGGCCACGACCTGCGCCTGCGTTGCGATGCTGGCAGGCAAACGCACGCCGATGGCGGCAAGCAGTTCCGCCGGGCCCCCGGCGAGCCGTTCCTCGAGCGGCGCAAGTGCCTGCCCCAGCTCGCGGGCAATGCGTTCGAGGGTGCCCGCCTTCGTCGCCATCAGGCGGCCGTCTCCTCGCGACCGCCGAGGATCTCGACCAGCGAACGACCGGGCAGGGACAGGACCGCCGCGTGGTAACGATCGATGTCGCTCACGAGTGCCGGCGAGCCATAGCGCCGCCAGTTCGTCAGGATCCGACCGAGCCGTGGCGCGAGCGGTTCGCCGTCCAGCGTGAACGGGATCGTCATGGCCGACGGTTGTTCGCCGATGGACATCACCGCGCGCACGAGAGCCGGCCCGCCGTTGCGATGCCAGACCGTCGCCACGCGCCGGTTCGTCTCGATCAGGCGCAGCACTTCATCGACGTGGCGGCTCACGAGTGCGGCCCAGGCGTGGCCGGCCGGGAACGAGAGGACGAGGTCATGCACATCGCGCAGCCGCCGTGTCATCATGGGCTGGCCACCAGGCATCGAGGGCGGCTCCCAGAACGGGACCGGCCCGCCACCGCCACCGCCGCCACCCCCGCCGGCACCGGCGCCGGGTGCGGGGACGCTGCCGACCGCAGCGGTCGCATCGACCTTGCCGGCACCCCAGTCGTTGTTGGGCAGCGTTGGCGCGGTGATCGGATCAGGGGCGCGCGCCGTGGTCACCAGTGCGCTGCGAATGCCGGCCGTATCGAGCATCGGGTTCTTCTGCAGCATCAGCGCAATGACGCCCGTCACGTGCGGCGCGGCCATCGATGTGCCGCTCTTGTCGACGTAGAACGTGTAGCAGCAGTCGCAGCAGCAGCCTCCGTGTGAGTCGGCGCGCGCGGCGGTGACTGATACGCCGGGCGCCGAGATGTCCGGTTTGATCGCGCCCCTGCGCGTCGGGCCGCGACTCGAGTCGATGTCGAGATCGCCCTTCTGTGTCGTCTCGCCCGAGCCGGACTTCAACGCTTCAGCACTGTACGCGCCGACCGTGATGACCCAGGCCGACGTGCCGGGAACGCTGATCGTATGCGAACTGGTCACATCGGACGTGAACACCGGCGCTTTTCTGCGCGAGCCACGCTCGAGCCAGCAGTGGATGTCGACGGCTGCCGCACCGGCGTTCGTGAACTCGATCTTCCATTCGCCGTTCGGCAGCGAGCCGGATGCCGGCGGTACGAACTCGAGCAGAATGCTGTTGTCGTTGTTCTCCGGGTCGTTGAGCGCGTTCGTGATGGTGACCGTCACCTGCTGCTCCGTGGGCGCAGTCTGATTGACGACCCACGGCAGCGCCGGATCGCCGGTGCGAACCACGGGACTTACGGGCGCCGGCGTACCGGGCGCGAACAGCCTCACGTCGAGCCGTTGTGTGCCGTCGTACCAGCACTCCATGTACTGGCGGTTCGTCACGTTTGCCGGCATGTCGAAGGTGATCGTGCGGCTGCCCGGGAGCGGCACGCCAGCGAGCGCGTGGTGCTTCGCGTCGCCCTCGTTGCCGGCCGACTTGACGATCGCACGACCCCACGCGACCGCGAGCATCATGTCGATCGCCTGCTCGACCAGGCTCGTGCCATCATGCGGGCCGAGGTTGTCGCCCATCGAGATGTTGATCACGCACGGCTTGCCGGCGCCGCTGTTCTGCTGTTTCGCGCGCGTGAAGATGTAGTTGATCGCGTCTACGAGTTCCTGCGACCTGCCGAGCGCGAACGTGGTCGATTGATGGCGCACGAAGATGATGTCGGCACGGGGCGCGACGCCGACATACGTATCGGCACCGGTGCAGCTTTCGCCGCTCTTGGTACCCGCCTGGCTGCCATCGCCAGCCGCGATACCGGCCACGTGCGTGCCGTGGGCGAGCTCGTCATCGGCCACGCGCACGATGTCGAATGCCTTCGAGGACTGGAGCGCCTGATTGATCTGCGCCTGCGTGTACTCGACGCCGAGTGTCGGAAACTCCGGTGGCGCCGTCTCCTGGAACGGATCGCCGGGCCGCCGCGCCCGGACCGTCAGCGACTGGTCCCAGATGGAGAGCACGCGCGACCCGCCGCTCGCGAAGCGGAACGCATGGTGCCGGTAATCGAAGCCCGAGTCGATGATGCCGACGATCACGCCGCTGCCCGTCAGCGGTGACGAGCCCGTGTGCAGCGGCTTCGCGCGGATCTCGACGGTGCTGACGTCCAGCTCCGGCTCGAGCGGCCGGCCCATCTCGACCTTCCTGACGTGCGGCACGGCAGCGAGCGCCTGGACATCGTCCAGTGCGATGCTGCCCGTCACGATACGGAACGGCGTGTTCGGGTCACCGATGACCGAGCCCGTATGCAGGCCGGCAGCGTGCAGATCGGCAATGTCGCCCGTGAGCTTGACGAGCACGCCGACGCGGTCGGGCGTCGGGGGCGCATCGCCTGCGGCCAGCTCGCCCCGCCGGATCAGAGCGGCATGGTGCGCGCGTGTCGCGAGCAGACTCTGCAGACGCGGATCGAGCACGACCATTGGTGCCTCGCGGCCCGGGTCGACCTTGGGTTGTGTATGTGTGTGACTGTGCCGGCAGGGAGGGAACCACGCCAGGAGAGGAAGAGGCGAGATTCGATTCGAACCGGGCGCAACTGCTCCGCCCGAAGGCGACGCTGTCTGCTGCCGCGGTGTCGGCACCCGCTGTTCGCGGACGGAGCAATGATGTGCGACGGCAGAACCGCCGTCAAGAGCGGCGTGCGTTCCCCTTCACCGTGGCGTTCGAGCTACCCAACGCTCCATTTCGTCCGGGTGGCGGTGCGTACGTCGAACCGGCCGACGCCAGGACGATCCAGGAGGCCGGTTTGTGGCGTTCAGACTGGCTGTCGCACGCTCCGTATGCGTTCATGCGTGCAGGGCTGACCGCTGTTCCCTCGCGTCCTCCATGGACCGCCGTCCTCGCGTGCGCGGCGTGCGCGCGCGACGCTCCGCCGCCGGACCCCGCCAGCGCGCGGTTCGGGGACCGCGCGCGCACCCGACGCTCATGGCTCGGCAGCGTTCGGGTGGTGACCGGCTCATTGCGGCGGCCCGACCACGTTGCGGCGAGGCCGCGAGCGCCCTACATATGGGACGCCGACCGGCGTCCAACCCGGCCAGTCCCGGACGGTCCACAGCGCGCAGCTCCATCGTCCCGTCAAAGCTCCGGGAGTTCGATGCCGACTGCCCCGAGTGAAATCACCCAGCTGGTCGAAGCGTGGACCGCCGGCGATCGATCTGCACTCGACCGGCTCATTCCGCTCATCTACGACGACCTGCGGCACATAGCCCGCAAGCATCTGCGGCACGAACGACACGCGGAAACGCTGAACACGACGGCCGTCGTGCACGAGCTGTATCTGTCTTTCGTCGATCAGACGCGCGTCGGCTGGCGCGACCGCGCGCACTTCTTCGCGGTCGCCTCCCGCGCCATGCGCAACATCCTGGTCGATCACTTCCGTCGTAAGAAGGCTGCTAAGCGAGGCGGCGACCAGGTGCGCGTTCCGTTCCGCGAGGACGTGGGGACCGTGGCCGCGAACACGCCCGACCTGCTGGCGCTGGACGCGGCGCTGACGGCGCTGGGCCGCAAGTCGGAGCGACTCGTCCAGGTCGTCGAGTGTCGCTTCTTCAGCGGAATGACCGCGGCGGAGACGGCGGAAGCGCTCGGTACGAGCCTGCGCACGGTCGAGCGGGACTGGACGCGGGCCCGCGCCTACCTTTATCGAGCTCTGCACGACGGCCAGCCCGACTCCCCGTAGACGGCGGGTCGCGCCCCGTCTTTCCGAGTTACATCTGTGGGGCGGGCAGGACGCGCCGCACCCGGCCCCACACGCAACCAGGGGATCGCCCGTGGAACGCACGCACGACGAGCAGCAACGCTGGCAGACGATCGACGAACTCTTCGACCGGGTTCTCGAGGTTCCGCCGGCGCGCCGCGATGCGTTCCTGCGCGAAGCGTGCGGTGACGATCGGGCGTTGCGCGACAGCGTGCTGGAACTGTTGCGGACGAGCGACGCGATCGGCGGGTTTCTCACGGATCCGGCGCTCGAAGCCGTCACCGGCGATCTGCTCGACCTCATCCCGTCCGAGGACCCGGAATCACTCCGTCCCGGCGACCGCGTCGGCCGATACAGGCTGGTGCGGAAGATCGGCCGCGGCGGCATGAGCACGGTCTACCTGGCCGAGCGGGAGGGCGGCGAGTTCCGCCAGCAGGTGGCGGTCAAGGTGCTCCGCCGCGGCGTCGACACGGAGGATGTCGTACGCCACTTCCTGGCGGAACGCCGGATCCTGGCCTCGCTCAGCCATCCCGGCATTTCGCGGATCCTGGACGGTGGCGCCACGGAGGACGGACGCCCGTTCTTCGCGATGGAGTACGTCGAGGGCAGGCGCATCGACGTGTATTGCGATGAACAGCGCCTGGACGTCGAGGCCCGGCTTTGGCTCTTCCTGGCCGTGGCCGATGCGGTCCGTCACGCGCACCGCAACCTGATCGTGCACCGCGATCTCAAGCCGTCCAACATCCTCGTCACCGATCGCGGTGAAGTGAAGCTCCTCGATTTCGGCATCGCGCGACTCCTCGAACCGTCCGACGGCGGACTCGATGAGCCGAAGACGAGGCCGGGCACCTATCTGCTCACGCCGGAGTACGCGAGTCCCGAGCAGCTGGCGGGCGCGCCCGTGACGACGGCCTCCGACATCTATCAACTCGGACTGCTGCTCCACGAGTTGCTCGCGGGCCCCCGACCGGATCGCGCGAACCCCGCGACGACCGGGCGGGTAACGGGATCACGACCCTCGGCCGCCGTCGCGCGGGACGGATCGGTCGCGCACGCGCGACGCAGCACGCCGGACCGGCTGCGCCGCACGCTGCGCGGCGACCTCGACGCAATCGTCCTCGAAGCGCTGCGCCACGAGACCGATGCACGTTACGCTTCCGTCGAGGCCATGGCCGAGGACGTCCGGCGCTACCTGACGCGCCAGCCCGTGCGCGCGCGCGGTAACGCGCTCGGGTACCGCGCCCGCAGGTTCGTGCGCCGCAACTGGGCAGGCGTGGCCGCCGCATCTGCCTTCGCGATCATCCTGGCCGGCTGGATCGCGACCCTGTCAGTGCAGCGCGCGGCGATCGCCGAACAGCGCGACCTGGCCGAGCAGGAGGCCGAGAACGCCCGACTCGTGACCGGCTTCCTGGCGGATGTGTTCCGCGGACGCGACCCGAATGTCACGCCGGGCGACACGATCACGGCCCGCGAGCTGCTCGCCTGGGGGACGGAGCGCGTGGATACGGAGTTCGCCGACCGGCCCGCTCTGCAGGCCGAACTGCTCACGGTCATGGGCAGAGCGCACTACAATCTGGGGCTCTTCGACGAGGCGATCGTCCTCCACGAGCGATCCGTCGAACTGCGCCGCGAGACACACGGCCCGCTGGACGAACGTCTCGCCGCCGGTCTCGAGTCGCTCGTCGGCGCGCTCAAAGGCACACGATCCTTTGACCGGGCACTGGCCCACGCGCGCGAGATGCTGGCGATCCGACGAGCCTCGGGCTCCGACCCGGAGATCGCGACCGCACTCGTCGACGTCGGTGAGTTGCTGCGCGACCTGGGCCGGCCGGACACGGCCGAGACCGTTCTGCGTGAAGCCCTCGAAATCCGGCGCCTGGCGTCAGGCCGTGAAAGCCCGGAGTACGCGTCGACGATGATGGCGCTCGCGTACGTGCTGCGCGCCCAGAACCGTCTGGACGAGGCCGAGGCGCTGTACCGCGAAGGGATTCCGCTGTACCGCGCCGCCTGGGGCGATCGCGAGGTGAGCCTGGCGACCTATCTGAACAACCTGGCCTACCTGCTGAGCCGCAAAGGCGATGCACAGGGCGCTGCCGCCCACTACCGCGAGGCGATCGACATCCTCACGGAGTCCTTCGGGCCGAACCACCCCAACACCGTCATGCTGCGCGGCAACCTGGCCGGCGCACTCTACGCCCAGGGCGATCACGCCGGCGTCGACTCGCTCATGGCCGAGAACCTCGCCTCCGAAAAGGCGCAGTGGCCGGACGGACACCGGCGGATCGGCGTGGCCAGTCTGATGCTCGGAAGGGCCAGACTGCGGCTGGGGGATCCCGTCACCGCCGAGCCCCACCTGCGGGAGGCCGTACAGGTGCTCCTCGAGACCGCCGGACGCGACGACTACATGACCCACGT
>JBFFZF010000072.1:0-20738 GCA_041568755.1 Longimicrobiales bacterium | reverse complement strand
TCCACCCTTTCCCCGAAACTCTCCCTCTCCCTCTCCCTTTCTTCAGCCGTACTCCTCCACCTCCAGCCCCTCGTCCTGAAAGAGCCTGACGATCTCCTCGACGTGTTCACGGCCGCGCGTCTCGAGGTGCATGACGATCTCGACATCGCCGACCGTGATGTCGGCGAAGGCGCGACGGTGCGCGATTTCGAGCACGTTGGCGCCGAGGCGGGCGACGCGGTCGGTGAGGCGGGCCAGCTGGCCGGGACGGTCGCGGACTTTGACGAGCAGGCGGGCGAGGCGGCCATCGGCGACGAGGCCGCGGTCGATGATGCGGGAGATCATGTTGATGTCGATGTTACCGCCGGAAATCACGATGGCGGTGACATCGCTGTCCTGGAGCGGCACGTGCCCGGCCAGGAGCGCGGCCAGCGGTGCGGCGCCGGCCCCTTCGGCGACGATCTTCTGTCGTTCGAGGAGCAGGTGCACGGCGGCGGCGATCTGCTCTTCGCTGACTGCGACGATGGTGTCGACGTAGCGTTCGAGCAGGGGGAACGTGTGATCGCCGACCTGTTTGGTGGCGATGCCGTCGGCGATGGTCTCGTGCGTCTCGATGCGCACGATGTGCCCGGCGTTGCGCGAGGCGAGCGCGGACGCGGCGGCCTCGGCTTCGACGCCGATCACGCGGATGTCCGGTCTCACGTGCTTGAGCGCGAGCGCGGTGCCGGAGGCCAGGCCGCCGCCGCCTATGGGGATGACGACGTGCGTGAGTTCGGGCAGCTGTTCGAGCAGCTCGAGGCCCATGGTGCCCTGTCCGGCGATGACGCGTTCGTCGTCGAAGGCGTGGACGAGTGTCCGGCTCTCGTCATCGGCAATGCGGCGCGCCTCGACCATCGCGTCGGACAGGGTCGCGCCGTGGAAGGTGATGGCGGCGCCGTAGCGGCGCGCGTTCGCGACCTTGATGAGCGGAGTGGCCTCGGGCATCACGACGGAGGCGGGAATGCCGAGTCGTCCGCAGTGGTAGGCGACGGCTTGCGCGTGGTTGCCCGCACTGGCCGTGACGACACCGCGCGCCATCTCGGCGTCGGACAGGTCGAGCAGCCGGTTGAGCGCACCCCGGTCCTTGAACGATCCGGTGCGTTGCAGGTTCTCGAGCTGGAGATGAATGTGCCCGGGCAGCAGCGCTTCGATGGCGCGAGCCGGGACGCAGGGCGTCTCGAGGATCCCGTCGCGGATGCGCGACCTGGCGGAGCGGATGGCGTCGTAGTCGATCATGGACGTCAACCTACGCGTCGGCGCGCCCCCCGCGCACGCCCATGCCCGCCCCGGGCGGACGCCGTATATTGGGCGGATCAGACAGCCTGCCGACCGGAGGTCTCATGTCCCGCAGTGCATCGTCGATCCGCCGTCCGACGGCCGTCGTGGCCCTGGTTGCGGGCGTTGTCCTGGCGTACGGGCCGACCCGGCCCGTGGCCGCGCAGGCACGCCTGACGTCCCCGGAAACCTTCTTCGGCCACCCGATCGGCGCGGATTACGTGCTGCCGAATTACCGCCAGTTCACTGACTACTGGCGGACGCTGGACCGCGAGTCGGACCGCGTACGTGTGGTCTCGATCGGCGAGACGACGGAGGGTCGCCAGCAGCTCATGGCGATCGTGACATCGCCTGACAACCATCGCAACCTCGATCGTTTCCGCGACATCGCCCGCCGCCTCGCGCGTGCGGAGGGTGTCACGGAGGCGGAGGCCCGGACGCTGGCGGCGGAAGGTCGGGCCGTGGTGTGGATCGATGGCGGGTTGCACGCCACGGAGGTGCTGGGTGCACAGCAGCTGATGGAAACGGTCTGGCAGCTGGCGAGCAGGAACGATGTGGAGACGCGGCGCATCCTGGACGACGTCGTTGTTCTGGCGGTGCACGCCAACCCGGACGGTCACGACCTGGTCGCCGACTGGTACATGCGCGAACCGGATCCGCGCAAGCGGTCGTCGGACGGACTGCCACGGCTCTACCAGAAGTACGTCGGTCACGACAACAACCGCGATTCGTACGCCTCGACGCAGAAGGAGACGACGAACATCAATCGCGTGCTGTACCTGGAGTGGTTCCCGCAGATCGTCTACAACCACCACCAGACCGGGCCGGCCGGCAGCGTGATGTTCGCGCCCCCGTTCCGCGACCCGTTCAACTACGTGTTCCACCCGCTGCTCGTGACCAGCCTCGACCTGGTCGGCGCGGCGATGCACCAGCGATTCGCGGCAGAGGACAAGCCAGGGCTCGTCATGCGGGAAGGCGCGGGCTACTCGACGTGGTGGAACGGCGGCCTGCGCACGACGACGTACTTCCACAACATGATCGGCCTGCTCACGGAGACGAAGGGCAACCCCACGCCGGTGGAGATCCCGCTCATCCCCGCGCTGCAGCAGCCCGCCGGCCGCATGCCGTATCCGATCGCGCCGCAGCTCTGGCATTTCCGGCAGTCCGTCGACTACTCCGTGACGGCCAACTACGCGGTGCTGGACCTGGCCTCGCGTTACCGTGAGACGTTCCAGTTCAACATCTGGAAGATGGGCTCGGACGCGATCGCACGCGGGAACACCGACAGCTGGACGCCCTACCCGCGCCGTGTCCGGCAGGTGGGCGAGGCCATGCGGACGCTGCAGCCCGACGGAACGACGGGACTGCCGGAGGCGTGCGGCCGCGTGCGCGAGGGGATGCCCGCAGCGCTGCAGCGTCCGTGCGTGGGTCATGAAGCCGCGCAGCGTTTCATGGACATGCTCCACTCGCCCGGCCTGCGTGATCCGCGCGGGTACATCATCCCCGCAGACCAGCCGGACTTCGCGACGGCCACGCGTTTCGCGCACGCGCTGCAGAAGACCGGCATCACCGTGCTGCGCGCGACGGCGTCGTTCGACGTGGCCGGGAAGACGTATCCTGCCGGCTCGCTGATCGTGAAGACGGCCCAGGCGTTCGCGCCGCACATCCTCGACATGTTCGAGCCGCAGGATCACCCGGACGATTTCGAGTACCCGGGCGGACCGCCGATCCACCCGTACGACGCGGCAGGCTGGACACTGGCGTTCGCGATGGGTGTGCACTTCGATCGCATCCTGGACGCTTTCACCGGTCCGTTCGAACCGATCGAAGGACTCGCCTCGCTGCCGCGCGCCGCGGTCGCCGGGGCCGGCACTGGCAGCGTCGCGGGGTTCGTGGTTTCCGCTGCGCAGAACGACGCGTTCCGTGCCGCCAGCCGCCTGCTCGGCGCGCAGGCCGGCGTGTCGCGGCTGACCGCATCGTGGACGTTCGACGGCGGGACCGCGCAGGCCGGCAGCTTCTGGGTCGCGGCGCGCGGCAACGTCGGCCGCGAGCTCGAACGGCTGGCGGGCGAATACGGCGTGCGCGCCGCGGCCGCGGCCAGTGCACCACCCGACTCGCTGCTGCGACCCGTCACGCAGCCGCGCGTCGGCCTGTGGGACCGGTGGGGAGGCTCGATGCCATCCGGCTGGACGCGCTGGCTGATGGAGCAGTTCGAGATGCCGTACAGCGTCGTGTTCCCGCAGCGTCTCGACGCCGGCGATCTGCGGCGCGACTTCGATGTGATCGTCTTCTTCGAGAACGCCATTCCCGCGCAGGACCGGGCCGGGCCCACCGGACCCGATTCGGCCAGTGTACCGCGCGAGACCTGGCCCATGATCGGCGAGGCGTCGGTCGACCGCACGGTGCCGCAGCTGCGCGCGTTCCTCGAGGCCGGCGGCACCATCGTGACCATCGGCGCGTCTTCCATGACGCTCGCCCGGCACCTCGGTCTGCCGATCCGCAATCATCTCGTCGAACTCGACGAGGACAGCGTCGAGGTCCCGCTCACCGGCGAGCGTTACTTCATCCCCACGTCGATCGTCGAGGCGGGCATCGATCGCACCCACCCCATTGCCTGGGGCCTCGACGAACAGGCGGACTTCGTGTTCGATGAGTCGCCGGTCTTCCGCTTCGACGACAATGCCGAGGGTGTCGAACCGATCGCCTGGTACGACCGTGCGGCGCCGCTGCGCAGCGGCTGGGCCTGGGGACAACAGTACCTGCGCGATGGGCTGGCCGCCGCGCGGGTGAAGGTCGGCAGCGGCCACGTCGTGCTGTTCGGCCCCGAGATCCTCTACCGTGCGCAGACGCACGGCACGTTCCGCCTCTTCTTCAACGCGCTGTACGGCGGCGCGGGCGCACCGGCCCCGGCCCGTCCGGCGGCGGGCGCTCCCGAACCGGCCGGATCGGGCCAGCCTGCGGAGCGGGTGCGATGAACGCGAAGCGCCCGGTCTGCCCGCGCTGCGGCTGGCCCGATACGGTACCCATCGTACACGGACAGCCGCGCCCGGATCTGAAGCGGCTGCCCGAGCGCGAGCGCCCCGCGCGATTGCGCTGGCTGCGCGGCATGGACAACCCTGACCGCGTGTGCCGGAAGTGCGGCCACCAGTGGGCGGAGGGCGCGCGCCCGTGACCCGGCGGGCCACCCGCGCGAGCGGCTGTGTCCCGAGCGGGTGCGCCGCCTGCTGCTAGTCGGGTGCCAGGGCGCGCACCGGACCGAGACGTGACGCCCGCCTTGCCGGCAGCCAGCCGGCCAGAAACGAGACCAGTCCCAGCACGGCGATCACCCCGGCGAACGTCGCCGGGTCGTTCGGGTGCACGGCGCTCACGATGCCCGTCAGCACCCGGGTGAGTGCGAGCCCGGCCAGGAGGCCGATGCCCAGGCCGATCGCACCACGCAGCAGACCTTCGCGCACGATCATCCGCTCGACGGCGCGCCGGTCCGCTCCGATGGCGAGGCGAAGGCCGATCTCGCCCGTCCGCTGGCCGACCGCGTACGCCGTCACGCCATAGATCCCGACCGCGCCCAGCACCAGCGAGATACCGGCCCTGTCCCGGTGGTGCGCGGGTGGCGCGGCCGCCACCCATCGAGAGTGGCGGCCGCGGGACGACCTCTCCATGGGAACGCGCGAGTCGACCTCACCCGCACGCGCGCCGTGCGGGTTCAGCCGCCGCGCACCTGTACGTTGCCCCAGAGGACGGTGCGCGGAGGCAGCAGATTGAGTACGAGGTTGCAGAAGTCGTCGAGCCCCTGCTGCGTCTCGTTGACGCCGGCCAGGCTCACGATGTCCGGCGCCGCGCCCTCGCCCTCGCCGTTGTCTTCGACCCAGAAGTACGACTTCGTGCCGACGCGGATACGGGCGTCGTCGCTGGCCGTGATCGTGCCGCCGAAGTAGGCGCGTCTGCCGACCACGGTCAGACACTCGACACTGGCCTGGAAATGGATGCCCAGGGCGAGGATGTTGAAGTTGAAGTGCCCGTCGGCGGTGCCGTCAGCCTTCCTGCGCGCCGTGAACGTGACCACGCGCAACTGACCGCCGGTCAGGGTGTGGGCGCTGCCGTTCGCGGCGGCGACGACGGCCGTCGGAGCGACCGTGGCGTGCGGCGATGGCGCAAACCGCTCCTCGACATCGAGAGGAGCTTCGCACGCAGAGGCCACGGCCGCCGACGCGAGGATGCAGAGGTGCAGGCGGATTCTGGTCATTTTGCGCTCCCGTTCCGGTGGGAAGCCGGGCGGGCTGCATGCGCCGCGCCGGGAGCTCCGTCACCGGCCGCCGGAGCCCGTGCCGGGCGCCTCACCGGCGGAACGGGTGCGCCCTGCCCGGGACCAAGCGTACGACACCCCGAGCGGATGGGGGATCCGCTCGGGGTGGAAGGTCGTGGACGGGGTCGAGGCGTCGAACGACGGGACGACCGGGCCGGGGCCTCAGCCGATCGTTGCGGACGCCATGACTTTCTGCACGGCTTCGCGCGCGTGGCTGCCATGCGCCGGGAACACGAGCACGGGGACATCGGAACCACGCACGACCTTGTCCGCGACGCTGCCCAGGATCGCACGCACGAACGGGCCGCGGCCGTGCGTGCCGAGCACGATGACGTTGGCCTCCTGCGTCCGTGCGGCGCGCAGGATCGCGTCCGCCGGGTGGTACGACGCGATCACGCGCGTGCGCACACCCTGCCAGCGGTCCCGGACCGCGTCCATCTTCGTTGCGATGTACTGCTGCGCGACGGCCGTCTCCTGTTCGACTTCTTCGACGTTGAGTCGGGCTGCGTCGGGGATGTAGGGCGACGTCGGGCCGAGTGGCGGCACGACCACGCGCAGCAGCGTCGCATGCGCAACGCTGCCGAACAGCGATGTCGCCTGTTCGAGCGCGGCCTCGGCGATGCGCGAGCCGTCCATGGCGATGAGCACGCGGAAGTGCGAGATCGGTGCGGGCCGCTCACCCTCCATGGGCCGGATCAGCAGCAGCGGCACGTCGATGTGGCGGACCAGCCGGTCGGCCACGCTGCCCAGCCACGCCCGGCGCAGCCCGCCGTGGCCGTGCGTGCTCATCGCGACGAGCTTGATGGCATGCTCGCGGATGTATCCTTCCAGTTCGCGGGACACCGGTCCGTCGAGCAGCGCGGTATGGACCGGCACATTGTCGTCCTCACGCAATCGGCCCGCCAGCGCTTCGAGGTATTCCTTCTCCTCGAACTCGACTTTGCGGTCGAAGTCGCTCTCGACCGTGACGGGCGTCCTGGGTGCGATGTCCAGCCCGAGCGGTGCGTGGACCAGGACGATGTGGAGTTCGGCCCCCGTGCGTCGGGCCAGCGCGACGGCATGGGGCAGCGCGCGCTCGGCGAAAGTCGACCGGTCGACGGGGACCAGGATGCGATCGAACATGGGGCCCTCCTGCGGCGGAAAACATGCGTCCGTCTGCAGAATGGCGATGGATCGATCCCGGTTCCGTCGCGGCCCGGAGGAAACCGCGTCAGGCAAGGTCTCCGTCCGACGTAGGGCGATGACCTACAGTCCGCCGGACGGTTGTGGCGCCGGCGCGCCGGAGAGCGCCGCGTTCAGCAGAATACGGAACGTGCCCCACGACTGACCCCGCCATTGGGGCCGGAACCCGATCAGGATCACGCGGCCCTGGCCGTGGCTGGCCTCGATGGCCGCGGCATGCCCGTGCAGGTGGTCCTCGCCCAGCAGATAGCCGGACAGCAGGGGCGAACCCGCCTCGGCGTACCGGGCCAGCACGCGGCCCTCGAACCCGTCGCTCGGCGCGAAGACCGGGGACCGGTCGAAGAAGATGTTCGCGCGCTCCGGCATCCCGGCCATGACGCGGTGCGCAGGGTCGGTGATGACCTCGAGGATCGAGCCGTTGGCGAAGAAGGAGCGCCGATCGACGCCGGCCAGCACGTTGCGCACGGGGACGTGCAGTCGCTGGATCGCCAGCTCCGTCGACTGGTTCATGCAGATCAGCGTGCCGCCGGCACGCACGAATGCGTCCAGCGCGCGCACGCCGGCTTCACCAATGCCACCCGCATACTCGGGCGGCACACTGCCTTCGGCGTGGCCATCGACGATCGCCTGTACACCGTCCGAAGGCAGGATCACGACGTCGACACGATCGCGCAGCGCACCCGCCCTCACGTCCGCATCGGTGAGCGTCGTGTAGGGCATCTCGTAGTGGTCGAACAGCCAGCGCGTCCAGCCTTCATCCATGCTGGCGCGCCACGACTTGTAGATGCCGATGCGCGCGTGCACGGCGGTCCCTTCAGCGCTGGTCCGCTCGACGTGCAGACCCCGTTCGCGGAGCCACGTATCGTTTGCGCTGTCCACGCGGTCCATGACGTAGCGGCCGTTCGCGAAGCGCACCCGTCCGCCCGCGGCCAGCGTGCGGGCGATCAGGCGGAACGCCTCGTTCTGCGCCGGGTCGACGGCGAGGGCGGGACCGGTGCCCGTGATCGTGCCGGGTGGCGGCGCGATCGCCGCGGCGACCGGGTGGGCGGAGAAGGGGGCGTCGGACGGCGTCCACGGCTGACCCGCGCCGGTCGTGCCGCCGTCCGCGAGCGCGGGGCCGACCGGTCTCATGGCGGCGATGAACGCGTCGGACAGCGCCTCGCTGGCCGCGACGACGCGCACGCCCATCTGCAGCGGCAGCGTCCAGCCGGCCGCATCGTACGGCTGCTCGGGTGGCCCGTCCGGGTACTCGCGCAGGTCCGGGTAGACCTGGGCGTCGAAGAGCTGGCGGGTCAACTCGGCAAACTCCTGCTGCATGGGCACGACCCAGGTGCCGGCGGGGAACGTCACGCCGTCGAACGGTGCCGCACGTTCCAGTTGCGTGATGCGGATGCCGTGGAACGCCAGCCGGCGCAGCAGTTCGACCGCCGCCATGGGATCGCGCTGTTCCTGCGGGACGATGTACGCGTACGGCGGACCGTCCACGTAGCGCCGGATCTGATCGCGCCCGGACTGGTAGCGGTTGTAGAGGACGTCCTCACGGTACTTCGCCGCGTAGTCGAGAACGGCAATGGACGCGGTCAGCATGTACTCGACCGCGTCCCGCAACCGCCACCAGCCGCCGGTCCACGGGCTGGAATAGAGCGAGCCGGGTCGCAGGTCGCGCATGTTGCGCGGGAAGTCGTCGAGCGTGTACAGGCGCGGCGTGGCGTAGCGGTACAGCGCGGTCTCGGTCCAGTAGGCGGCCACGTTCTGCAGCACGGGCATGTAGTCGATGTAGCCCGGATACCACGCGTCGAAGCCCGTGCCCATGTGGACCGCGCCCACCTGGCCGCGCGACTCGAGCAGCTGGGCCATGAGCATGCCGATGGCGTTGATCTCGCGCGAGATGAGCGCCGGAGCGCGCGGTGTGATGGGCTCGGCGAAGGGCGGCAGCCAGATGCGTGTCGGGAAGGGTGACGACTGGTGGTGGACGTGGATGATCTGGGGTTCCCAGTGGCGCCACGCCCGCGTGATGACGCGCGACTCGATCGTGTTCAGCATGTACGCGTCGCGGTTGTTGTCGTGGCCGACGTACTTCTGGTACAGCTCGACCAGCGGCGCCGTCTCGAACGGTCCGCCCACGTTGCCGCGGTACCAGTTCACGACCATGTCCTGGCCGTCGGGATTGAGCGACGGCCAGAGCATGAGCACGACGTGCTCGAGGATCGCGTCGAGGCGAGGGTCGCCGCGCGCCGAGACCAGGTCCCAGGCCAGCTGGATCGTGTGCTGCGCGCCGGCCACCTCGGTGGCGTGCAGCCCGCCGCTGATGTCGACGATGGGGACCGTCATGCGGGCCAGTCGCAGCGCCTCGGCATCGGAAAGCTCCGCCGGATGCGCGAGCCGGTGCGCCGCGGCCCGGATCTCCTCCAGACGGGCCAGGTTGGCGGGCGAAGAGATGAAGGCGATCGTCCACGTCCGTCCCTCCGATGTCGTGCCGACATCGACGAGTCTGATGCGATCGCTGGCCGCGGCGAGTGCGCGGAAGTAGCCGATCGATTCGCCGTACGTGGCCAGCTTGAAGTCGTCGCCCGGCCGGAACCCCAGCACGGACTCCGGTGTGGGCAGGGACTGCGCGGCGGCGGCCGGCATGGCCAGCACGGCGGTGAGCAGCAGCGTCGCGGGCCACGCGCGCACGGTGCATTGGGAGAAGCGGTCGATCGCCATGCGGTTCAGGCTCCGTCGATGCGGTATACGTGGATGAACTCGACATCCAGATCGTCACGCCACAGCGCGAGCACGTGGCTCGCACCGATCTCGAGAAGTTCTGTGCGCGGCGGGAACGGGACATCGCCCAGCAACGTGCCGTCGGCACCGAACACGCTCCACGTGACATTCGGCGCGTCGAACGGTACGGCCCGCTCGAGCCAGACCGTGCCCTGCGGTCCCGTGACGAGCGCGCTCGCCACCGGCTTGACCGACGGGTACGGGACTTCCGCGAACCAGCGCTCGAAATCGGCGCGGCGGTTCGGGTTGATGCGGGGCTCCACGGACGCGCGGAACGCGGCCCGGTCACCATCGGTGATCGCCACCGGCTCCGCCGGAAAGCGCACCAGCATGACCAGGGTGCCGTCGAGCGTGTACGCGGCCAGCTCGGCGCGATCCGTGCGCGTCACCCAGACACGGTCGCCGCCGGCGGCGTACAGCGTACGCGGGGCGAACGGCTCGTACCAGGTAACGCCGATGGAGCCGGGCACGTCGATCTTGTACAACGCGTCGCCGAGGAACCGGCCGATGGTGTCGGCACGCACCGCCGCGCGGTGCACGTGCACCAGGTCGAACGGCGGGCGGAAGACGCCGTCGGCGTTCGCAATGCGCCGACCGACGGCGAACAGCTCGAACTCGCCGCCGAACGTCATGCTCTCGTAGAACGGCAGCAGGAGCGATGCATCGGGCAGGATGATCGGGACCTCGCTGCTCGCGATGCGCTGCTGCGACATGCCGAGGAACTCGCCGGTGCCGTCGAAACGGAGCATGCGCCCAGGGCTCAGATCCGCGGCGACGAGCGTGTCACCGGCCAGACGCGCGAGCTGGCGCAGGAAACGGAATTCTCCCGGCCCCTCGCCCCGACGGCCGACCGTGCGGATGTGCGTGCCCTCCGGCGTGAAGAAGCGCAACTCGCGCGTGCCGCCGTTCGCCACGACGATCCGGCCATCGGACATGCGCACGGCGGCCACGACCCCGTTCAGTTGATGTGCGGCTTCACCGGAGACCACGCCAATCGTCGTGACCGGCCGGGCGGATGGCCGCCAGGCGGTGGCGGCCGTCCATGCGGGCGAGGCGTTCTCGACGACGCGGATGCCGGCGCTGTCGCGCACGGCCGGTTGTGCCGCCGGCGCATCCCCGCTCCCGCACGCGGCGGTACTCCCGACCAGCGCGCCCGCGAGGAGCTCCGCGCGGAAACGCCACTTCATGGGTCCTCCGGATCGCATTGTGTGGCAGCCATGGGGAAGGGGTACGACGTGGCGCGCTGCCCTGCAACCGGAGGCGCGCCGGAGGGGCACGGGCGCCGGACCGACAGCCTCGCGGCCGGCGCCCGCCCGGTACGCTCGATCGTGCTCAGCCGGCGTCGGCCTCCGTGTAGAGTTTGGCGCCGATCGTCGTCGCAATGGCCAGTTCAATGAAGCCCCACAGGATCCCGGTCACAGCCAGCCCGGCCGGCCAGGCGCCGGACGCGATCCAGCCCAGGTTGCCGAGCCCGTAGAAGAGCGCCCAGCACGCGGCGCCGGCCAGCAGCGCGGTGCGCGGTCCCGGACCGTAGCGCGGCCGGATCGCGGCGTACAGCCACACGGCGAGGATGCCCAGGACGAAACCCATCAGGATGTACATCACCATGGCGCCGCTACCCGGATCCGCTGGCAGTCCGAGGTTTTCCATGGCAGCGCGTGCATCGTCGGCGATCACCATCATGTTCAGGATGTACTCACTGATGTTGATGACGACGCCCGCGACGAGTCCTCCAACGATCACCTTCCCGAGGTTGATCCTGCCCATGTCACCCTCCGCTGGGTGGTGGACAAACGCAGGCCGCACCGCCGGGCTGGCGGTCGGGCCTGACTGCGTGATATGGGGGCTGCGCGAGTGCAAAGAAGCTCGTGCTTGCCGGGTTTGTCAACAGCCGCGTGGAGGGCGGCGTGCGCCGCGAAGGGAAATTGGCGCTGCCCGCGCCTCCAGCCGAGGCCGACTTGCCGCGTCAGCGACCGGCCACGGCTGCCACATTCGCGCCGTCCGGGTAGCCGGCCATCGTCATGAGGAAAGCGAGCTCCGCTGCGGCATCCGCGATGACGTGACTGCGCGGCCTTCCGCCCGCGTGGCCCATGCGCGCGTCGTAGTGCAGGATGACCGGCAACCCCGAGCGTGTCATGGCCTGAAGCTTCGCGGTCAGCTTGCGCGCCTGAGCGGGTGGCACACGCGTGTCGTTGTCGCCGGTGTGTACGAGCACGGCAGGATAGCGGGTGCCGGGCCGCACATTCTCGTACGGCGAGTGCGCGCGCAGGAACGGGAAGTGGTCCGGTCGTGAGGCATCGCCGTACTCGAGCAGCGCGGGCAGATTGTTGTCCTGCGTGTACCGGTAGAAACGGACCATGTCGACGTCCGGCACGCCGATGAACGCCGCGCGGAAGAGCTCGGGCCGCTGCGTGATGGCCGCGCCCATCAGCAGCCCGCCGTTGCTGCCGCCCCGGATCGTGAGATGCTCCGGGCTCGTGTAACCGTTCGCGACCAGCCAGTCGGCTGCAGATGTGAAGTCATCGAAGACGTTCTGCTTGTTCTCCAGCATCCCCGCCCGGTGCCACTCCTCGCCGAATTCGCCGCCGCCGCGCAGCGTGGCGAGTGCGAAGACTCCGCCCTCCTCGATCCACGCGATGCCCCGGGTGTCGAAGCGTGGCATTTGACTCACGTTGAATCCGCCGTAACCGGTCAGCAGGGCGGGGCGTGTGCCATCCAGCTCGATGTCGTCCCTGTGGACGACGTACATGGGAGCGCGGGTGCCGTCCTTCGAGGTGTACCAGACCTGCCGCACGACCATGCCGGTCGCGTCGAACGCGACCTCGGGCGGGTCCCGGACCTCGCGGCTGCCGGTGGCCGGATCGATGCGATACGTGATCGATGGCTGTGTGAACGAGCTGATCGTCAGCAGCAGCGTATTGCCGGGACCGCCACGCACCGAAGCCGACGAATGCGGCGGGACCTCGATCTCGCCGTCCGGCTGGAACGTATCCGTGTAGCGCAGGATACGGTGCGCGACCGTGTCGATGATCGTGACGTAGAACCGGTCCCCGATTCGCGTGAAGCCGTCGATCACGTGCTCGCCCTCGGGCAGCACGGTCCGCCAGCTTTCCGGCGGGCCGGGCGCGGACGGATCGATCTCGACAATGCGGTTGCGCGGCGCATCCAGGTTGGTGAGAACGAGCAGCCTGTGGTCGACGAACTGCGGATTGAACCGGGCCGGCAGGTCCTTCGCGATCGGTACGACCGGTCCGTTCGCGCGCAGGTCCTGCAGGTACATGTCGGTCGTCGCCCAGCCGTGCTGCACGGTGTACAGCTGCCAGCGGCCGTCCATCCCGTCGCGCGCGGTCAGGAACGAGGTCGGCGCCAGGCCATCGCCCCAGAGCACGCTGTCCCGCTCGATGGGCGTGCCCATGCGGTGGCGCTTGAGCCTCGGCCCGGCTTCGCGCGAGCGGTGCACGTAGCGGATCGCGCGCGCGCCATCCTCGAAGGAGAGCCCGCCGTACAGCGCCGTCGGCAGCACGTCCGGCAGGTCGGTGCGGTGTTCGACGTCGAACACGCGCACCTCGATCTCGTCCGGGCCGCCGTCGCGGACACTGTAGAGGAGGAATCGACCGTCGGCGGAGATGCCCTGGATCGCGAGGCTCGTGGTGCCGGTCGCGTCCAGCGCGAGCGGGTCGAGGATCTTCTCGTAATGGCCTGCGGGATCCGGGCGGACAGGCGGGCCGTCCGTCTTTCTCCGGCGGTACACCGACGCGACTTCTTCGCCCGCCCGCTGCATCGTGAAGTACTCCCATTCGCCGGCCCGCCGCGGCTCACTCACATCCGTCCGGTCCATGAGCTCGCCCAGCCGCGCCGCGAACCGCGCCCGCAGCGGCGATTCGCGGAGGATCGAGTCGGCGTACGCGTTCTGCGCAGCGATCCACGCCCGCACTTCGGGACTCTGTTCATCTTCCAGCCAGCGGTACGGATCGACGAGTGCGACGCCGTGCAGCGTATCCGTCACGTTCTCGACGCGCGTCTCCGGTGGCGGCGGCCATGCGGATCCCCCGCACGCGAGCGCACCACCGAGGGCGCACAGGGCGAGCGCAGTCGCGGCCGCCGATCGCAGGAAGCCGGACGCGGGCGAGCGACGTCGACAGACGCGCGGACCAGCTGTGAGGCGGGCGAGCAGCATGGGCACCGTCCGGGCTGAGTCGGGCATGGCCTGGGTGCCGTGATCATGGCGAGTCCCCTTCGTGGCGTCCAGCGGTCGCGGGGCGAACCCGGCCACCCACGTCTACGTCTGGCTGCACCGACTGTGCCGCGAGCAGCCGCTCGTCACCCGGGGCGAGGTCGAGGGAGTCCATCCGGTTGCGCCGGGGCTGCAACCTGTGCGCTGACGCAGCCCGTCGTCCGAGGGTTCCAGAGGCCCTCCACCCGGATCCTGTGCGGGTGCGTCGACGTTGCTGTGGACCGCGGTCCGAACTCCCGCGCGCTCACGGCGCGGCGACAGTCCGTGCAGCGGAGGGTGGAAGAACGTCGTGGAGAACGTCTTCCGCGAGGCAACGGCCGGTTGCTGCATGTCGAGCTGCAGGGTGCACAGGTCCTCCTGTCCCGGCACCGCGGACAGGCTGCCGGGTTCGTTGCCGGCGGGGTTCTGGATCATCGTTCGACCTGGCTGTGCCGGTACGCGGGAATCTCGGTTCTCCGCCTGGCCCTGCCAGACCGGTCCCAACAGCGCGAACCCGAGCACGCCGAGTCCAGCCATCCTTCTGTGCACCGTCGTCGTCCCCGGGCGCCGGACCGACGGGATGCGATCCGGCACCCGCGCTGCACGGGTCACTGCTTCTTCACGATCTCGATGCGCGGCTCCGCGTCCCGCGAAACGCTGCCCAGTTCCAGCCTGATGCCCTTCGCGGCCGGCGAGGGACTCATGGTCTTGATGATGGCGTCCAGGCGCCGCTGCGCGAGGTCACGAAGCCCCTCCTCGTCGTAGCGGCGATCGAAGTAGAAGTCGGCCCGGTAAGTGCCCGGATTCGCGCCGGCCGTCATCGAGAACATGACGACGGCCTGGCTGAATGCGCTCCGGCTGTCGCGTGTGACCTCGGCCTGCATGGCGACCCAGTCGATGTCACGCAGGACGAAGTGGCCCGCGCCCACGGGCTCGATGCGCGGCTCGCGTCCGGGTGCTTCGCTCCGGCCGCCGCCGCTCGCTACGGCATCCGCACGGCTGGTCATGGCATCGATCATCCGCTGTGCTGCCGATTCCTGAGCGCCCATGGCCTGCTGGTGGCACGTGTTCATCTTCTCGGCGGGGATCTTGCCCATGACTTCGTTGGCCTTCTCCCACTGCTTCTGTTCGTCCTTCGTCGGTTGCCGAGCCTCGCCTTTCGTCGGGTACCTGGCCTGCTGGACGATATCGAAGGACAGGCCGAGGCAGTCCGCGACAGCGCGCGTTTCTGCACGCCAGTCGCCCAGCTGGGCATGGGCCGGCTGCGCCGCGAGTGCAACGCACAGCGTCTGGACGGAAAGGATCGCCAGCGAGGTTCGCATCAGGTCCTGCCTTTCGAATTCAGGTGATCTCAGCGCGCGAAGCTGTAGCCCAGCATGAGCGCGAAGGACTGGTTCTTCACGTCAGCCCCGGTGTCGCCCTCCGTCAGTCGGGAGAGGCCGCGCACGAGGCGCGCGTCCAGGTTGAGGCCGATCGAGCCGAGCATGAAATCGAATCCGCCACTGACCACGACGCCGCGGTCCGCCTTCTGCAGGGCGCTGTCGAACGAACCGAACGTCTCGCCACACGCGCTCGCCCCGCTGGCGCCGCCATCCGCGGGCGTGAACGAGCAGTCCACGTTCCAGGCGAACGCGGGTCCACCCGCCAGGTAGCCGAAGACGCTCCTGCGGGCGTTGAGCGGGAATGATGCCTTGAGCAGCACGGGGACCTCGATGTAGCTGAGATCGAACGTGAACCCGGCGCCGCCGAGGGCGTCCGCCTGCGTGGCCCCCTTCTGCGCGTAGTAGACCTCGGGAACGAGCGCGAGCGGGCCGACGTGGAACAGGGGAATCGACATGCCCAGGTTGAGCCCTGGCGTCGACTCCGCATCGCCCGCATCGCCACCGACGAACTTCGTGAGATTGACGCCGCCCCGGATACCGAACTGCCCGGCGGCCGGCGTGGCCAGGCCGAGGGCGAGCAGTACGCCCGTCCAGCCGATCCGGGCGGGGCGCGACGTCCCTGATCGCAAGCCGGACCCCCGTCGTAATCCACGCATGACGTCCTCCTTTCTGGCCCTGGCCCGCGCTCCGCAGGGTCCGTCGTCCGCCACCGACCCGCGAGCCCCAGTCGGTCAGCGCGCTGCACGGTGGCACCGCCCCGTGAAGCCGCCGCCAAGCCGCCGTCAAGTCATGGTTGACGCCGTTCCCGGACGCGCACATTGTGGACGGGTGATCCTGTTGCGGACGTTAGGCACGACCGACGTCGTTGCCCCGGACCGGCCGGATGCAGCGGCCATCCTGGCCCAGCCCAAGCGGTTCGGGCTGCTGGCCTATCTCGCGACAGCGGCGCCTGGCGGATTCGTGCGCCGCGATACACTGCTCGCGCTGTTCTGGCCCGAGACGGATCAGGCGAAGGGCCGCCAGGTCCTGCGACAGACGATCTACCTGATGCGCCAGTCTCTGGGCACGGACGCGATCGTGAGCCGCGGCGGAGAGGATGTGGGCGTGGCGCCGGACGTCCTCGAATCCGATGTGACCCGATTCGAGCGGGCGCTCGCCGACGGCCGCCCCGCTGACGCGCTGGCCAGCTATCGCGGCGATTACCTGACCGGTTTCCACGTGCCTGACGCCGCGCCGGAGCTGGCCGAGTGGATCGACCGGGAGCGCAGCCGGCTGCGGGCCCAGGCCGTGCGCGGCGCGTGGCAGCTTGCGGAAGCGGATGAGGCGAGGGGCAATGTCGCGGGCGCGGCCTACTGGGCCCGTCGGGCGGCCGAGCTGGATCCGCACGATGAGAACGGCGTGCGCGACCTGATGCGCCTGCTCGCACGCGTCGGCGACCGGGCCGGTGCCGTGCGCGCTTACCAGGAACATGTCCGCCGCCTCGCCGAGGACCTGGGCGTCGAGCCCGGCGCCGGGCTGATCGCACTGGCCAGCTCCCTGCGCGCGGCAGCCGCCGACACGGATCATAGCGAGATCCGGTTGCCCTCGAACACGCCGTCCCCGCCACCGCCCGCGCCCGATCGCGACGTGGGGGTCCCACTGCCGGGTTCGCCCGCGCGTGCGCGGACGAACGTCACGTGGGCGGGCGCGTCGGTCCTGATCGCCATCGTCGCGGTGACCGGCGTCCTGATGTTCCGCGGCGTTGGCGACGTCGTACCGGCGACCATCGCGATTGGACCGATCGCCGACCGGACCGGCGCGGATACAACGTCGTCGAACGTGCCCGCCGACCTGCTGTCGACGAGCCTCGGCCGGCTGTCCGGCCTGACGGTCATCCCGTTGACTCGACTGTACGACCTGGAGGCGCAACTCCGCTCGGCGGGCCGGCGGTCCGTGACGGTCCTCGACGCAGCCCGTCACGCGGGGGCCGGCGAGCTGCTGCGCGGCGAGCTGCGCGACGATGGTGGCCGCGTGCGCCTCGAACTCGAGATGCTGGATGCCCGGACGGGAGAAGTCGTGCGCAGCTACACTGCGGCCGGTGCCAGCGTGTTCGCGGCCGTGGACGAGGCCACCCGGCTGATCGCGCGCGCCCACCGGACCCGCGTGCCGGAACAGGGCATTGCCGCCGTCACGACGCCGTCCCTGATCGCCTACCGGATCTACGAGCAGGGGCTGCGCGAGTTCTATCAGCACGGGGACGCGCGCAGTGCGCACAGGCTGTTCACCGCTGCGCTGGCGGAGGACTCGACGTTCGCGCTGGCGGCCTACTACGCCTTTCGCAGTGCCGGCGAAAGCAACCCGGAAGGGTCGGCACTGGCGGCACGGGCGGTGCGCCTGGCGGATCGCACGGCCGACCGCGAACGCCTGCTCATCCTGAGCCAGCACAACCTTGGCATGGGCGAGCCCGTTGCCCTCGCGCAGGCGGAGACGCTGGTCGTCCGGTTCCCGGCCGAGCCGGACGGACACTTCGCGCTCGGTGCGACGCGTTCGCACGCAGGCGACTTCGCCGGTGGCGTGGCCGAGCTGCTGCGCGTGATTGCCATGGACTCGATCGGGCTGCACGGCGGTGTCGCGCTGTGCCGCGCGTGCGACGCGTACGCGAATGTCGTCGCGTCATACCTGGCCGCCGACTCGATCGCAGCGGCCGAGCGTGCGGCGCGCAGCTTCCTGCGCGCGCAGCCACGCTCCGTCGGCGCCTGGCTTCTTCTGGCCGAAGTCATGAACCATCACGGTCGGTACGCCGAGGCGTACGATGCGTTCGCGCGGGCGGACCAGCTTGCGCCGGGCACCGAGAACGAGCGGGAAATCGCACGGGCGGCACTCGAGATCCGCGCCGGTGATTACGCCGCCGCGGAACGGCGCCTGCGCGCCGTCACGACCGGACCCGACTGGCTGGTCGGCCAGGCGGAGTGGCTGCTCGCTCTGACGTTGCGCAACCTCGGTCGCATGGGCGAGGCGCTGGACGTCGGTCGGCGGGGCCGGTTCCGCGGACTGGGTCCGGACACACTGTTCGCGCTCGGCAATCCGATCCAGCTCGCGCAAACCCTGCTCGAGTCAGGAAGCGCACGCGAGAGTGCTGCGCTCTACGACACGATCGCGGCACGGCCGCCCTTCGATGCGGCGCAGCGTGGCAAGGTGGCGCGCCACCGCGCCTGGTACCTCACCCATGAGGCGGCCGCCCTCGCCGCTGGCGGTGACACCGCGCGTCTCGCAGCACTGGCCGACAGCATCGAGGCGATCGGCCTGGCCAGTTTGTACGGGCGGGATCGAAAACTCCATCATCACGTGCGTGGACTGCTGCTGCGCGCGCGTGGCCGGCGCGATGAGGCGGAGCGACATTTCCGCCTGGCCGTCTACTCGTGGAGCACGGGCTACACGCGAACCAACCTCGCACTGGCCGAACTGCTCCTCGAGGCGGACCGCCCCCACGAAGCGGTTCCGATCCTGCAGGCGGCTCTGCGCGGCCCCATCGATGCATCCAACCTCTACGTTCTCCGCTCGGAGCTGCACGAGCTGCTGGCCCGTGCGTTTGCGGCCGCGAACATGCCGGACAGCGCGGCAGCCCACGACCGGCATGTGGCCGAGGCGTGGCGCGGCGCGGATCCGCCGTATCGCGTCAGGGCCGCCGCCGCAGCGGAACGGCTGCGCACGAGGGCGCCCCCGACGCGCTGAGCAATCCGCGCGGGAGGCGTGTGACGTACCTCGTGCAGGACGGCAAGACCTCCCCATGGAGGGAACCGTGGCACGACGCAGGCTTCTTTTCGTGCGCAACACGATCGGGCAACGCTCGCGCTTCTCGGTGCAGCGCTACACGGAGGACGCCGTGCGCGGTGGAGATCGCCGGCCTCGAGCGCTGCGGCGTGGGCGGCGGCTGGAGGCGGATCTGAACCGCGCCGGTGCGGTCGAGGTCACCACCGACGACATCCGGCACTGGACCCGCGAGCAGGACCCCCTCGTGTTCGCTGCTCGCCGTCGCGTCCGCGAGGTGCGCAGCGGCGAGATGCACTGGGTCGATCCCCGCCTGGGCCGGATCGCCCGGCTCGCCGCCGCCGTCGCGCCGGTCGCCGGGCCGCTGCTGACGGAACTGCTCCTCGACTATTTCGTGCCCGGCGCCGGTACCGTGGCGCTGCTGCGCGACGACGAAGAGAAGCAACCGGTCACGAAGCGCGACGATGTCGAGCTGCGGTACGGGGACCTGGTCGATGAGATCATGCCGCGGGACGCCGACTACTCGCGCTTCGGCTCGACGGGCGGATCCACCGTACCGGATACGTCGGGTCGCCAGCAGACGTTCCTGATCTTCATCAGTCCGGATGACACGGCGGGGACGCTCGTCCGGCCGAAGCCGCCCGGTCCGATCCGCTGCGACACGCCGTTCGTCGTGTACGTGAGCTACTACCGAAACGCGCCGGGCTGTGTCCGTGTGGACTTCCGGTCCGTCGTGCGAGGTGCTCTGCTCTACGCTGTCGAAGAGGGCGTGCGACGCTGCCTCACCAGTCCGTGCACGGACGCGCGGGCCCGCTTCCTGTCCGCCAGCTGGGGCTGCGGGTTCGACCAGGCCGTTGCGAGCGTGCTCATCGAGGTGACCTGTCTCGCCACGTGAACGATGATCGGGGCACCGCCGACGCCGGCAGCGCGGCGCGCCCCGTCCGGAACCCCTGGAGGTGCGATATGTCGAGAACCGGTATCCCGCTCGTGCGGAACACGATCGGCGTCATCGAACGTTTCTCCGTGCAGAAGTACGTGGCAACCGTCGTTGGCGAAGGCGGGGCGCCGCGGCCCGCGCGCAGGGACGGCCGCCGCCTGCTCCGCGATGCGCGCCGGGCCCGCGCCCGCATCATCACGACCGACGACATCCGACAGTGGCGCGAGGCGCAGGACCCGCTCGTGTTCGCGCACCGACGCACCGTTCGTGAACGGCAGCCCGACGGCTCCTGGCGCTGGGTCGATCCGCGCCTCGGCCGCATCGCCGCACTGGCTGAGGCGATCGCGCCGACGAACGGTCGCATCCTGACCGAGTTGTTCATCGACTACTTTCGCCCGGGCGGCGGCGAGGTGCTGTTCCGGTCGGACGATGACACGCCAGCGCCAACGATCGAGGAGCTGAAAGAGAAGTACGGCGGCCTCGGTGCGGCGGACGCGTTTCTCGTCCCCGGCGACCCCGACTTCTCGAAGCCCGGCGAGACAGGGACCGCGATCGAGCTGGTCGACGATCCGCGCAAGCGGTTCCTGTACTACATCTACCCGGACAACGCCGCCGCCCGGAACGGCTTCCAGCCCGGCCGGCTGCCACGCTGTCGCGAGACATGGCTGTTCCGCGTCGAGTACATGCGCACGGCGAAGGGGTGCAGCAACGTGCCGTACAAACAGTACGTGGACGAGGGTAAGCTGCACGCGTTCGACGAAGCGATACGCATCTGTCGGACCACGAAGTGCCCCGCCCCGGTGCCGACGATCAAGCACCTCTCGTGGAACTGCGACGAGGACCTCGCGCACATCATCTTTCTGTTCGAGGTCGACTGCAGGGCACGGATATTCTAGCGTTCTTTCTGGGCGGGGG
>JBFFZF010000071.1:0-20853 GCA_041568755.1 Longimicrobiales bacterium | reverse complement strand
TCGCGGTAGTCCCGCGCAAACCGCTCGTTCACGACCAGGTACCCGTTGCGCACGACGACCATGCGGTCGATGTGTCCGAACGCGTCGGCGCGCGCGCGGTCGACGAGCTCCGCCAGCGGCGCCGGGCGCAGCCCCTGCTGCGCGGGCGTGGACGTGGTCCAGCCGCGCGTCGGCCAGGGCGCCTGCTGCGCCGCGCCGGACGCGCCGGGCGCCGCCAGGATCGCGGCTGCCGCGATGAGGATGGGCCGGCGCAGGAGAGGTGCGCGCATGGCTGCTCCCTGTGAAGATGGGGCGTGAATCAGCTGCGGTTCTTCGACCAGGATACGAGCGCCACGACCAGTCCACACGCGGCGGATGCGATGAGCAGCAGCCAGGTCGTGACGGGCAGGCCGGCCACGGTGACGGGCGTCACCAGCGCGAGATGACGACGCGCCGGTCCGTGTAGAACGCGATCGCGTCCGAACCCTGCGCCTTGAGATCGCCGAAGAACGAGGCGCGCGACCCGCCGAACGGGAACGGCGCCATGGGCGCCGCCACACCGATGTTCACGCCGATCATGCTGATGCCGGCGCGGTAGCGGAACTCGCGCGCGGCGCGTCCGCTGGTCGTGAAGATCGACGTCGCGTTGCCGTAGTCGACTTCGTGCATGAGGGCGACGGCCTCGTCGAGCGATGCGACGCGTGTGAGCGAAGCGACCGGCCCGAAGATCTCGTCGCGGCCGAGCTTCATCGAGGGTCGCACGTTCTCGAACACGGTCGGTCCCACGAAGTGGCCGGCCGGGTAGCGCTCGACCCGGGCCGCGCGTCCGTCCAGCGCCATGCGCGCGCCTTCGCCTTCGCCTTCGGCGACGTAGGCCAGCACGCGTTCCCGGTGGCGCGCGGACACGAGCGGACCCATGTCGGTGCCGTCGTCGAGTCCGTGGCCCAGCCGGATCGAAGCGGCGCCATCCAGAAACCGTTCCCGCACCGGCTGCCACGCCTCGCCCACACCGACGACGACGCTGCCTGCCAGGCAGCGCTGGCCCGCGGAGCCGAACAGCGAAGCGAGCAGCGCGGCGACGGTTTCGTCCATCAGCGCGTCGGGCAGCACGATCATGTGGTTCTTCGCGCCGCCCAGCGCCTGCACGCGCTTGCCGGCGGCGGCCGCGCGGGCATAGACCGTGCGCGCGATCGCGCTGGAACCGACGAACGACACGCCGGCGATGCCGGGGTGATCGAGCAGCGCGTTCACCGTGTCCGTCGCGCCGTGCACGACGTTGAGCACACCCGGCGGCAGGCCGGCCTCGGTGGCCAGATCCACGATGCGCTGGTGCGTGAGCGGGTCCTGCTCGCTGGGCTTGAGTATGAACGTGTTGCCCGTCGCGATGCCGTAGGGCCAGAACCACAGCGGGATCATGACCGGGAAGTTGTACGGCGTGATGGCCGCGAAGACGCCCAGCGGCTGGCGCACGGTCTCGCAGTCGATGCCGGGCGCGATGTCCTCGAGCGTCTCGCCCATGAGCAGGGCCGGGATGCCGCACGCGTGTTCGACGTTCTCAATGCCGCGCTGGATCTCGCCCTTCGATTCGGCCAGGGTCTTGCCGTGCTCGCGGGTCAGCGTGACGGCCAGCTCGTCGCGGTGCGCATCGAGCAGCGCCTTCAGCCGGAACAGGATGCGTGCGCGCTCGATCGCGGGCGTGGCGCACCAGCCCGGGAAGGCGGCACGGGCCGCCTGCACGGCGCGATCGACATCATCATCGCCGGAGAGCGGGACGTGACCGAGCAGCTCACCGCTCGCGGGGTCGTGCACGGGCAGGGTGCCGGCGCCGGCGGCATGCGTCCACCGTCCGCCAATGAAGTTGGGGATCGGGCCGTCGCGGCTCACTGCGCCGGGCGCGGAGGTGCCGGCGGGCATCCGTTCACCAGGCGGCGAGGTCGCGGATCGCCGCGACCACGTCGTCGACCTGCGGCAGGATGGCGTCCTCGAGCTGAGGCGCGTACGCGACCCACGTGTCCAGCGAGGCGACGCGGCGCACGGGCGCGTCCAGCCAGGGGAACAGCTCGTCCGCGATGCGCGCGGCGATCTCGGCGCCGTAGCCCCAGGACAGCGAGTCCTCGTGGGCCACGATGACGCGGTTCGTCCTGCGTACGGACGCGGCGACTGTGTCCATGTCGAAAGGCGAGAGCGTGCGCAGATCGATGACCTCGGTGTCGATGCCATCCGCTTCCACGACGCGCGCGGCGTCCAGGGTGCGCTTCACCAGCGCCCCGGTCGTCACGACCGTGAGGCTGCTCCCCGGTCGCACGATGCTGGCCCTGCCCAGCGGAATCATGAATTCGGGGCCCGGGTCGCTGCCCTTGTTGTAGACCTGTCGGTACAGGTGCTTGTGCTCGAGGAAGAGCACAGGGTCGTCACAGCGGATCGCGGTGCGCAGCAGCCCGTTGGCATCGACGGCCGTCGCGGGCAGGACCACGCGCAGGCCGGGCGTGTGCGTGAAGAGCGTCTCTCCGGTCTGCGAATGGTAGATGCCGCCACCCTTGAGGTAGCCGCCGTAGGCGACGCGCACGACGAGGGGGGCCTTCCAGTCCCCGTTCGACCGGTAGCGCATCGTGGCCAGCTCGTCGCGCAGCTGCATCATGGCCGGCCAGATGTAATCGAAGAACTGGATCTCGACGACCGGCTTGAGGCCGCGCCCGGCCATGCCAATGGCGCGGCCGATGATGTTGGCCTCGGCCAGCGGCGAGTTGAAGACGCGGTTCGCCCCGAAGCGGCGCTGCAGCCCCCAGGTGCACTTGAAGACGCCGCCCTTGCCCTTGACGTCCTCGAGCGCCTCTTCGCGGCTGGCGTCGGCCACGTCCTGACCGAACACGACGATGCGCGGATCGCGCTCCATCTCATCGCGGATGGCGGCGTTGATGAGGTCGACCATCGTCGTCGGGTTGCCGCGCGCCTCCGGACTCGCCTCGGTGTCGAACGCCGGACCGGTCGGGTCCACGTCCGGCGAGTACAGGTGGAGCATGGCCGACTCGCGCGGCGGCTGGGGCTGAGCGATGGCGCGGTCCGAGTCGTCGCGGACCTGGTCGGCCACCTCCTGATCGAGCGCGTCCAGCTCGGCCGCGTCGGCCAGCTTCTCGTCGATCAGCCAGCGGCGGAACCCGACGATCGGATCGCGCTCCGCCTCGATGGCCCGCTCCTCTTCCGGCCTGTACAGCCGCTCATCGTCGGACATCGAATGCGAGTACGGCCGGACGACGTGCGCATGCAGCAGCGCCGGTCCGCGCCGGGCCCGGCAGTGCGCGACGGCCCGGCCGGCCGCCTCGTGCGAGGCCAGCACATCGCAGCCGTCGACCTCTTCGATGTGCAGGCCGGGGAACCCGCGCACGAGACTGCTGATGCTGCCGCCGGCCGTGTTGACCTCGACCGGGACCGAGATGGCGTAGCCATTGTCCTCAATGACGAAGAGGACGGGCAGCCCGAGGTTGCACGCGCTGTTGAGCGCCTCCCAGAACTCGCCCTGGGAAGTCTGGCCTTCGCCGGAGGTGCACAGCACGATCTCGTCGTCCTCGAAGGGCTCGATCGCGGCGCGCATGGCCGCGTCGCGGCCGGCGCGCATGCCGGCCTCCGCGCAGCCGACAGCCTGGAGGTATTGCGTCCCGGTGGGCGAGGAAGTCGATGCGATGCGCAGGTCGCGGCGGCCCCAGTGCGAGGGCATCTGACGGCCGCCGCTGGCCGGGTCGCTCTCGGCGGCGACCGCCTGGAGCAGGTGCTCGTACGGTGTCATGCCGAGCGCCAGGCTGAGCGCCCGATCGCGATAGTACAGGTAGAACCAGTCGGAGCCCGGCCGGAGGTGCGGGGCCAGCCCGACCTGCAGCGCCTCGTGCCCCGCACCGGAGATCTGGAAGAAGATCTTGTTCTGCCGCTTGAGCAGGATCTCCTGGTCGTCCGTCCGACGGGCCGTCACCATCGTCCTGTACAGACCGATCAGTGTGGCCTCATCCAGCCCCTTCGCGCGTTGCCGGCGCGCGCCCGACGCCCTGGTCGCCATACGTCCGTGGAACGGTGAACCTGTTCGCCGACAATGCATTCGGCGCGAAGGCCGCGCCTCGCACGGACACGGCCGGGAAGCCGTATAATACCGGCCCGCCGTTTACACGCCAAGCGCGGGCAGGCTATCTTCGGGCCACGCGTGAAGCCGCCCGCGGTGCGGGCCGATAATGAGATACGGAGACATCCTGCTGCGCATGGCGATACAGGCCGTGGTCCGGCCGCGGATGGCAGCTCGGCTCTTCGCCGCTGCCTGGCGGTTCCGTGCCCGCGACTGGTATCGCACGCCGCCGTACCTGCCGCTGCCGTCCCGCGAGTACCTCGCGTGGCGGATCCATACGGCGTACGGAGACGCGGGGCGTCTGCCCCATGCGGAAGAGGTCGACCGGTACCTCGCATGGGTGGCCTGGATGCGCCGGGCGAGGCGCCGTTAGGGAGGCTCACGCAATGTTCAAGACGCTGTTCTTCGTGCTGATCCTGATCGGGTTCGCATGGGGGTACCCGCCCACGCGCGTGCGCATGGCCCGGGCCATGGAGCCGGCGCTGGTGCGGCTGGGCCCGGTCGGGGATGCCGCGCGGCGGCCGCTGCAGACGTACACGACGACGCAGGAGGTCCAGTTCATCCTGGACCAGATCACGCTGGCCAAGACGGAAGGCAAGGAAACGCCGGACGAGAAGACGTTCCAGCGATGGTTGGCGCGGCGCGTTCTCACGAAGAACAAGGGAGCGGACTCGTGGGGACAGCCGTACTATCTGATCCGCCTGAACCGGACGCTCACGGTCGGGTCCAACGGCGTGGATGGCAAGCGCGGAACGGAGGACGATATCCGCAAGACCATCCCGTTCTGAACCGGAGTCCGTGGAACAACTGCTCGACGAGATCATCCGGTTTCTGATCGCGGTCGGGCCGCTGGTCGTCTTCATCGTGACCGCGGTCGAGACCGCGTTCTTCATCGGTCTGCTGGTGCCTGCCGAGGCGACCGTGCTGGTCGCGGCGTTCCTGGCGTCGGAACGCGTCTTCGCCCTGGATGACGTCCTGCTGGCGACGCTCGCCGGCGCGTTCGTGGGAGATCAGATCGGTTACGCGCTGGGCCGCTTCGGCGGGACCCGCATGGCGGCGCGCGGCGGCCGGCTGGGTCGACTGTGGCAGCGCAACGAGGCGCGCGCCCTGGCCATGTTCCGCCAGCGCACGATCGTGGCCGTCTCGCTGGCCCGCTTCGTTTCGTTCGTGCGCACGCTCATGCCCTGGTTCGCGGGAATGACGCGCATGCACTGGGGGCGTTTCGTCGTCTACGATGCGCTGGGCGTCGCCGGCTGGGGCATCGCCTCGGTGGCTGCCGGCTACATCGCGGGCGAGTCGTGGACGGTGCTGGCCGGCTGGCTGGGCACGGCCAGCGCGATCATCGTCGTGGCGCTGGGCCTGGTCGCCGGGGTCCTCATGTGGCGGCGTCGGCGGCAACAGACGGATCGGGCGGTGGTGGCCGGCCCCGAATCGCCGGCGGCAGAGCCGGCGTCTCTGGCCGGGCCGGCGGACCCGCCGGTTGCGGACGCGCCGGGCGGGCCGTGATGCCGGCGCCCGGAGTTCCGGCGTGATGCTGCGCGTCGGCCTCACCGGCAACGTCGCGAGCGGCAAGTCGACGGTGGCCCGGGTCTGGCAGGACCTGGGTGCCACGATCATCGACGCCGATGTGCTGGCGCGCGAGGCCGTGGCACACGGGACGCCCGGCCTGCGCCGCGTCGTGGATCTGTTCGGCCCGGGCGTCATCGCGCGCGATGGCTCACTGGACCGGGCGCGCGTGCGCGAACTCGTGTTCCGCGACGCGGACGCGCGCGTGGCGCTGGAGCGGGCGATCCACCCGGAGATCGCGCGCCTGCGCGCCGCGGCCGAGGCCGACCGGCGCGCGGCGGGCGAGCGGCTCGTCGTGCACGTGATTCCGCTGCTGTTCGAGGCCGGCCTGACCGCGGCCGTCGATGTCGTCGTGTTCGTCGACGCGAGCGAAGCCACGCGGCTGAACCGACTGATCCGGGATCGCGGCATCGCACCGGATCTGGCCCGACGGATGGTGGACGCACAGCTGCCCGCCGGGCCGAAGCGTGAGGCCGCGACCTTCGTGATCGAAAACGAGGGCACGCTGGCCGCGCTGGAGGCGACCGCCACATCGCTGTGGCACGAACTGGAGCGGCGCGCGCGCGCAGCGCAGTGACCGCGATCGAAGGACGGGAGCAGGACGGCATGGAAGCGACACCGAGCAGGACCGATCCCCCGACGACGGGACAGGCCGGGCTGGTCCCCGTGCCCGAGCACCGGCGCAGCGCCCTCGCCGGCGTGCTGGCGGCAATCCGCGGGGCCACGTCCATCGCGCTGACGACGCACGTCAACGCGGACGGCGACGGCGCCGGCTGCCAGGCCGCGCTGGCCGCCTGGCTGGCGCGCGAGGGCAAACGCGTGAGCATCGTGAACCCGACGCCGTTCCCTCCGCTGTACCGGCACCTCGTCGAGGACCCTGCCCAGATCATCGATCCGGGCACGGTGCGCACCGGCCAGGCGCTGGGCGAGGCGGACCTGCTGTGCGTGGTGGATACGAGCGAGGTGGGCCGCATAGGCCGCATCGCGAGTGCGCTGGGAGACCGGCCGGTGGTCGTGATCGATCATCACCTGCCGTCGACCGATCCGATCAAGGGGACGGTCGTGCAGGATGACAGGGCCTGTGCGACAGGCGAACTGGTCTACGACCTGCTCGTGACCGCCGGGCTGCCCGTGCCGTGGCCGTCGCCGGTGGCGCGCGGCATCTACACCGCGATCCTGACGGACACCGGCTCGTTCCGCTTCTCGAATACGTCGGCCCGCGCCCACGCGGTGGCCGGCGATCTGATCCGCCACGGCGTCGAGCCGGAGGCGGTCTACCGCGCCGTGTACGCGTCCGTGCCGCTGCGCCGCATCCGCCTGATGCAGCAGGCACTGGCGCGGCTGGAAGTCGATCCGGAACATCCGATCACCTGGATCGCGCTCGAGCGCCAGGTCATGGAGGAAGCCGGCACGACGACGGATGATCTGGACGGGATCGTCGAGCAGGCGCGCTCCGTCGAGGGCACGGAGGTCGCCATCCTGTTCCGTGAGACGGCGGATGGATCGACCAAGGTGTCGCTCCGCTCCAGCGGCGCGACGAACGTGAACCGCATCGCGCGCGCGTTCGGCGGCGGCGGTCATGCCAAGGCGTCAGGGGCGCTGGTCCCGGACCCGCCGGCGGAAACGATCCCGCGCGTTCTCGAGGCGACGCGCGCGGCGCTGCGCGACGCGCGGCCGGACGCGGCCGGCCGGCAGCCCTAGGCGCGCGCTGCACGGCCTGTCCGCACGCGCCGGGTTCGTTAGATTCACGACGAACCGATCGTCGCTCGAGGGCAGATGGCCGACACACACCGACCCGATTTCGCGGAGCCCCGCTTCGTCGCGGCGCCGGACGCGCGCTTCGCGCCTGCGCCGGCCGATGGCGTCCTGCCCGAAGACTTCTTCGCGACCACGAACCTGCCGACGTACGTGAAGTGTGACGGCGCATGGCTGTTGCCGCGTCACGCCCGCATGGACGGCGGCGTCGTGCGTCGGCCGGATGGGACGCTCGAGGTCGTGGAAGGCCGCTACGTGCGGCGAGGCGAGCCCGTGGTGGTGGGCGGCACGGAAGACGGAACGGAAGGCATCTTCGTCCACGCCACCGCGTTCCTCGGCCGGCCGGAGGAGGGCGAGACGTTTGCGTTCATGCGCACCGAAGTGAGCCGCGAGAAACCCGTCGACTATCACGAGATGGCCCGGCTGCTGCGCCGTGAGCGGGACGGCGGCGGACACATCGTCTGGGTGCTCGGGCCGGCCGTGCTCCACTCGCGCGGCCGGGACCTGGTCACGTGGTTCGTCGAGAACGGCTACGTGCAGGCGCTGCTCGCGGGCAACGCCATCGGCGTGCACGACATCGAGCAGGCCCTGCTGGGCACGACGCTCGGCATGGACCGGCAGGGCCGCCCGGTGCAGGGCGGCCACAGCTACCACATGCGCGCGATCAACCGGATCGCACGCGCCGGTTCGATCGCGGCCGCCGTCGAACAGGGCATCCTGCGCGAAGGGATCATGTACGCCTGCGTGAAGCACGGCGTGCCGTTCGTCCTGGCCGGGTCGATCCGCGACGACGGCCCGTTGCCGGACACGGTGACCGACATCGTGCCTGCACAGGAGCTGATGCGCGAACACGCGAAGCGCGCGACCATGGCCGTCATGATCGCCACGGCGCTGCACTCGATCGGGTTCGGCAACATGCTGCCGTCCTACGTGGAGCAGCCGGACGGCGCTCTCCGACCGCTGCCCACGATCGCGGTCGATTCGTCCGAGTTCGTCGTGAGCAAGCTCAAGGACCGGGGCACGCACCAGGCGTTCGGTGTCATCACGAACGCGCAGGATTTCCTGCACGTGCTCCGCTATTTCGTCGAGAACGAGACGACGGGTGCGGCGGACGCGCTTCCCGACGAACCCCGAGCCGTGACACGCGCATGACCGGACGCTGGGCCAACATCCAAGACGCGGGCGCCCTGGAGGCGCTGCTCGAACGGATCGCCGGGCGATTCCCGCCCGCCTCGATCGACACGCTGTGGATCTTCCCCACGCGCCGCTCGGCCGATGCCGAGAGCAGCGTCGTCGTGCTGTCCATGTTCGACGACGAAGGCATGCGCCGCCGCGTCGCGACGGTCCATTTCCTGGTCACGCGCGACCGGCGCGGTGCCGCGACCGTGAACGAGAAGCCGGAGGAGCACGCCAGCGCCCCCGCCGAGGCCATCGACCGCATCATCGAAGGCGTGCTGCGCCGGCTGGAACACGAAGCGGACACGCTGCCGCGCCGGGTCGGCATCGCCGGTGATGAGGCGGCCTGGCGCGCGCTCGTGGACGAGGTTGCCGACCCCGCGTCGCGGCCCCGCGCGGCCCCCGCCGCCGAACCGGAGGCGGAGCCGGCCGGGGCCGCCGCCTTGCCACCGGACACCGCCGTCGAAGGCTGAGCCGCGGCGCCGGGCTCCCGCGCGTTGCGTCGTCCCGGGATCTCCGCTATCCATAATTCTGAATGATCGGAGGCTTCTCGTGACGTTCGTGCATCTGTTCCGCCGTTACCTCAGGGATCAGGGCCTGCCCGTGACTCAGCAGCGGGAGGCGATCGCCGGTGCCGTGTTCGGCACGGACGGCCAGCTCTCCGTCGAGGAGATCGAGACGGCGCTGCGCGAACGGGGCGAGCGCATCGGCAAGGCCACGATCTACCGGACGCTCGAGATGCTCGTGAAGAGCGGGCTGGTCGAAGAACTCGATTTTGGTGAGGGCTTCAAGCGCTACGAGCACCTGTTCGGCCAGCAGCTGGTGCGCGAGCATCTGGTGTGCACGGAGTGCAGCAAGGTCACGGAGATCCACAGCTCCGAGCTGGTGCGCATTCAGGAAGAAGAAGCGAAACGACACGGATTCGTGCCCGCCCGCTATCGTTTGCAGATCTACGGACTGTGCGCGAGTTGCACGGCGGCGGGCGCCGAGCTGAAGTGGGAAGGCCTGACCTGCCCGATCGAGACGATCTAGGTGGGCAGGGCGGCGCGCAGCCGCCGGAAAGTCAGGTCATGAAGGGTCCGCACGTTCTCATGTCGAACCGGAAGCACGCCCGCGTCCCGGTCCGGGGGACCATGACGACCGCGATCCAGGCCAGCCGCCGCAGTGCCGCCAGCGCCGCGCTCCTGGCCCTGGTGTGCGCGTCGTATCCCGCCACCGCCCGCGCACTCCCTTCTGCACGCATCTCCGCGACACCCTCGACGGTCGTCCGCGCGGCGCAGGAAAGCGCGGCGCGCATGGTGCGCGGCGAGGTGGTCTTCGACGGGACGGGCGCGCCGGTGGCCGGGGCGCTCGTCGTGCTGCTGGTCGAGGGCGAAGCGCGGGCGCGGACGCTCACGGACGAGGCCGGCGCCTTCGCGCTGCGCGCCGTGGCCGTGGCCGGGGCGGTGGGGGTGCGCGTCGATGTGATCGGTCGTCCATCCGTCCACGTCGGCGTCGGGCCGGACGAGCAGACGGTCCGCGTCATCGTCCCGGCGCGCACCGTGGATCCGGGCGGCGCGGCCGCCGCAGCCGATGCCGCGCAGTGCATGCGTGCGCCCGCCGCCGGTCAGACCGCAGGCGTGCTGTGGGCCGAGGTCAGAAAAGCGCTCGCGATCGAGGCATGGGGTCGCGAGGCCCACCTCTTCTCCTACGACCTGTTCCAGTTCGAGCGACAGCTGGACCCGGGCGGCCGCATCGAAGCCGCACGTGGGCGCCACGTCACGCAGGTGGTGGGCGGTCCCTCGCGCAGCCGGACACCGGCCGAGATCGCCGCCGACGGCTACGCGCGCCGGACCGAACGCGGAGACATCCTGTTCGCGCCCGATGCGGAGATCCTGCTCTCGCCCGTTTTCGAAGAGACGCACTGCTTCCGGGTGCAGGCCGGAGACCGGAGCCGTATCGGGCTGGCGTTCGAGCCGTTGCCGGGCGCGCGCGACCGCGTGGACATCCGCGGCGTGTTCTGGCTGGACCGCAGCACGGCCGAGCTGCGCAGCGTCGATTTCGAGTTCGCGGGGCTCGCGGCGACCGGCGCGGTGCGGCCGGGCGGCAGCCTCGAGTACGCGCGCATCGCGCGCGGCTACTGGGTCCAGTCACGCTGGCTCGTGCGCACGCCGGTGCCGGGACCGGAGCGCAACCGCGCCCGTGAGGAAGGCGTCGAGGTCGTGCGCGTCGTGCACACCGACGGCACACCGATGCCCGTGCTGGCACGCGCCGCGCTGGTGGGCATCCTGACGGACAGCGTCGGCGGCGCCCCGGTCGCGGGAGCGACCGTCCAGCTGGCCGGCACCGACTACCACGCGGTGACGAACGCCGAAGGCCGCTTCTTCATCCCCGAACTTCCGGGCGGACACTACCGGCTGACACTGCTCGATGCGGGTGGCGAACCGGGCAGCGCCCCGCCGCCGGACGTGCGCCTCGTGCCGAATCAGGCGACGCACCTCGACGTGCGCCTGCACGCCCGCACCTCCGCGCCGGAGCCCTCGGCGGCGCCCCGGTTCACCGCACTGGACAGCGTCCGGTTCTACCTGAATCAGCTGGGTCTGACGGCGACGCAGCGCGTCGACAGTCTGATCCTGGAAGGACTGCGTGACGACCGCACCGGGGCGCTGGTCGGGCGTGTGACGGACGCCGGTACCGGCCGGCCCGTCGGCGGCGTCCTGCTTCGCCTGGAGTCGGCCCGGCTGCGCGCCGTATCGGAGAGCAACGGCACCTTCGCGTTCGCGGAGGTGCCGGCCGGCCGCCACGTCCTGACGACCGAGATGCTCGGCTATGCGGCGCGCACCGACACGCTCCGCGTGGTGCCCGGCGAGATCATTGAGGCGAGTGTGGGGCTGACGACGAATCCGATCGCGCTGGCGCCGATCGAGGTCACGGTCCGCTCCCGCTGGCTGGATACGAACGGTTTCTACACGCGCCGCTCGGGTGGCCTGGCCGGCCACTTCTTCAACCGCGCCGACATCGAGAGGAAAGCGCCGGCCGTGTTCACGGATCTGCTGCGCGACCTGCCCGGCGTGCTGGTCCTCAGCCGGGGCGTGGGCACCAGCTCGGTCTACTTCCGCCGTGTGACGACGATCTCGACCGATGAAGGAGCACGCGGCTGCGAGCCCGCCATCTACTACGACGGCATCCCGATGAATCTGGGGTTCGATCGCCTGCACGAGATTGCGATCCCGTTCATCGATGGCGTCGAAGTCTACGTCGGTGCCGCGACGCCGATCCGCTTCCAGCACCCGTGCGGCGTCGTGCTGATCTGGACGCGGCGGCCACGCTGAGCGCGCGCGCGGTGCGGACGCGTCAGTCCGTGCCGTCTTCCAGGTAGGTGTAACCGGCCAGTCCTTCGATGTAGTCCGCGATGAACGCGTTCGCTTCGGAACGCGGCAGACCGTTCGCGTTCTGCACCTTGCGCCGGAACGTGGCGACCAGGTCCTGTGCGTTGAACTGGACGTAGTTCAGGACTTCCGTGATCGAATCGCCGTGCACCAGATCGCCGATCTCGTAGCCGCGGTCCGTGAGACGAATGTGCACGGCATTCGTGTCGCCGAAGAGGTTGTGCAGATCGCCCAGGATCTCCTGATAGGCGCCGGTCAGGAAGATGCCCAGGATGTAGGGCCGGTCGTGGTCGAAGCTGTGCAGCTCGAGGCTCTGCTTGGGGCGTCGCCAGCCCGCGAACAGATCGATCTTGCCGTCCGAGTCGCACGTGACATCCTGCAGCGTCCCGCGCCGCACCGGCTCTTCGTCGAGCCGGTGGATCGGCATGATCGGGAAGATCTGGTCGATCGCCCACGAGTCAGGCAGCGACTGGAACACGGAGAAGTTGCAGAAGTAGCGATCGATGAGCACCGTCCCGACCTCGGGCACGATGTCCTCGTACTCCTCGGGATCGCGCCCGGCCAGTTCGTGGATGCGGTTCATGATGGCCAGATAGAGCACCTCGGCAAGCGCGCGTTCGCCCAGGGAGAGCACGCCGCTGTTGAACAGGACGTTGATCTGCTCCTTGGCGAAGGTCGTGTCGTGATACGCCTCGCGCAGACCCCGCCCGTCGATCTCCCGGTAGGTCGAGGCCAGATCGTGGACGATCGGATGCGCGTCCTCCGGGATCGTCTCCGCCGGCTCGGCCGTCTGGTGCTCGATGTCGATCACGTTGATGAGGAGCAGGGCGTGGTGCGCCGTGAGGGCGCGACCCGACTCGGAGATCACGTGCGGCATGGGCATGTCGTTCTCGCGACAGGCCTCGGCCAGCAGGTAAATGATGTCGTTGGCGTACTCCTGAATCGAGTAGTTGACGCTCGCGCTGCCGGTCGATCGCGTGCCGTCGTAGTCGACGCCCAGGCCGCCGCCCACGTCGACGTAATCGATGTCGACGCCCAGCTGACGCAGCTCGACGTAGTAGCGGGCCACTTCGGTCATGGCCTGCTTGACCGAGCGGATCTCGGGGATCTGCGAGCCGAGATGGAAATGAACCATCTTGAGGATGTCGACGCGGCCGGCCGAGCGGAGCTTGTCGAGCACGCGCATGAGCTCGGCCGCGGTCAGCCCGAACTTGCTCTTGTCGCCGGCCGATTCGGACCAGCGGCCGGTCCCCGCCGCGGACAGCTTGATGCGGACGCCCGCCGCGGGCGTGACGTCCATGCGCCGGGCGACCTTCAGCAGGGTGTCCACCTCGCTCATCTTCTCGATGACGATGATCACCTTGTGGCCCAGTTTCTGTCCCATCAGGGCCAGGCTCAGGTACTCTTCGTCCTTGTAGCCGTTGCAGACGATCATGTGGTGCGCCTGCTCGGTCAGTGCGAGCACCGCCTGCAGTTCGGGCTTGCTGCCCACTTCCAGGCCCACACCGTGCGCCTCACCGAACCCGACGATCTCCTCGATGATGTGCCGCTGCTGGTTGACCTTGATCGGATAGACGGTCGTGTACTTGCCCTTGTAGTCGAACTCGTGGATCGCCGACCGGAACTTCTCGGTCAGCGTCTCGATGCGCGTCCGCAGGATGTCGGAGAAGCGCAGGAGCAGCGGGAGTCCCACGCCCTGGGCCTTGAGATCCATGGCCAGCTCGAAGAGGTCGAGGCCGCGTGCCGGTTCCTTCGTCGGGTGCACGGTGATGTTGCCCCTGGCATTGATGCCGAAGTAGCCGATGCCCCAGCCCTCGACGTTGTAGAGCTCTTTCGAATCTTCGATCGTCCAGCTCATCGCGTTCTGCCTCCGGTGTCGACGGACAGCAAAGTGGGGCCACGGCCGCTCTGGCGGAAGTGGCCGCGGGGCGTACATTGCGCCACGCCGTCGTCGCGGCCGCAGCGGGACGATGGTGTGCGCCCTCCAGCACGGAGCGCGATGCCGAATCGACGAGATCAGCGGGCGCCGGGCCGCGGGCCGGTGACGGACGCGGGCCGCGAGGGAGGTGGAATGAGCATACCGGAGAGCCTGAGCGGGCTGCCCTGGGAGCTGCCGCACAATTTCCTGGGCCTGGATGAGGCGGCGAGCGCGTTCGAACGCGCGCAGGCGATCGTGCTGCCCGTGCCGTACGAGTCGACCACCAGCTACGGCGGCGGGACGGGCGCGGGGCCGGACGCGATCCTCGCCGCCTCGCGCTACATCGAGCTGTACGACCAGGAACTGGACTGCGAACCGCACGAGGCCGGCATCGCGACGCTGCCTGCGCTGTCGCTGTCGCGGGCCGGTGCGGCCGACGCGATCGCCGAGTTGCGCGCCGCCTACGACGCCATTCTGGCGGAGGGAGACCGCTTCATCATCACGCTGGGCGGCGAGCACTCGATCACGAGTGCGCCGGTGCTGGCCTGGGTGGACCGGCTGGGCGACCGGCGGCTCAGTGTGCTGCAGGTCGACGCGCACACGGACCTGCGGCCGTCCTACGAGGGCAGCCCGTACTCGCACGCCTCGGTGATGGCGCGCGTCATGGACCGGGTGGACATCGTCGCCGTCGGCATTCGCGCGCTGACGGCCGGGGAGCGGGAGGTCGTGCGCGCGAACGATCACATCCACGTGTTCTTCGCGGACGACATCCACGCCGATGAGCGGTGGATCGATGATGTCATGGCCAGGCTGGGTGATCCCGTGTACCTGACGTTCGACGTGGACGGCTTCGATCCCGCGCTGGTCCCCGCGACCGGCACGCCCGAGCCGGGCGGCCTGCAGTGGTATCCGGTCATGAAGCTGCTGCGCCGTGTGTTCCGCGAACGCACCGTCGTGGCGGCGGACGTCGTGGAACTCGCGCCGATCCCGGGGTTCGTGGCCGCCGACTTCCTCGTCGCCAAACTCGTCTACAAGCTGATCGGATACCGCTTCTACGGCTGAGCCTGGCCGTCCGCCCGCCCGGCCGGAGCGGTCGAGTACCTCGCCAGCAGCGGGTGGATGTCGAGCGGATCCTCGATCACGACGTCCTCGGGGATGGCGCCGGGCGGGGTCAGCAGGAACGGCCAGTACTGCGCGCCGCCCATCGCGCCGTGGGCACCCACCTGGTCATCGAAGCAGATGCAGCGGTTCTCGCGCGGATCCCAGGCGCCGAACAGGATGAGGTCGCCTGCGTTGTCGAGCCGGACGAGGCGGACGATTTCGGCGCGCTCGCGGTCGGTTGCGGCATAATCGTCGACCGGGTCGGTCCCCGTGAGGCGAGTGCGGCGGCCCGTCCGATCGATGTGCACCTGACCCGCGGCGCCGGTCACGATGGCGCCGTCGCGGGCGCGCGTGATCACGAGGCCAATGCCGCGGTGTGCGGCGAGGAAAGCGTGCAGCGCGTGCTGCTCGCGATTGGCCATGATCTCGTCGTGCAGGAGCGGTCGCGTCGATGTCGTGAAGTAGACGTGCGCGAGCGACGACGAGTAGGTGACGACGATCCGCGTATCGGTGGACTCGCGGACGACTTCGGCGACGAGCGGGAACAGGCCGTACTGGCTGCGCACCCAGCGGGCGACGCGGAGCAGGGCCCTGCGGGCCGGGTGGATCGAGCCCGCGGCGACTTCTTCGAGTTCACGGACCAGGTGGTCGAGCGCGTCACCGGACTCGGGCGCGAGCGCGGCCGGGCTGGCGGCCACGCGCACGCCGTGTCGCGCGGCGGTCACGATGGTGTCACCCAGCGTCTCGCCGAACTCGACGCGGTACGGCTGCGAAGGGGTCTGGCCGTGGTCGCTGAGGATCCAGACGTCGTACGGTCTGCCCGGCAGCCGCCGGACCATGCGCAGGATGTCACCGACGCGCCGGTCCAGCGCCCGGATGCTGGCCATGGCCGGCCTCGAGACCGGGCCGAAGTGGTGGCCGTACTCGTCGTAGGAGTTGTAGGTCGTGTAGATGGCCGGAACGCCGACGTAGATGTCGAGGAGCACGGCCAGCGTCTGCAGCTCGCGCAGCACGACGTTCGTGCCGATGTGCAGGATCGGAATGTACCACCAGTAGTGCGTGGACTGACCGCGGAACTGGCTGATCAGGCGGTTCCACTCCTCGAGCAGGTACTCCCAGAGGCTGGCGAAGACCATGCGCACCATGCGGAACGGGTGCAGCAGGGCGAGGAGCAGGACGCGGCCGCCGCCCATCTTCTGGAACACCGGCTGCGGGCGGCGCGCCGCGAAGGTGAAGGCGGCACGATCCGCGCCGCCGTCGAAGATGTTGGTGTAGCTGGAACCGTTTCGCAGGATTCCGGATTCCGGCAGACGGTCCCGTATGAACTGGACATCGGCGGGCCGTGAACACACAATCGTGCGGTCGATGGTCCGCTCGTAGAAGCGGAACGCGGGGATGCGGTCCCGGGTGCCGTAGAAGATTGCGGCCTGGGCGGCGGGGGTCGCGCTGGGCAGGCCGGCCGGGTAGCGGCGCAACTGCCAGCCATCGCGCTGCAGCAGCCGCCGGATGTGGGGCGCCTGACCTTGCCGGACGGCGCGCTCCAGATCATCGTGACTGAGCGCATCGAGTTGGATGACGATGAAGCCGCGCTCCTCATCGCCGGCGCTCCGCCGGCGTTCCCGCACGAACGGGAAATACTTGACGCGGTAATAGAGGCGGAAGAGCGAGCGCCGCAGCCGCCTGAAACGGGTATGGAACGACATGGACTCGATTTCTTTTGCCGTCGCTTTCCTGGCCGGGTTCCTGTCGTTCCTGTCGCCCTGCGTGCTGCCGCTCGTACCCGCTTACCTCGGCTTCGTCACCGGGATGTCGCTCGAGGACCTGCAGGAGGCGCCATCCCGGCGTGCGGTGCTCGTGCCCGCCAGCTTCTTCGTGCTGGGCTTCAGCCTGGTCTTCCTGATGCTCGGAGCCGGGGCAACGCTGGCCGGGCAGCTGTTCAATCAGTACCAGAACTGGATCGCCCGTGTGGGCGGCATCGTCGTAATCATCTTCGGTCTGCACCTGCTGGGCGTCTTCCGCCTGGCCCCGCTGCTGCGCGAGCGGCGTCTGCACCTGGCCAGCTCGCCGAAGGGGTACCTCGGCGCGACCGTGACGGGCGTCGCGTTCGGTGCCGGCTGGACGCCCTGCATCGGGCCGGTGCTGGGCACGCTGCTCACCTGGGCGGCGGTCCGCGACACCATGTGGAACGCGATGGGCCTGCTCGTCGGTTACTCGCTGGGCCTGGCCGTCCCCTTTCTGCTGGCCGCGGCGGCCACGAGCTTCTTCCTGCGCGCCTCCCGGCGCATGCGCGGCGCGATCCCCGTGCTGGAGAAGGCGTCGGGCGGGCTGCTCATCGTGCTCGGCCTGCTGCTCGTGACCGGTACGTTCACGGCGCTGTCCGCCTTCTTCGCGCGTTTCACGCCGGACTTCCTGCTGGATCGTCTGTAACAGGACGGTCCAGCCAGCCGGGAATCCGGCGGAGCAGTTCGCGCGGCTCGATCGGCTTCACGAGGTGCCCGGCACAGCCCGCCTCGAGCACCCGCGCGTGTGTTTCGGAACCGGAGCGACCGGTCATGGCAATGAGCACGGGTCGCCCCGACGCGCTCGCGGGGCGGAGCGCACGCGCGACTTCCAGCCCCGACGCGTCCGGCAGCCCGAGATCGAGCAGGATCAGCGCCGGCTGTTCCCGCTCCGCCGTTGCGATCGCTTCCCGCACGGTACCGGCCTCACAGACCCGGTAGCCGGCCGTCTCCAGAACGATGCGGAAGACTTTCCGGAGCCCGGGCTCATCCTCGACGATGAGGATCGTGGTCGAAGCGCCCACCATGGCGCGCGAAGGTAGGCCGGCCGTGGCGCGGGCGGCAAGCGCACACGCAACGGGGCGCGGACCGGGGCGCGCGCACGGTCCGTGCGGACGCGTAATCGGCAGCGGTACCGGTCATCGGTTGCCCGGACCGGCGGCGACATCCGCTTCCAGTCCCTCGGAGAGGAGCTGCCGGCGCAGCAGCGAGGCGTAGAGACCGCCGCGCTCGATGAGTTCCGTGTGCAGACCGCGCTCGACGATCTCACCGCCATCGAGCACGAGGATCAGGTCGGCGTTCATGACCGCGCTCACGCGGTGGCTGATGACGAAGGCCGTGCGGCGCGCGATGACGCCGGCCAGTCCGTGCAGGATCTCGGTTTCGGTCTGCGTGTCGACGGCGCTGAGCGCGTCGTCCAGGATCAGCACGCGCGCGTCGCGCGCCAGGGCCCTGGCCAGCGTCGTGCGCTGCCGCTGGCCGCCGGACAGATTCACACCGCGTTCGCCGAGCCGGGTCTCGAAGCCGGCCGGCAGGGCCGCGATGGTCTCGGTCAGGCGCGCGATGCCGGCCGCCTCTTCGAGGCGCGCTTCCCGGGCGACGTCCGGTGGCAGCCCGAGCGCGATGTTGTCCGCGATCGTGGCGGAAAACACGAATGCGTCCTGCGGCACGATCGTGATGAGGACGCGCAGCAGCTCGGGCGCGATGCGCTGCAGGGGCACGCCGTCGACCAGGATCTCGCCGCGCGTCGGGTCGTAGCGGCGCGTGAGCAGGGCGGCGATCGTCGACTTGCCCGAGCCGGTCGGTCCGACCAGGGCCACCGTGGCGCCGGCCTGGATGCGGAAGCTGACACCGCGCAGCACGTCCCGCTCCGTACCGGGGTAGCGGAACCAGACATCGCGGAACTCGACGTGGCCGCGCGGCGAGTTGATGGGCAGCGGATCGGCGGGCGGCACGACGAGCGGTTGTGCGTCGAAGATGCGTGCGATGCGGCCCAGCGAGGCCGACCCGCGCTGGAACAGGTTGATGACCCAGCCGATCGCGATCATCGGCCAGACCAGCATGCCCAGGTAGAAGAAGAACGCCACGAACTCGCCCGGCGTGTTGCGTCCTGTCATGACGGCCAGACCACCGAACCACAGGACGGCCAGGACGCCGAGACCGGTGAGGACGGCAAGCAGGGGGTGGAACACGGCGGAGATGCGCGCGAGCGCCATGTTGCGGTCGAAGTACTCGCGGTTCAGCGTTTCGAATTCGCGTTCCTGCGCCGCTTCCTGCGTGTAGGCGCGCACGATGCGAACGCCGCTCAGGTTCTCCTGCACCATCGTGGACATGACGCCGAAGTGCTGCTGGATCTTCTCGAAACGCTGATGAATGGCGCGGCCGAAGCGCACCATGACCGTGGGCAGGAGCAGCATCGGCGCGAGCGCGATGAGCGTCAGCTGCACGTTGTAGCCGAGCATCACGGCCAGGGCCAGGACCGTGACGACGACGGTGTTGGCCAGGTACATGATGCCGGGCCCGATGGCCATGCGGACGGCCTGCGTGTCGTTCGTCATGCGGCTCATCAGTTCGCCCGTCGGCATGCGCGTGAAGAAGGCGGCGTCCAGCGCCAGCAGGCGGTCGAAGAGGTCATCGCGCAGGTCGGTCTCGATGCGGCGGGAAATGCTGTTGAGCAGCTGGCGCATCCCGAAGCGGGCGGCGCCGCCGGCCACGGCCGCGGCAACGATGAGACCGGCGTGGCCCAGCAGGGTACGAAGCGTGCTGCCCGGGGCGGCCATCGCGTCGATGGCCAGGCCGAGCAGCCAGGGCTGCAGGATTCCGGCGATGTTGGCGAGCGCGACCAGCAGGAGTCCGAGGGCGATGCCGCGGCGGTAGGGCCGGGCATAGCCGAGCATGCGACGGTAGCCGTTCATTCAGTCTGCGGTTCGGCCGGTCGACGCTCGGGCGGGTGATCCGCGGGCGCTCGTCCTGGCACGACGGTTGCCCTTTGACCGCGCAGGGCCCGGGCACTCTGCGGCAAAGTTTATCCGCCGCGGACGGGTCGTTCAACCGGCCCGCGGCCATGCCGGAGGCCTCATGGGACGAAGCACGGGGCGCCGGGACGACGTTGCCGATGCAGCCGGGAAGACAGGACAAACCCGCACGGGCGGAGGATGCTGGACGAGCCATGAACACGAATACGGCATTTTCGACGCGAAGCCGCGCGACCCTCACGGGGTTCGCCTGGATCGCCGCGCTGGCGGCGCTGGCCTGCACGGGTGAGCCGGCGCAGACGACGGCGGACTACGAAGCCCTGGACCGCGAACTGGCTGTGGCCCTCGAAGGGGACAGCGCGTCGGCCACTTTCCAGGACACCGCGGTCACCTTGCCGGCAGCGGCGCCGCCGCCGGCACAGCCGGCGCCGGCCCGTGCGCCGCGGCAGGAGGCGCCACGTCCGGTGCCCGCGCCGCCCCCGGCCCAGGTCCAGCCCGTCGAGCCGGCAGCACCGGCATTGCCCGCGGCGCCGCGCGAGGCCGTCGTGCGGACCGGGACACTGCTCCGCATCTCGCTGAATGAAGAGTTGTCCACCGAGAAGAACAAGGTGGGTGATGCCTTCACGGCGACGCTGGTGGATGCCGTGGCCGGCGAGGACGGAGAGATCCTGGTTCCCGCAGGCGCGACGGTACGCGGTCGAGTCGTGCACGTTCAGCAGTCGGGCAGGGTCGGTGAGACGGCCGTGCTCAACGTCGCGTTCGAAGCGCTCAGCTTCAGCGGCGCGAGCCATCCGCTCGACGCGACCGTGGTGCAGGCGAACCCGGAGCGCGTGACGCGGCAGAGCACGGGCGAGCAGGTCGGCAAGGTGGCGGTCGGCGCGGCCGCCGGCGCGATTCTGGGCCGGGTGCTCGGCGGCAAGAACAAGGACGCGGTGAAAGGCGCGGTCGTCGGGGCCGCGGCGGGCACCGCCATCGCGCTGGGCACCGCCGACGTGGATGCCGTCCTCAAGGCCGGCTCGCTGATGGTGATCCAGACGGACTCACCGATCCGCGTCGTGATCGCGGGAGGCACGCCGGCCCCGTGACCTGAGGGCGTCGGCTGGAAAGCAGAAGGGGGGGGGGGGGGGGGTGG
>JBFFZF010000070.1:0-20873 GCA_041568755.1 Longimicrobiales bacterium | reverse complement strand
ATCTCCGCGACCACCGGCTCCTCGTCCAGAACCTCGTAACCGGTCATGTACGAGTAGTACCGGTAGGCGCCGCCCTGCGCGACATCGTTGAGGATCGCGCCCACGACGCGGATCGGGAGGCGGTCCAGCTGATCCAGCTTCGACTCCGCGAGCGTGCGATCCGTTGTTCCGGTGCGCAGCACGAGCACCAGGTTGCGCGTGAGTGTACCCAGGATCATCGGATCGACGCACGCGCCCAGCGGCGGACTGTCGACCAGAATCACGTCGTAATCCGGCCGCAGATCGCGGACGAGGTCGTGCATGGCGGGCGAGCCCAGCAGCTTGGGACCGATCTCACCGCGCGAGCCGCACGTGATCACCTGCAGCAGCGGGTATTGCGTCTGCTGGATGACCTCGCCACGACCCGCATTTCCCGCCAGGTAATCGGTCAGGCCCGGCTTGTGGCGGATGCCGAGCAGCTGGTGAATCGAGCCGCGCCGCACGTCGCCGTCGATCACGAGCGTACGGTGCCCCATGTCCGCGAACGCGATGGCCAGGTTCGACGTCACGAAAGACTTGCCATCCGACGCGCCCGGGCTCGTGAAGGTGACCGTCAGCGGGCCGCCGTTCTCGCTCGTGTGCATCAGACTCAGCTGGATCGAGCGGAACGCCTCCACCGCGAGGGCCATATCCGTGGTGCCCAGCCGCCCCGAGCGAAGGGCGGGCACAGCCCCCAGGATGTTCAGGCCCATGCCGCCCGTGACCTGGTCCGGATAGTGGAGTCGCGAGTCCATTCGATCGCGCAGCACAGCCAGACCCAGGCCCAGGCCCAGGCCGCCGACCAGGAAGATGAGGAGCAGATTCTGCCGCGTGTCCGCGACCGGCGTGAGCGGCACGGTCGGTCGGTCCACGATGCTGATGTCGGGCGTCGCCACCAGCTCGGCCAGCTTGGCCGTCTGGTAGCTCGTCTCGAGCTGCTGGTACAGCTGCGAGGCGATGGCGACCTGGCGCACCAGCTTGCTCTGCTGAATGGCCCTCGTCGGGATCTCGCGCATCTCCGCCGCCGTATTGCGGATCTGCGTATCCAGCTCCGCCTCGCGCCGCGTCAGATCGGCGACCAGCTCGTTCGCGTAACGCGGGATGATGATCGTGCGCAGAGAATCGAGATGCGAGAGCTGCAGCCGCACCTGCGGATGCTCCTGCGTCATCGTCATCGTCAGCAGCCGGAGCGTGCCCTGCGCCGCCGCCGCATCCGTCAGCGCCGAGCGCAGGCTGGACGAGCTGCTCGTGCTCGGCACGTTCTCCAGCGCCACGACCATCGTCGAGACGTCCGGCGACTGGCGCAGAATCTGGCGGATCGTCTCCCGGTCACGAACGATCTGATCCTTCAATGTGTTCAGCGAGAAGAAACTGCCGAACACGCTGTTGTCCGTGACCGTCAGCCCCGCAGGGAGGGGGACGCCCACGCCGCGCTGCTCCGTGGGCAACGTGGCCGTGGAGATCTGAAAACTCTCCAGCGCGCGTTCGTTCGCGAACAGCTCCTGCTCCGCTTCGGCCAGCTGCTGCTGCAGGATCTCCGATCGTTCCGTCAGGCGCTCCCGTTTCAGTTGCAGCGCCACCTGCTCGAAACGCGTGATGATCGCGTCCAGCGTCGCCGCCACCTCGAACCGGTCCGCCCCCTGCATGCTGATGCGCAGGAAAGACTGGTCCTCGCCCGGACGGCCCTGGAACGTCGTGATCTTCGACGCGAGGTAGTTGCTCAACTCGCCCGGCGGCCGGACTGTAAACTCGATCGCCCGGCTCGACGGCATCACGTTGCGCGCGGGCACCCAGCGGAACCCCAGACTGACGCCGACCGAGTCGCCGAACGCACCCCGCTGCACGACCGCACCCTGCGCATCCGTCAGGACGAAACCTCCGCCCGCCCCGTCCAGCGCGATGCGGTACGTGCCCGGATTCAGATTCGCCTTGTCGACATCGAAGCCCTCGAAGGCCGACCAGTCATCGCGATTCGCAGTCGACAGGTACAGCCGCCGGTAGCGCACCACCGAGTCCAGCACCGTCGCCGAGCGCAGCAGGTTCGACCACGCCGCCTGACCCAGCAGCGCACCCTGCTGGATCGGCGCCCCCGCCTGACCCCCCGACAGACCCTGGCCGCCAATCCAGACCTGCGCGCGCGCTTCGTAGACAGGCTGCCTGAAGCGCGTCGCCACCATGCCCGCGCCCACACCCAGCGCCGTGATCACCAGGATCATCCACTTGAACCGCCAGACCGCGCTGAGCAGTCGCTTGACCCCGGCCTCGACGCTCGCACCCCCGGCCGGCCCACCCATTGGAGGACCACCACCCCACGCCCGGCCGCCCCCGACATCGAGGGCGCCCGACGGTTCGACCGGAATCGGCAGCTTGTTCACCGTTCGCCTTCCACGTTCACTTCCCCGGCCCGGCCCCCACACGGAACCCCGACCTCCAGGCTCCCCCCGTCGCAATCCCGGGACCCGCCTGCCAGCAACCAGCAAATTTCGCGCTCCGGACCTCTGCCGCACAACTGCGACGCGCGCGCGGTGCCCCGCCGCCCCCGCGCGGGTGTCGCGCCCGCGAGCCAGTCGACGGGTACGCGTTCCGGCGTCCGGTGTTCCCGCCGGTGGACGGTCTGTAGCGCGATCCCCACATCATTTCCGGGTGTTTGTAGACTTTTCGCAACGTTTGCACGATCCGGGGCGCGGATCAAGGGGGACGAGGCCGTCCGGGGCGGTGGGTGTTGTAGTGATCAGCCATACGGTTGCGGGGCTGGCGCGACGGCGGACGGGCCGGGTAGGTTGGCTGCGGCCGCGGGCACGGCACGGGCGATGCATGGTGCGGCGGCCGACAATCCGGGGTACCCGGCGTCCGGCGGTCCGGACGGGGGAATGCCCGCGGGTCCGCTACCTCCCCGGCGGACCGGCCCGATCCAGCCTCATCTCTCAAGGGAGACGTGTCATGTCGAGCGAAGTCCTGGTGACCCCGCCCCAGCGGAACGCCTTTGCCCGCGGCGACGCCGAGACGGGGCTGCTGCCGGAGATCGACATTGGGGAAGAGGCGAAGGCGTCGATCCACATCCTGATCGTGGACGACGAGTACACGCTGCGGGAGAGCTGCGCGAGTCTGCTGCGTCAGGAAGGGTACCGGGTGACGGTGTGCGCGGATGGCGCGGACGCGGTGGAGCAGGTCCGGCGCCGGCAGGTGGACATCGCGCTGATCGACCTGTTCATGGAGGGCATGTCGGGGCTGGAGGTGCTGGCGGGGTGTCTGGAAGCGAAGCCGGACACGCTGGCCGTGATGATGACGGGCAATCCGAGTGTGGAGTCGAGCGTTGCGGCGTTGTCTGCGGGGGCGTGGGACTACCTGCCGAAGCCGTTCTCGGCGACGCATCTGCAGATTCTGGTGGGGCGGGCGACGCACACGGTGCTGGCGAACCGGGACCGCGAGCGGCTCCCGGAGGCGCCGGCGCTGGCGCTGGGGCAGAGCGAGAAGGTGCCGCTGCTGGGCAAGTCCCCGTCGTTCATGCAGGTCATGGAGCTGGCGCGGAAAGTGGCGCTGACGGACGCGTCGGTCTTCCTGACGGGAGAGAGCGGGACGGGGAAGGAGATGATCGCGCAGTTCATTCACCAGCACAGCCGGCGCGCGGCGCGCCCGATGGTGGCGGTGAACTGTGCGGCGCTGCCGGAGACGTTGCTCGAGTCGGAGATGTTCGGCCACGTGAAGGGCGCGTTCACGGGGGCGGTGCGGGACAAGCCGGGGCTTCTGGAGGTCGCGAACGGCAGCACGTTCTTCCTGGACGAGCTGACCGAGATGCCGCTGACGATCCAGGCGAAGCTGCTGCGCGTGATCCAGGACGGCGTGGTGCGGCGCGTGGGGTCGGAGACGACGGACTCGATCGTCAATGTCCGGTTCATCGCGGCGACGAACCGGGACGCGCGTGCCGAGACGGATGAAGGGACACTGCGCAAGGACCTGTTCTACCGGCTGAGCGTCGTGCCCATTCACCTGCCGCCACTGCGCCAGCGGACGGAAGACATCGCGGTGCTGGCGGAGCACTTTCTGACCCGCTACTGGAAGCGCCACCGGGGTGCGAAGACGGCGGTGCCGAAGTTCAGTCGTGCCGCGCTGCGTTCTCTGGAATCGCGGCCGTGGCGTGGGAACGTGCGAGAGTTGCAGAACGCGATCGAGCATGCGGTCGTCCTGCTGGATCCCGGCGCGGAGATTCAGCCCGAGGACATCCCGGTGGTGGAGGGGTCGGCCCCGCCCTCGGGAGGGGTGGTCGATTTCGACGACCCGGAAGGCGAGAAGTACCACGTTGCGCGCGACCGCGTGCTGGCCGATTTTGAACTGCGGTATCTGAACTGGCTGGTCGAGCGGGCGGGCACGAACATGTCGCGGGCCGCGAAGCTGGCCGGCGTCGATCGTACGACCCTGTATCGCCTGATGGAGAAGCACGGTCTACAGCGAGACACGATCATCAAGGCAGGCTGAGCGGGCCGGCAGTCGGGCCGCGGGGCGCGTGGGGAGGTGGGGTTGAGGGAGCAGCGTGCCGGGATGAAACCGGCGAGGCCGGAGGATGGCGTGCCCGCCGCAGGGATTCTCCTGCGTGCCGCGGCGGACGCGGTGAGGGAGCAGGCGGCGGCCCTTGCCGGCGCGGACCGGACGGAGTCGATCCGGGCCCTCGACGCGCTGGTCACGGCTGTGGAAACCGGCGCCGAGCTCGAGGTCCGCTTCGCGGATGCCCCGCTGTACCGCAAACTGCTGAACGCATTGCGGGCGGAACTCATCGCGGACTGGCAGCGGCGGGGCGACGCGGACGCGGCCGTCGATGCGCTGCGCGCGATCGATGGGATCGAGCGCGTCTCGGCCGGGCTTGAACAGCGGTACCCACCGCTGGTCAACATCCCGAGCGGAGTGGACTTCGTGGCCGGGGTCGCGCATGATCTGCGTTCGCCGCTGACCTCCATTCTCTTCCTGGCGGAGACCCTGCTCGCGGGGCAGAGCGGCGAAGTCAACGAGGTCCAGCGCCGGCAGCTCGGCATCATCTACGGCGCGGCCCTCGGGCTGGTCTCTGTGGCCAGCGACATCATCGAGCTGGTCCGCGGCGGCGAAGGCCTGACCGAGCTGCGGCCCTCCATGTTCTCCGTCACCGAAGTCCTGCAGTCCGTGCACGACATTGTCCGGCCCATGGCAGAGGAGAAGGGCCTGGGCGTGCATCTGTTCCCGCCTGCGGAGGATCTGCGCGTGGGGTACCCGCTGGCCCTTTCCCGCGTGCTGCTGAACCTGACGACGAACGGGCTCAAGGCCACGGACTCCGGCTTCGTCGAGATCGCGGTCCGGTCGGTCGGGGACGCCCGCACCGAATTCTCCGTCCGGGACACGGGGCGGGGGTACGGCCCCGAGGCGCTCGACAACCTGTACGAACCCTTCAAGCGGTCCCGGGACGGGAAGAAGTATGGCTTCTCCGGGGCCGGCCTGGGCCTGGCCATTTCCCGGAAGCTGGTGGTGGCCATGGGCTCGTGGCTCGAGGCCGAAACCCGGCCCGGCTGGGGCACCCGCTTCTACTTCTCCCTCGATCTTCCAGTGGCGCCGCGGCCCTGATTGCACCATATTGTCGGTCGAGCAGGGAGCCTGCGCTGCACATCCGGGTGCGAAGACCCACCGTCCATCCCCGTGGACGGGGTTCCCGTTTGTTGCAGCCCATCGACATCCGTCGCCCGGGAACGACTCGCCGATCCCGAAATTCTGACCCAGGATTATAGGTAACTTGTTTCAGGATAGCGAGTTACCCCGGGAGCGACGGACGTGCACGCGCATTGCGCTGGAGGTTGGCCGGAATTGCAGGGTCGTTGACGCATTCAGGTCTGGACGGCGAAGGCAGACGACCGCACATGCGAACGAAGGCCAACGGAAAACGGCACATGGGAAGCATTTCCGCGATCCACGACAACACCGTCGACCGGTTGTCTCTGCATCACGGTGCGGGACGGGACCGGGTTGAGCCGGCGGTCGAAGCGGCGCCGCCCGAACGGGCGCGCCGGCTGCTGAACGTGCTTTCGGCGTCCCTGCTGCTGATCCTGGCGCTGCCGCTCATGATCGTGATCGGCGTGCTGATCAAGCTGACCTCGCGCGGGCCCATCCTATACGCGCAGGCTCGTGTGGGCATGGATCGGCGGAACGACGCGCACGCGGTACCGGACGGGCGGCGGGTGGTGGATTACGGCGGGCGGCTGTTCCGGATCTACAAGTTCCGGACGATGGAAGTCCGGCCGGAAGGCGCGCCGCAGACGTGGGCCCTTCAGGACGACCCGCGCGTGACGCGCGTCGGGCGCATCCTGCGCCGGTACCGGCTCGACGAGTTGCCGCAGCTGTTCAACGTGCTGGTGGGCGACATGAATCTGGTCGGACCGCGTCCGGAGCAGCCGCGCATCTTCGCGATGCTGCGGGATCAGATTCCAGGTTACGAGGCAAGGCAGCGGGTCCTGCCCGGGATCACGGGGCTGGCCCAGATCAGTCTGCCGTATGACACGTCGACGGAGGATGTGCGGCGGAAAGTGAAGTACGACCTCGAGTACATCGACCGGCATTCGGTCCTCGAGGATCTGCGCATCCTGGCGCGCACGCTTCCCGCTGTCGTCTGGAAACGCAACGGGTGGTAGCGGACAGAGGTCCGCCCGCCGGCCACCCGGTGGTAGCGGACCGATCGATCACAGGGCTGCTCCCGTGGCTGGTCGCGGGCGCGGCCTTCGTGGTTCTGTTTCGGGTGCCGATCACCGGCACCGCGAGGCTGTGGTGGACGGACGCGGATGCGGGGCACGGTCTGCTGCTCGTGCCGCTGGCCGCGTTCCTGGCGTGGCGCCTCGGCCGGGTGCGGCCGGCACATGCTGCGCCGGTCGGCGGTCTGCTGATCGTGGCGGCGGCCGTGGTGCTGCGGTTTCTGGGCGGCGTGGCGACCGAGCTTTTCACGATGCGCGTGTCTGCCCTGCTGGCGCTGGTCGGTACGATCGTGTTCGCGCTGGGGTGGGCGCAGGTCCGGCGCTGGTGGCTGCCGCTGACGCTGGTGCTGCTGTCGCTGCCGCTGCCGGAGATCGTGCTGTCGTCCCTGGCACTGCCGCTGCAGTTCCGCGCATCGCAGATGGGTGCAGCGCTGCTGGAGTGGCGGCACGTACCGGTCCGGTTGTCGGGCAACATCATTCAGCTGCCCGGTCACTCGCTGTTCGTGACGGAGGCGTGCAGCGGGCTGCGCTCGCTTTCCGCGCTGCTCGCGATCGGCGTGCTGGTCGGTGGTCTGTGGCTGAGGACGTGGTGGGGTCGCACGCTCCTGGTGGCGGTCGCGATTCCGATCGCGATGGTGCTGAACGGGGTCCGCGTCTTTCTGACCGGGTTCGCGGTGTACTTCATCGACCCCGCGCTGGGCGCGGGTGTGATGCACTATACGGAAGGCTGGGCGATGTTCCTGGTGGCTCTGCTCGCGCTGGCCGGTGTGGCGCAGGCGGTGGCGTGGCTCGAACGAGCCAGGACGCGCATGGGCACGACACTCGAGACGGAGGACGGGATTGCGGCTGCTTGACTGGGGCCCGGCTGCGCTGCTCGTTGCGGGCATCGTCCTCGTCGAGGGCGGCAGCACGCAGCGCGCGTTGCCGTTGCGTACCAGCCTGGACGCGGTCGTCCCGGCCACGATCGATGCGCTGATCGGTGAGGACGTGCTGATCGCGGAGGAAGAGCAGCGTGTCGCGGGCATGTCGTCGTACGTGTACCGCATGTACGGCGAACCCGGCCGCGAGCCGGTGATGTCACTGTACGTCGGCTACTACGAGAGTCAGACGCAGGGGCGCACGATCCATTCGCCGCGCAACTGTCTGCCTGGCGCAGGCTGGGAAGCGCTGCGTTCGACGCCGGTGACGATCGCGACGGAGGCGGGGCCGGTCACGGTGAACCGCTACCTGATCCAGCGCGGCAGCGATCGCGCGCTGGTCCTGTACTGGTATCAGGGGCGCGGCCGGACGGCATCGAGCGAGTACGCGGTGAAACTGGATCTCCTGCGCGACGCGGCGCTGAGCGGCCGGTCGGAGGAGGCGCTGGTGCGTGTGATGGTGCCCGTGTCCGAGGGCGAGGACGCGTCCTACACGCTGGCCGCGAGGCTGGCCGCGCAGGTCGTGCCTGCCGTCTACCGTGCGCTTCCGGAGGCGTGATGATGAAACCGAGTGCCGTGCAGCAGCAACCGCCGCAGACTCGACCGCCGCTCGTGGTGGCGGGCGGCGAGCGCGCCCCGTTGCGCATCGGTCCGACGGCGGACGGCTATGGCCGGCACATCAGTTATGCGTGCCGTGCGGCGGGCATTATTTTTCTGTTGGGCGCGGTTCTCGACGTGATCGTGCTGTGGGGTTTCCAGCGCGGCGAGGGGCCGGGCTGGGAGTTCACGGCACTGGCGTCGACGATCGAGGGTACACCGCGAATCGCGCTCGGCGCCGCGCTGATCGCGATCGGGCTGTATGTGCGTGGCTCCACGTCGCTCTGGCAGTATCGGCTGCTCGGCCTCGCGCTGCTGATCACGGGCATCGGCGGTGCGATCGTCGGCGTGATGCTGCTGAGCGACTTCTTCATTCTGCGGCGGGATATCGACCCGACGCAGCTGGCCATGTTCAACAGTGTGGTTTTCAAGGCTTTGGCGCTGAGCGGGCTGCACGCGGTCGTGCTGGTTCCGCTCGGCGTCCTCAGCATGCGTCGCCCCCGGGGCTGAGGAAGTCTCCGGCGGCGCACCGCGGGGAGACGCATGGGCCCATGCCCGTGAGCAGGAACGCGGGCATGGCGCCGTTCTACACCCTGGCTGGAAAGGGAGGTAAGATGAACCTTATCCCGTACTTCCGGAGTGGCGTGGTCGCGGCTTCCGTGATCGCGCTATTCGGAGTATCCAGCCCCGGTCAGTCCCAGATCGTGCAGGTCGGGTCCAGCGCGAGTGCAGCCTGCGTTGTGGCCAACTGCAGCGTCCTGAGGATCGGGATCGGCATGAGCGGAAACTGGTGGGTAAACCGGGTCCGTCTGCGGAGCCTCGACGCCTCACGCTGGCAGTTTTCTGGACTGATCGACAGCCGGGATGCTTCCGGCAACCACCTCGCCTGGACCTCCAGTCTGCTTTTCGGGGGGCTGGGACTGGTCGCTCGTGGGGGTGGAGTCTGGGCGCCGGAACCGATCTTCCTGACTGTCTCGACATCGACCTATTCGAGCAATCCGAACGATGGCTCGATCTGGTACGAGGTGCTGGGCAGTTCAGGACCGAACGGTACTGGACAGCGAGTCGAAGCCTCAGGTGTAACGACTCCTGAACCGGGAACCCTGCTGTTGCTGGGGACAGGCCTCGTCGGACTCGCCGGGACGGCCCGCCGCAAGCGGGAGACGTCGCTGGCCGGAGACGTCTGACAGGTACGACTTCCATGCATCCGTAACGGCATCGCCGGCGGTACGGTCATGGGCCTCCGGCCAAGGGAAGGGCCGGTGGGAGTCGCAGTCGCGGGGCGCGTCCTTTGCAAGGGCGTGCCCCGCACTTCTTCCGGCGAGGGCGCCCGGCAGCGCCCGCCGCCGATGACCGTGGGCCACGCAACGGGTGGGCATGCGCGACGCGATTCTGATGCTGACGAACCGGCTGCCGTGGCCGGTGGATGACGGCTGGAAGCGAAGGACCTTCCATGTCGTCCATGCGCTGGCCGGCCACGGGCGCGTCACGCTCCAGACCTTTCACGAGGGCGCGCCCCGTGACGTGGCGGCGCTCGTCGATGCAGTGCCTGGACGGCTCGAGGTGGTGACGGTCCGGCCGCCCGCCGGTGCGCGCCTGCTCGCGGCTCCGCTCGGCGTGGTCAGTGGCACGCCGTTCCTGACCTGGCGGGTGCGCTCGCGTCGCTTCACCGAGTCGGTCCGGCGCCTCCACCGCGAACGCCAGTTCCGAGTCGCCGTGGCCGGCCTCACCCACCTCTACCGTCATCTGCGGGTCCTCCCGGACACGTGCCTGCGCGTGATCGACACGCACAACATCGATTCCGTGGTGATGGCCCGATATGCGGCGAACCCGGACCGCAACGCAGCGTGGCGCTGGTTCGCGCGGCGGACAGCGCGCCAGTTGCGCCGGCAGGAGCTCCGCGACTTCGCCCATGCGGATTCGGTCTGGGTGTGCTCGGAGGCGGAAGCGGCGTGGGCGGAAAAGCACGTGCCCGAAGCGCACGCGGTCGTGATCCCCAACGGGGTCGACACGCGGGCATTCCGGGCAGACAGCTGGCAGCCGCCGGTCCCCGACCGGATCCTCTTCTTCGGACGCATGGACTACCATCCGAACGCGGACGGGGCGGCCTGGTTCGCGGAGTCCATGTTCCCGGCCATCCGGGCGGCCCGTCCGGAAGCCGAACTCATCCTGGCCGGGCCCGGCGATCCGCCGGAACTGCGCGCGCTTCGGGACAAGCCCGGGATCCGCTGTCTGGGCCCGGTGCCGGATGTACGCCCGATCATCGCCAGCGCCGGGGTCGTGGTCGTTCCGCTGCGGTCGGGTGGCGGGACCCGACTCAAGATCCTCGAGTCGCTGGCCATGGGCAGACCGGTCGTGACGACGACCGTCGGCATGGAGGGTCTGGCGCTGCGGCCGGACCGCGACCTCCTGACGGCCGATACGGCCGAAGCGATGACGGAGGCCGTGCTCCGCGTCCTGTCCGACCCATCGCTCGGCGAGCGGCTCGGCGCGTCCGGGCGGGAGACCGTGGGCGCCTACGACTGGGCGTCGATCGAGGCGTCGATCGTGGCTCGTCTCGAGGAGGCCACCGGGCGTCGTGCCCGTGACCCCGGCGCAGGACCGGATCCCACCCGCTGACGCGTCCGCCGGTCAGGTCGTCCGCCGCACAACCGTCTTCGTCAGCCCTCAGGCCCCGTTCGTCGGGCCATGGTTTCTTCGCGTCACCGGAACCTGACATTCGGAGGCAGGCCGACCGGCCTGTCCGCCATCAGCGGCCGCCCGGATCCCGGGCGCGAGCGGGGGGCGGGAAGAGCCGGGGCCGGGGCGCGGCGGGCCAGCCGCCGGCCGGGACCAACTTTCCGGATGCCGCGACTTTTTGCGGAGCGGGTTGGAGGGGATGATCCACAAGTTATTGAAAAATCGTGCGGTTGTGTGAGGCACGTTTCTCGTATACAGACCGCGCCGGCGCCGCCGAGTCGGCCGCGCCGAAGCGACGAATCGCTGCTCAGAGCAAAGCCACCGAAAGGCGGCGACGCAGAGCTACGGGACTAACGCAGGCGCGACCTGCCACGTCCGCCGGGCCGCCAGCGACTTCCGATCACGAGCAGGGGCCCTGCGAGGACGCGAGCCCCTGGCGCAACGGATTCGAGAGTCGATGATGGTGTCCACTCTGCGGCGCATCTCTCCGTTCATCGCGCGCATCGGTGTGCTCGCGACCCTCTCCCCGATCCTGGCCTGTTCCGACGGGCGGGTGAATGCGGATGTGCTCGGCGTCGAGCCGTACGCTGCCAAGGGCCAGTTCCTCGAGCTGACGCCGGACGTGGCGTCGCTGGCCAGTGTCGGCGAACGTCTCGCGTTGAGCGCGGCGGTCCGCGACGCGCGCGGGAAGGTGATCCCGGGCGCCCGCGTCGACTATCGGACCAGCCATCCCGGGCTGATCCAGGTCGACGCGTCGGGTACGGTGACGGGCCTGGCGGAGGGCGTGGCGACGGTCATCGGCACGTCGGGCGCGGCCTCGGATACCGTCGTGGTCGCGGTCGCGGCCCGCAAGCTGAACAGCGGTGGCGGCGGTCAGGCGAGCGTGGCGATCTATCCCGCCGTCGATACCATCGACGCGATCGGCGGCACGATCGAGCTGCGCGCCGTGGCGCGCAACCGGGGCGGCCGGCTGGTGTCCAATCCCGATCTGAAGTGGGCTTCGGAGAATCCGGGACTGGCCACGGTTTCCTCCAGCGGGACCGTGACCGCCCATTCCGGCGGGATCGCCTACATCACGGCCACACTCGACAACGTCGCGGATACGGCGATGATCCTCATCGCGCCGCCGGGCATTCCCGCGCGGGTCGTGGTCGTGCCCCGCACCGACACGATCGCCACGCTCGGCGGACAGCGCCAGCTGCGCGCCTCCGTGCTGGACGGCCTGGGGAACGATCTGCAGAAGGCCGTCGCGTGGACGAGCCTGGACGGTGCCATCGCGACTGTCGACGCGAACGGTCTGACGACGGGCCATGCGAAGGGCCTCGCACGCATCGTGGCAACGCACGGGTCGCTGGCCGACACCGCCCGCGTGTGGGTCGGGCCGACGCCCGTCCCCGCGCGCATCACGGTCGCGCCGAAGACGGATACGATCGCGACGGTCGGTGGCACGAAGCAGCTGAACGCGACGGTCGTGGATGCAACCGGCGCCGTGATCCCGGGCGCCGTCGTCGTGTGGAACACGCTCGACCCGGCCGTCGCCACCGTGACCAGCGCAGGCAGGGTGACGGGCCAGGCCAGCGGGATGGCGCGTGTGACGGCGAAGATCAACACGCTGGCCGACACGGCCATCGTGTGGGTCGCGCCGAACCGGACTGTCGCTTCCGTGCGCATGACGCCGCGCGGCGGCAAGATCAACGGCGCCGGGGGCACGCTGTCGGTGCAGGCGGCGGCGTACGACGCGAGCGGTGCGGAGATCACGGGCCTGACGTTCACGTGGAAGAGCCTGAACGTCAACACGATCACGGTCAGCACGACGAACAACGGGCAGCAGGCCACGCTGAGCGGCGTCAAGCTCGGCGAAGCTGCCGTTACGGTCGCGACCGGCGCCAGGGCCGATACCGCGTGGTTCCACGTGGCGTCGGACGAGGGTTCGGGCTCGAATCCCGCCACGATCGACATCAATCCCGCCAGCGATACGATCAAGACCGTCGGCGACTCGCTGCAACTCGTGGCGAAGGTGATGGATCAGAGCGGCAAGGACATCCCGGGCGCCACGGTGACGTGGGCCACGCTGGATGCTCAGATCGCGACGGTCGACGCGCAGGGGCGCGTGCGCTCGCTCAAACAGGGCATGGCACGCATCACGGCCACACACAGCACGCTGAAGGACACGGCGAGAGTCTACGTCGCGCCGGGCGCACCCGTCGCGAGCAGCGTGCGCGTCACCCCCAGAAGCGCAGGCGTCGGCGTGGGCCAGACCGTCACGCTCAAGGGTGAGGTGCTGGACCAGTTCGGCAACCCCATGACATCGCTGACACCGACGTGGTCGAGCCTCAACACGTCCGTCGCGACCGTGAATGGCGGTGTGGTGAACGGCGTGGCAGTCGGGTCGGCGCCCATCAGGGCGGCGTACGGCTCGTTCGCGGACACGGCCCAGGTCACGGTCTCGAGTTCGTCGCCGGCGAAGGTCACGCTGAATCTGACGCACGGGCCGGCCAGCCCGTCGGCGGGGACGAGTGTGACGCTGACGGCCGCCGGCTCGCCGTCCGGCGCGGTCAAGAGCATCGTGATCGAGGTCGATGGCGCCACGGTCAAGACCTGTACGGCAGCGACGTGTTCCCACGTGGCCAGTTACGCCGCCGGCAGCTACACGTACCGGGCATCGGCCGTCGACACCGCCGGCAACACGGTTACCGCGGGCCCGAACACGCTCACGGTCCGGAGCGCACCGAGCGGTGGCTACAGTGCGACGAGTCCGCACTGGCGCCACATGCGCACCGCGACCATCGACTACCGCATTCACTATCAGCCCGCCGCACAGCAGGCGATCGAATACGACTGGGCAGCCGCGCGCTTCGACCACGTGACGGGCGGGGATCTCAATCAGTACAAGAAGCGCAACCCGACGATCAGCCATTTCCCGTACGACACGTACTGGTTCGTGCCGGTGGCCAGCGCCGGGCCCGCAGAGAACTGGCTGGCGGCCAACGGCTACAACGTCGAAAACGCCTATCTGCACTACGCAGGGACCAGCAAGACGAAGGCGGACCGCGTCACGGCGCAGCAGTACGCCGGCCGGGACTACTGGTACTACAACATGGCAGACCCGGGTTTCCGTGCCTGGCGGCAGCACACCACGAAGCAGCGGACCGCCGTGAATAACCAGGGCTTCCGCTCGGACGGTCTGTTCCTCGACACGAACAACCTGACGGCGATGAACCAGTACATCCCCAACGTCACGCTGGAGTACGGCTCACGGTCGGCCTGGCTTGCCGATCACGATGCGCTGCTGGCGACGCACCGGAGCTGGGTGCCCTCCGGCTTCCTGGTCGTGAACATGGCGCAGTACTTCAACCGCACAGGGGAGCAGGCCGTATCGAAGATCGCGGGTGGCGTCATGACCGAGTTCGTGAACGGCCCGTTCCGTGACCAGTACTGGTCCACGGTGGACGCACTGGTCAATGCCGGGGTGGTGGTCGAGTTCACGACGACGACGCAGGCGACCTATCTGAATGATGCCAGGAACGGCATCACGCCGGGGAACTACAACAGCATCCGCGAGCGCGTGCTGATGTGGATGTACGTGAGCTACCTGATGGTCGTGAATCCGCAGCACATGGACCGCGTCCTCTTCGAACCGTACATCGGCGGCTGGACGGTCCCGATGAGCACGGCCTGGGTGGACGCCTTCGAGTACGACATTGGTCTCGCGACCGCGCCGCGCAAGGTATACAAGTCAGGGTCGGACCCGGCCGGCCAGTGGTATCAGGTCTACAGCCGCGAGTTCGAGAATGCGCTCGTGCTCATCCGGCCCAAGAACGGTGTTTCTTCCACGAACTACGGCGATCTGTCCGCTGTCGATGTGGATCTGCCGAGCGGGACGTGGCACGTGCTGTACGCGGACGGCAGCCGGGGTGGCGCCGTTACGCGCGTCCAGCTGCGGCTGGGTGAATCTCTGGTGCTTCTGAAGTAGGGAGCGTACAGCGTTCGGACCGGGGCCCGGCAGAGGCGGGTCCCGCACGGGAGGGTTCGGGCGGTCATGGCCCGGACCCTCCCGGCGCATCCGCCAGGTCCGTCGCGTCGGAGGTGCGCGTGACGTGTGGCACGCGCGGGATCGGAGTGCGCGAGATCGTGCTGCTGCGTTGCGCCGGATCGTTGACCCTCCTGCCGGGCGGTAGTACCTTGCGCAATCCGTAGGGCCAGGATGACCCGCCGCAGGACCGGCATGCGCGAAGGCTTCCGTCGACTGGCTGCACCCGTCTGGCTCGGTATTGTCCTGGGCACCGGGGTCGTCTGCGGCGAACCGATCGGTGCCGCGGAGAACCCGCCCGCGCCGTCCATTCCCCTGACGACCGACATCGCCGTGTCGCACGTCCCTGCGGACCCGTCCTCGCGACAGGCCGTGACGATCACCGCGGTGGCATCCGGCACCGCGACCGTGGTCGAGACGTCGATCGTCGTGGGTGGTGCCGTGGCCAGGGTCTGCGCCGGCGCGCAGTGCAGTCACGAAGCCAGGTTCCCCGTGGGTTCCCACAGCTACGCCGCGGTGGCGACGGATGCGGCGGGCAGATCGTTCAGTTCGGCCACGCATACGTTCGCCGTCCGGCAGCCGGCCGGGACCGAAAGGGCGTACAGCCCGACGAGTCCGCACTGGCGGCACATGCGGACCGCGACGATCGATTACCGCATCCACTATCAGCCACCCGCGCAGCGACAGGCGGAGTACGACTGGGCGGCGGCCCATTTCGACCACGTGACGGGTGGCGATCTGAACGAGTACAAGAAGCGCAATCCGACGATCCAGCACTATCCGTACGACACGTTCTGGTTCGTACCCGCAGCCAGTGCCGGGGCGGCGGAGGGCTGGCTGACGGCGAACGGCTACGACCCGGAACACGCGTACCTGCACCAGGCCGGCACGGCCAAGACCAAAGCCAGTCGCGTGACCGCGCAGCAGTATGCCAACCGGGATTACTGGTACTACAACATGGCCGATCCCGGTTTTCGCGCATGGCGCGAGCACCGGACGAAGCAGCTGACGGGCAGGAACGCGCAGGGCCACCGATCCGATGGATTGTTCCTGGACACGAACAACCTGACGGCAATCAACAACTACATTCCGGAAACGACGCTCGAGTACGCTTCACGTGCGGCATGGCTGGCCGACCACGACGCTCTGCTGGCGGCGCATCGGGACTGGGTGCCGTCGGGCTTCGTCGTCGTGAATCTGGCGCAGTACTTCAACCGACCGGGCGAGCGGGCCCTGGCCGGGATCGCGGGCGGCGTCATGACGGAGTTCGTGAACGGTCCGTTCCGGGATCAGTTCTGGAACGCCGTGGACGCGCTGGTCGCCGCCGATGTCGTGGTCGAGTTCACGACCACGACGCAGGCCACGTACCTCGGGAATCCGCGGAACGGCATGACGCCGGGAAACTACAGCACCATCACGGAACGCATGCTGATGTGGATGTATGCGGGCTATCTGATGGTCGTCGACCCGGCGAACATGGACGGCGTGCTGTTCGAACCGTACATCGGCGGGTGGACCGTCCCGATGAGCACGGCCTGGCTCGAAGCCTTCGAGTACGACATCGGCCTGGCGGTCGCCCCGCGGCGCGTGTACAAGAGCGGCACGGACATGGCCGGCCAGCCGTATGTGGTCTTCAGCCGTGAGTTCGAGAATGGTCTCGTCCTCATCCGCCCGCGTCAGGGCTCGTATCTGGACTATGGCGACAACTCCGTGGCACCGGTCGAACTGCCGGCGGGCGGGCCGTGGCGGATGCTCCACGCGGATGGCAGCCCGGGCGACCCGCGCAGCACGGTAGAGATTCGCCTCGGTGAGTCTGTCATCCTCATCAGGTAGTCCGCATTTGCGTCGGTCGTGGCCCGGAGCCGGATGAAGCATGCTGCCAACTTTCCTCGTGATCGGCGCTGCAAAATGCGGGACCAGCAGCCTCTGTCAGTTTCTGGGCGAGCACCCGGACGTATTCGTGACGGAACCGAAGGAAATCCACTTCTTCGGGCGGGATGATCCACACAAGACGCTTTCGTGGTACGAGGCGTTCTTCGCTCAGGCGGCGGGCTGTTCGGCGGTCGGCGAGGGAAGCACGAGTTATACACATCCGGACATCATCGACCGGTGTGCAGTCGAAATCAGGAAGCTGATTCCGGACTGCCGGCTCATCTACATGGTCCGCAATCCGCTGGACCGCCTGGAGTCCGACTGGAAGATGCGACGGCACGAAGGCTGGTCGGCAGCATCGATCAACGATGCGGTCGCGCAGCAGCCATCCCTCGTCACGCACGGTCTCTACTGGTCGAATCTGAGCGTGTACCTCCGGCATTTTCCCGCCGAGCAGATTCTCGTCGTCTTCCTGGAGGATTTTTCGCGGGATCCGAACGCCGAACTGCGCCGCTGTTTCACACACATCCGGGTGACGCCCGACCGGGCCGTCGAGGGTGCAGATCGGCCCGTGAACGCAGCGAGCGGATACCGGAAGCTCGGGCCGATCCCGCTGCGCATCGCGGATGGTTCGGTGGCCGCAGCCGTGAAGCGCGCGCTGCCCGGCTGGTTCGTGAAGGCGGCAAAGGCCACGCTCACGCGCAGAGCCACCTACACGGTCCGGTGGGAGCCGGGAGTACGCGAGCAGCTGCGGGAGCGGTTCCGTGAGGATTCCCGACAGCTCCTCCGGTTCTGCGGGAAGGCGCCGGACTTCTGGGTCGAGCCCGGCAGCGGTTGACGCCGCAGGCCGTCGCAGCCAGCCGGTACGAACCGCACAACCGGAGTCGGGCCGCGCGCCCGCGTTGACGGACCCGGGGACGTCAGCGGGTTGACGGCCCTTGTTGCGTGCATGCAACAGGCAGGCGAGTGTGCAGCCCGGACCCGCTCCGCAACATCGATCGGGCGCGCCGGGCGGCCGGTTCGCCGGAAGCGCGCAGGACGGCCGGGTTGTTGCATGGGAGCGCACCGGACCCATGCAGCCGGACCCGTGATGGCCGGCGCATTCTGGCACTCGCGGTGCCCGGAGGGGCAACGAAGATGATCACAGAAACCACGTCAGCCCTGGTCGAGGAGCTGGAGCGCAGCGGGATCCTCGTATTGGAGGATCTGCTGCCGCGTGATACGCTGGCCGACATGCAGCGGGCGTTCCGCACCCGGTTGCAGGGTCTGCGCTGGAATGACCACGATGGTTACGAAAAGGGCGATCCGTACCGGCACATGGTACAGGACGTTCTGACGCTGGCCCCCGGCTTTGTCGAGCTGGCCCTTCACCCGGTGGTGAAGGAGATCATGCACGGCTATCTGGGTGACCGGTACGCCCTGGTGGAGGCGAAGGGCTGGCTCTCCGTCCCGACGAAGCGGGACTTCCACGGCTGGCATGGCGATGCGTGGTACGACCAGACGAAGGTTCACGAAGTCCAGCGGGAACTCAAACTCGCGGTGTACCTCACGGACGTGCGCAGCGGCGCGTTCAATTACATCAAAGGGACGCACCGGCAGATCCATCCCCGCCTCGTCGGGAAGGAAGAAGTCCACCAGTGGGCGGATCATGAGATCCGGGAGGTGCTGGGCCCGGCCGGTACGGTCTGCATCTTCGACACGTCGGGGATTCATCGTCAGGCCACGCCGATCCTCGAGCCGCGCGAAGCGGTATTCTATTGTTTTCATGATCCTGCCGTTCCACTGCAGAAGGAGGATGTCGAGTACTACCGGTACCACCCTCTGCTGCTGAACGCTGCGTTTCTGGGTGACCTGTCGGACGTCGACGAACGGATCCTCGGCTTCGGGGATCGGAGGAACTACATTCCCGGCTTCTCCAGATCCACGAAGCACGCGCGGTTTCGTGCGATCATGAGCGGCGCGTGGGATGCGCTGCTGCGCTGGGACAGTGTGCGCGAGCGCCTGACGGGGCGGCTCAAACGCATTGTGAAGTAGCCACGACGCATGCTACGGCAGTTCCGTTCGCGGCGGCAGAACGAGGGTGGGGCCCCGGCGCCGGACGGCGCGGAATCCGAGCCGTGGCGCAGTCCGTACCTCCACACGGTGGTCAGCGACGGTGGTGTAGCCCTCATCAGCACGTTCGACGGGGCGGTGCCGAACGTCATGACTGCGACCTTCTTCGCGGAGAGCTCGCATTTCCCCCCGCTGGTTCGTGTCGCGATCGCGCCGGCGACGCTGACCCATCGCGTGCTGCGTGCAACCCGCCGTTTCGGCATCAGCGTGCTGACGCGAGGTCAGGAGCGTGCGGCGCTGCTGTGCGGCCATCACTCGGGCCGGGACATTGCCAAGCTGGATCTGGTCGGCCTGCGCTGGTACCGTGACGCAGACGATGTCGTACTCCTGCCGGACGCCTACAGCACGTCGGCGTGCCGCGTGGTCGAAGAGATCGAGCTGGCGGATCATACGCTGTTCGTGGGTGAGATCATGACGAGCTACCGGCAGACCGTGCAGTCCCATCGACTGCCCATGCTGCTCTCTGATCTGCGCGCGTTTGCAGGGACGGGGGAAGCGTAGGCCGTGCTGGTTCCGAGCGCGAACATCTGGGACACGCGGATCCAGACGGTCGGAGCCGTGGTGACCGCGGCGGCGGGCGACCGGCGCGAGGCGTATTTTCTGGCTACGGCCTGTCCGGTGGGGCTGAGTCCGCCGCTCCTCTCGATCAGCCCGAACCCCGAGTATCCGATCTGCGCGGTCCTCGAGGAAGCCGGCCGGTTCGGCATCCATTTTCTCGCCGAGCATCAGGAAGCGCTGATGCGGCGCTGCATTGCGCTCGACCGTGCCCTTGCGGACAAGGTCGGGGCGCTCGATACCCCTGTGGAAACGTCGGGGCAAGGCATCCCGATGCTGCTCGACTGCATCGTGTCGCTGGAATGCCGTGTTGTCCGGAGCTGGGACTCGGGCGATCATCGCACGATCATTGGTGAGGTCATGGCCCGTCATGCGCGCAGCGAAGGGTGGGCCCCGCTGCGCTACTTCCGGGTGCCGGGGCCGATCAACCAGCTGTTCAGGACCATCATGATCCGAACGCGCCTGTACGACGGATTGTGGATGATCAGGCAGCTCATCGCGCGCCCGCCCGGAATCAGCGAAGGGACGAAGAAGCACCTGTCGGAAGGCACGACCCGATGATGAAGGGTGGAAGTGCACCGGGGGTGTGTCTGATCGGTTGCGGTGCATGGGGTGCGGTTCACGCCCTCGCACTGAAGTCCATGAACGCGCGGGTACGGCGGTTCTACGCCAGTCGGTCGCCCGCTCGGGCGCGCGAGTTTGCCGGGCGGTTCGCGGGCGAGGCAGCTTTCGACAGGGTCGATCAGGTGTGGGCGGACCCGCGCGTTTCCGCCGTGGTCATTGCGACGCCGCATCACCTGCATGCGCAGCTCGCCCGCGAAGCGCTGCTCGCAGGCAAACACGTCCTGGTCGAGAAGCCCATTGCCCTGAGCCTGGAAGAGGCCCGCGGCCTGGTCCAGCGCGCGGACGCCGAGGGGCTCTGTCTGGCCGTGGCCGAGCAGTACCGGGTGAGCAGGCTCATCGGGGCCACGGCGGAGGCCCTGCGCGCAGGGTTGATCGGGCCGGTCGTGTTCGCTCGTGTCATGGTGGCGACGCGATACACTGCGGCCGAGGCGTGGAAGCACGATCGTGCATCGTCGGGCGGCGGTGTCCTCATGGACGTCGGCATCCACTACGTCGATCTGCTGCGGCACCTCATCGGCGAGCCCCGGGCGATCTTCGCGAAGGCGCAGCAGTCCGGCGCGGACGGGGCCGAGCTGGCGGCGTCCGCGCTGCTGTCCTTCGACGACGATGTGAGTGCCCAGCTGGCGATCACGTGGCGTGGCCACCGGCCGGCGCCGGCGCCGCAGCTGGAGTTGATCGGTGAAGCCGGGTGCCTGCAGGTCGACTTCGCAGTTCCCTGGGTGCTGCACGCGCGTCCGTTGGCGTCCGGCCACTGGGCGCGACGGGTGCGGT
>JBFFZF010000069.1:0-20918 GCA_041568755.1 Longimicrobiales bacterium | reverse complement strand
GGGTGGTCGACATGTTCCGGCGCGACCTGGCGGACGCACCGATCAGCGCAGCGAGCCGCCGCGCCGTGCTGGCGTGGTACCGCAGCGGTGCCCTGCGCCGCTTCGCGGACGATGACGAAGCGCGACGCTGGCTCGACACGATGTCGTACCGCACGTTCCTCGAGCGGGAGGCCGGCCTGGGACCGGAGGGCGCGGATCATGCCGACCTGTTTCTGGCCTCGGCTTGTGGACTGGGCAGTGACATGATCTCCGCTTATGCGGCGTACCAGCTGCCCATGCCGGGCCTGACGGAGCCGCCGCCCGCAGGACTGCACCGTCACTCGTTCCCGGGCGGCAACAGCGGCTATGCCCGGTACTTCCTCAAGACGTTGATCCCGGATGGCATCGCCGGCACAGCCACGTTCGAGGACATTATCACCGGCGCGATCCGGTTCGCTGCGCTGGACCGCACGGGCCAGCCCGTGCGCATGCGGCTGGGCGCGACGGTCGTTCATGTCGCGCACGACGGCGATCCCGCCGCGGCGGGCGGTGTCACGATCGTGTACACGCGGGCGGGCGAACTGCACACGCTGCGCGCCCGGGCCGTGGTCATGGCGACGGGCGGCTGGATCAACCGCTACATCGTGAAGGACCTGCCCGAGGCGCACCGCGCCGCGTACGCGCAGTTCCGGCACGCGCCGTTCCTGGTCGCGAATGTCGCGCTGACGAACTGGCGGTTCCTGCACGAGCTGGGCATCACGGCCGCGATCTGGCAGAAAGGTGAGGACGACTTCGGCTGGACGTGCAACATCCGGCGGCCGATGCACGCCGGACGCTACCAGCCGCCGCTGGATCCGGACCGGCCCGCCGTGCTTTCGTTCTACACGCCCTTCTTCTATCCCGGCCTGCCGATCGACGCCCAGCTGGCGCGCGGCCGGGCGGAACTGATGTTCACGAGCTACGCCGAGTACGAGCGCCGCATCCTCCGCCAGATGGAGCGGCTGTTCGGGTCCGCCGGATTCCGCGCCGCGAACGATGTCGCGGGTCTCATCCTGAACCGCTGGGGGCACGCGTACTCGGTGCCGTATCCGGGCTTCTACGGCGGGGCCGGCGACGGTCCGGCGCCGCGTGACACGATCCGTCAGGCGTACGGCCGCATCGCCTTCGGGCACTCCGAGCTGGACGGTCTGCAGCACTGGGGCCCGGCCGCCGACGAGGGCCGGCGCGCCGTCGGCCAGGTCCTCGACGCGCTCTGACGGTCGGCCGAGCCGTTTGCCACACGGCCGGCCATCACTACCTTTGCCCTCATGTGGGAAGACTGGAAGCAGGCGTGGCGTGATGCCGTCGAGAATTTCCGGCGCGAACTGGCCGGCGATGACGGCGCATCGGACAGCCGGACTAGGGCGATGCACCGCGATGTCATGGCCGTGCGCGGCGCACTGCAGAAGCTGGACAGCGAGATCCGGCGGACGCGCCGCGAGGCCGACGGCGAGCGCGAGAACGAGCAGGTCTGCCGGCGCCGCGAGCAGATGGCCCTGGCCGTGAACGACGAGGAGACGGCCCGCATCGCCGTCGAGTTCGCGACCCGTCACGCAGAGCGCGCCAGTGTGCTCACCCGCAAAGTCGAAGTCCTCGAGGCCGAACGCGGCCTGCTGGCCCGCGATATCGAATCGATGGAGAAAGTGCTCGCCGAGCAGCCCGCCGCGCCCCGGACCATCGACGATCGCCCGGTCCGCGACATCCTCGAGGAAGAGGAAGTCGAAGCGCGCGACTTCGGCAGGCTCGAACGGGAGGAGCGCGAGCGGGCCGCGCAGGAGCGACTCGAGGAACTGAAACGGAAGATGCGGTGAACGGAAGGGACGGCGGGAATGGGGATGGGGGTTCGGGACGGATGATGGGGGAACGGCGGGAGGGTGCGTCCGCGGTGCGTGGCCCGATCCTCCAGCCCTGGCCATGATCACGACGCCCGCCGTCCCCGATCCTCGATCCCGAGCATCGATCCCGATGCCCGCCGTCCCCGATCCTCGATCCCGAGCATCGATCCCCATTCCCGCCGGCGCTCGCCCCTGATGCTCTCCCCCGTGACCTTGACTGGCCGGGTCGTCCGCCTGGATCCGCTGACCATCGAACACGTGGACGCGCTGTGTGCGATTGGGCTGGACCCGGAGCTCTGGGCGTGGAGCACGGCCCGCATGCCGGACGAGGCAGCGATGCGCGCGTACGTCGAGACGGCACTGCGCTGGCAGGCGGAGGGCAGCGCGCTGCCGTTCGTGACGACGGAGCGTGAGAGCGGCCGCGTGGTGGGCAGCACGCGTTTCGCGAACGCGGACCACGCGAACCGGCGCGTGGAGATCGGCTGGACCTGGATCGCACAGCCGTGGCAGCGGACGGCGGTCAACACGGAGGCCAAGTACCTGATGCTGCGCCACGCCTTCGAGCACATGGGCTGCATCCGCGTCGAGTTCAAGACGGACGCGCTCAACGCGCGTTCGCGGGCGGCGATCCTGCGGATCGGCGCACGTGAGGAGGGTATCCTGCGCAGCCACATGCTGGTGGACGACGGCCGGCGACGCGACTCCGTGTACTTCAGCATCATCGAGAGCGAGTGGCCGGCGGTCCGGGCGCGGCTCGAGGAGCGACTGGCACAGTCCTGAGAACGGAGCGGCGCTTGATCGCACTCCGCAATCTGACCCGACGTTACGGCGCACGCCGCGGCATCGAGGCCGTCAGCATCGACGTGGCCGAAGGCGGGCTCGTCGGTTTCCTCGGCCCCAACGGAGCCGGCAAGACGACCACGATCCGCGTCATGCTCGGGTTCCTGCGGCCGACGTCGGGTGACGCGCGCATCTTCGGGATGGACTGCTGGCGCGAGAGCGCGCGTATCCGGCGCGACGTCGGCTACCTGCCCGGCGATCTCCGCCTCTATCCGTGGATGACGACCCGCTCGGCGCTGGCCATCGCAGCGGCCGTGCGCGGCCGGGGCGTGCCCGACCCGACCGGGCTGCTGGCCCGGCTCGACCTCGACCCCGACGTCGCCGTGCGGCGCATGTCCCGCGGCATGCGTCAGAAGCTGGGTCTCGTGCTCGCGCTGGTCCACACGCCCCGTCTCATCATCCTGGACGAGCCCACCTCGGCGCTCGATCCACTCGTCCGGGACGCGCTCAACGACGTGCTGCGCGAGCGGGCCGCGGCCGGTGCGACGGTGTTCTTCTCGAGCCACACGCTCGCCGATGTCGACGCACTGTGTGATCACGTGATCGTCGTGCGGGACGGCCGCATCGTGGCGGACGAGGCGTTGTCCACGCTGCGCGCACGCGCCCTGCGCGAAGTGACGATCCGCTTTCCCGACGCGGCGGCGGCGGACGCGGCAGCGCCGCCGCAGGGGTTGCGTATCCTTGCGCGCCACGGCGCTACCTGGCATGCCGCGCTGGCCGGCGATCCGCGCCTGCTGATCGAGTTCCTGCGCGAGCAGCGCGCCGTCGACTTCACGCTCGGGCCGCCGGAACTGGACGGCATCTTCCGCGCCTTCTATCGGGCACCGGAGTCGTGATGCGCGGCCTGCTGACGAAGACCATCCGCGAGACGTGGCTGTCTACGGCCAGCTTCGCGCTGGGTGTCGGCCTCGTGACCGGCCTCATCACGTATGTCCTGCCGCAGCTGCTGGGCGGCCTCAACGAATTCATGCTGCAGGTCCCGTTCATCCGTTCAGTCATCTCCGCCATGATGGGCATCGACATGAGCGATGGCCTGTCCGTGACGATGTTGCTGGCGGTGATGTGGACGCATCCGGTCGTCCTGGCACTGGTGTGGGCGCACGGCATCGCGCTGGCCACCCGTTTCCCCGCCGGCGAGGTCGAGAACGGGACGATCGATGTGCTGCTCGGCTGGCCCGCGTCGCGACGCACCGTCTACGTGGCCGTTTCACTCGTCTGGCTGATCTCGGCGGTGTGTGTCGTGCTGGCGGGCTTCACGGGCTACGTCCTCGCAACATCGACGCTGCCGGCGGACGTCAGACCGGCCCTGGCGCGCGCTGCGACGGCAGCGGTGAACCTGCTCGCCATGGCGTGTGCGGCGGGGGCCTTCGCAATGGCCGTTTCCTCTCTGGCCGACCGGCGCGGTCGCGCGCTGGCCGCGGCCTTCGCCTTCGTCGCCGGATCGTTCCTGCTCAACTTCCTGGGCCCGTACTGGCCGCCGGCCGACGCGCTCGGGTTCCTGGGCCTGATGGACTACTACCGGCCCGCTCTCATCCTGCGCGACGGCGGGTTCCCCGCGCGCGACGTGCTGGCGCTGCTCGCGGCATCGGCCGTGTTCTGGACGGCGGGTCTGGAACGGACGGCGCGGCGCGACATCGTGACGACCTGACGGAAACGGCACGGCGGGCAGCGGGATCGGGGTTGGGGATCGGGATGGGGTGGGGCGGGTGTCGGCGCCGCTCCGCACTCAGCGTGCGGCCGCTGCCACCTCGGCGGCCTTGCGGAACAGGTTGCCGGCGGCCGCATGCAGCGAACGTGTTCGATCGGTCGGCTCGCCGGGCTCCATCTGAGTCCCGCTGGCGAACGTGCCCGTGACCGGGTCGGCCAGCAGGATGGCCACGCGCACGACGACGGAGTCGCGCGGTTCGAGGCGCACGGGCCCGGCGCTGACGGAGATGCGCACGTCGCCGGGGCCGAGCGGCATGTGTCCGATCCGGCGATCCGGGTGGTCTGGCGCATACGGTCGCACGCCGCTCAGCATGCTCCAGCCGCTGCGTTCGTTGAGCTGACCGGCGACCCAGTCCCGGGAACCGGTCCCCTGGCTGGTCCAGCCGTTCAGAATGACCGTCGTGCCGGGCGGCGCGTCGAGCATGCGCAGTCCGACGAGGCCGGGCGCGCGCGCGAACCCGCCGCCGAACCCGTTCTCATCCCAGCGCACATCGTAGGCATAGACCAGGTCGAGATCGCGTTCGTAGCTCAACGCATCGTCGCCGGGCGTCCCGATGTCGGGGTCCAGCATGAAGCCGACCCAGGCCTGCTCGTACACGGCCCCGCCGAACGGGATCGTGGGGTCCAGCGCCGCGTACAGTGGCTCGTGCGTGATGTTGCGGAAAACGAGGCGCAGGACGACGACATCGTCCAGTTCGCCGGTCGCGACCAGCTGTTCGGTCACCTGGATCCCGCGGATCGTGATGCGCTGGATGAGCGACGAGGGCGGTACGATCCATGTCGTCTGGCGCACATCGACGCGGTCCGGGGCCTGCGCGATGGTCGGTGCGGGCCGCCCGGCCAGGTAGTTGCTGTCGTACATGCCCAGGGCCACTGTGTCGCGTCCTGCCAGCAGGCCGGCGAACGCGACCATGCCTCCGGATGCGTAACTGTTGTTCGTGATGGCCGGCCAGAACAGGCCGCCACCACCCACGCCCGCACGCAGGAACAGGTTGCCGACGGGATTCGTCGCGAAGCGCACTCGATTCGCTGCCCAGTAGCGGTGCTGTGCGGTGAAGCAGATCACCTCGTCGCAACGCATCACGAGCGGGCCGGAGATCGACACCGTGCTGTCCTCATCGGAGAGGAAGATGCGAGCGGTGAATCCGTAGGTCGTCCCCAGGGTGTCCAGACGGACGGAAATGTCGTGCCGTCCACTCAACCCGCGCACGGTGTCCGGTGTGAACTGGCGGGTGTCGATGTTGTCCACGAATATGCGCGCGCCCGGCGGGTCGGAAGCGACCCACGCGCGGCCGCCATCGACGGGGCGGATCGGCCCGTCGCCTTCGCGGCAGCCAGCCAGCGCTGCGAGACAAGCGCCTGTGAGCAGAAGCCGGTTCGTCGTCTTCATGGCATGTGCTGCCGGCGCGGCCCTGCCGGGGCCGGCGCTCGGCGTGCGCGAATTCGATCTCAGAACCTGGCGCGGAGCAGCGTGACGCCCAGCGCTGGCCGCCACGCCGTGCGCCCGGCGTGCTCGACCGGCAGGAGCGTCGGAACGGGCATCGGTGTCGCCACGCTCCAGGTTCCGTTCTCCAGTCGCAGCAGCGACGCGTCGAAGTCGTTCCCGCCGCCGGCGGGCCGTGCATCGTAGTCGCGCGTGGCGGCTGCGCTGATGGCCAGCCCTGCCGCGCTCATGACCAGAGGGATGCTGACGAACAGTTTGTCGCTGCTGGGCTGGGCGATGAGGTTCACGCCGAGCCCGGACAATCCGCCGATCACGCCGCCGATGCTGATCAGGCGGGCCCGGTTGCGGCTGATGTTCCAGCGTGGCGCGGCCAGGGCCGTCGCCAGCAGGGCCGCGTTCCCGCCGAGCAGCGTGGCCGTGAGCAGGTTGTCGTCCTCCAGATCGGCCAGATACGCGCCGGCCCACGAGAACCAGGTGCCCCACAGCGCGCCGAAGTTGACGGCTGTGGCCACGCCCTGCGGGATGTTCTTCCGGCTGAGCAGCGCGCCGACGGCGATGCCCGTGACGCCGCCTGCGATCATCGCGGCGAACTTCTCGTCCGCGGAGTCCTCGAAGAAACAAACGTCCCCGTTGCACACGGTTTCCTCGCCCAGATCGAAAACCTGCGCCCAGCCAAGGCCCTGCCAGGTGCCCCACGTCCCGCCCAGCGTGATCGCCCGGGCCTGCCCATCCGTCAGGTCGCGCGAGCGGGCCAGGTTCAGGCCGGTCAGGAAACCGGCGGGTCCGCCGAGCAGCAGACCGACGCCGTACGGCTCCGGGCCGTCGGCGCTGAGCGCGGCAGGCACGGCGACACCCAGCCACAGGCCATAGAGCGTGGTCCACACCTGCAGCTCGACGCGGCCGCTGCGTGTCGAGCGGCTGGCCGTTGGCACGCGCAGGCGCTCGCGGGCTGCCTGCGCGGCGGCCGTGTCCCCGAACCGCTCGACCAGCAGCGCGTACAGGGCGTCCGCCGCCTCGCTCTCGCCGCGGCTGTCGAGCAGCCGGGCGCCGGCCAGCAGCACAGCGGCGCTGTCGGCGCGGCTCACCTGCTGCGCCGCGGCGCGGGTCGGCAGCGCCGCCAGGGCGAGCAGAAACGCGCAGACGGTCCCTGTGCGCAGCAGCGTCCGGACGCGGTGGCCGGCAACTCGCGCGGAACTGGCCCGCTGTCCGACCGCCCATCGCGGGGTCACGTGCTCCGTGGTCATGCGCCGCAAAGGCATCTCCCGTGCGAAACGTGCGCAGCGGACGCGGTACCGCGTCGTTCGCGCGTGGATGTCATCGTATGCGCGTCGGGAGCGGGTAGTTCCCGTTGGGGCCGCAGGGTCACGTCCCGTCACCAGGCGTAAAGCTGCAGTTCCGTCCCGATGGTATCCGCGATCTCGAGCAGGCGGTCGAGGTCCGGGTGCCGGACGACCATCCAGCCCTCTGCGGTCAGGTGCTCCCGCCACTGGCCGCGGGGCGAACCCAGCCGCGGCAGGTCGAGCGCGACGATGTACGGACCGAAACGCGCCTGCAGCGTTTCCAGCTCGTCGATGCGCTGGATGCGGCCCGAGCCCTGTGCCCGCTTGAACATGAGGGCGGCATTGTACCGTCGCTCGAAGACCTGTGAGAACCGGCCCTGCACGATCGCTTCGGCCCAGCCGCGGTAGAGATCGACATCGCACGCGTAGTTCATCGCGTCGACGGAGTGCGAGCCGGCGGGCCGCGCCGCGATCTCGCTGAACACGACCTCCCCGTCCGCCTTGCGGAACCACTCCATGTGCGTGAACCCGGTGCGGTGCCCGAGCGCCTCGAGCACGGCATGGCCCATCGCCCGCCCATCGCGCAGGTGCGGCGCATCGATGTCGCGCAGGCTGACGATCTGTGGCGTGATCCACTCCACGTGGCGCGCGATCAGCGGACGCGGCCGGTACCACGCGATGTGGTCGAACAGGATGCGCCCGTCGGCACACACCGTGTCGTACGTGTACTCCTCGCCTTCGATGAACTCCTCGACGGCGACGTCCGGGACGTGGCCCAGTTTCGCGATCGCCTGCTCCAGCCCGGCCTCATCATCGACGCGGTAGGTGTCCTGCGAGCCCGCGCCGGCGATCGGCTTCAGGATGATGGGATACCCGATGCGCTGCGCCGCTTCCCGGCACGCCGCTGCGCTCTGCGCCCGCGCGTGCCGGGGTGTGCGGATCCCGGCGGCGGCCAGCCGCTGCTTCATGATGTCCTTGTCGCGGAACGGCAGGACCTCGTCGTGGCGGTGGCCCTCGGCCCCGAGTGCCTCGCGCATGCGCGCGGCGAGCAGGACGAGCGGCTCCCACAGGGCCTCGACGCGGTGCACGGTTCTTCCTGCCAGCCACGCGCGCACGGCCTCGACGGCCTTCTCCTCTTCGAGCAGCGACTCGATGCGCAGGTACCCGGCCAGATGGTAGCGCACGTGCGGGGCCACCGAGTCGGCGGGCTGATCGCCGACGCCGTACACGTGCGCGCCCTGCTCGGCGAGCGCCCGCACGAACAGCGGGATCTCGGCCGGATACCCGGGTGAGAGGATGACGACGTTCATGACGACATCACCACGCGTTGAACTGGAGGTCGGTCCCGATCGTTTCGGCGATCTCGAGCAGCCGGGTCAGATCCGGGTGCCGGACGACGAGCCAGCCCTCCGCGGTGAGGCGGCGCCGCCAGTCACCGCGCGGCGAGCCCAGGCGGGGCAGCTCGATGGCGGCGATGTGTTCGCCGAAGCGCGCGAGGATGCTGTCCAGCCCTTCGATCTGCCGGATCGTGCCCGTGCCGCGGCCGCGCTTGAACATGAGCGCCGTGTTGTAGCGCAGTTCGGCCGGCTGGGTGAACCGGCCGTGCACGACGGCCTCGGCCCAGCCGCCGAAGAGGTCGGTGTCGGCGATGTAGTTCATCGCATCGACCAGCCGTCCGCCACCCGGCCGCGCGCCGATTTCGTTGAACACGACCTCGCCGTCCGGCTTGCGGAACCACTCCATGTGGGTGAAGCCCGTCCCGTAGCGCATCGCCTGCAGCACGGCCCGGCCCATCGCACGCCCGCCCGCGACATCGGGCGTGTCGATCTGGCGCAGGCCGATGACCTGCGGCGTGATCCATTCCGTGTGGCGTGCAACGAGCGGGCGAGGCCGGTACCATGCGATGTGCTCGAACACGACGCGGCCGGCCACGCTCACCGCGTCATACGTGTACTCCTCGCCGTCGATGAACTCTTCGATGTTCAGTTCCGGAACGTGGCGCAGCGTCGCGATCGCCTGCTCGAGTCCCGCCGCATCGTCCACGCGCACCGTGTCCTGCGAGCCGGCGCCCGCGATCGGCTTCAGGATGAGCGGGTACCCGATCCGCTCCGCGGCTTCGCGACACTCGTTGACTGTGCCGGCCCGGGCGTAGCGGGGCGTGCGGATGCCCGCCGCCGACAGGACCTGTTTCATGCGGTCCTTGTCGCGGAACGGGACCAGTTCTTCGTACGTGTGTCCCTGCGCGCCGAGCGCTTCCCGGAGCCGGCCCGCGAGCAGGACCCCAGGTTCCCACACGGACTCGACGCGTTCGATGTGCAGAGGCGCCGCCCAGCGCGATACGCGCTCGATCACGGCGTCTTCCTCGAAGAGCGCCTCGACGTGCAGGTACCCTGTGAGGTGATCGCGCACGACCTGCGGCAGTCGCTGTTCCGGTTGATCACCCACGCCGTAGACGCGGGCGCCCTGTGCGGCGAGCCCGCGCGTGAAGAGTGCGAGTTCCGGTGGGTAGCCCGGGGACAACAGGATCACGTTCATGGTCTCGCCGCTGCCTGTCCGTTCATCCGAGTTCGACGCGCACCGCGGAGACCAGCTTGCGCAGCGCTTCGACGACGACCTCGGTCTCCGCGTGGCGCAGGATCACGTAGCCTTCGCCCTCGTAGCTGCCGGTCGGGCTTGCCCCGACGGCCGGCAGCCGGGCGTCCACGACCAGGCTGCCCACCTCCCGGCCCGCGTTCTCCAGCCCGTGGATGGTCTTCACGACGCCGCGCCCCTGGCCGCGCAGGAAGGCCGCGCCGACGGCCCAGCGCCGTTCGGGCGGGTCGAACGCCCCGCGCACCATGAGCCGGGCCCAGGCCCCGTGGAAATCGATGTCGTGCGCGCGGGAGACCACGGTCATGATCTGCGCGCCCGGTGGGCGCGCTGCGACCTCCGAGATCGCGACTGTCCCGTCCGGCCGGCGGAACCACTCCATGTGCGTGAGACCCGTGACCATGCCGAGCGCGTCGAGCGCGCGCACCGCCTCGGCGCGGATGTCGTCGTAGTGCGGCGCGTCGATCTCGCGGGGCAGTACGATGCACCACTGGATCCACGGATTGTCGAGGACCTCGAGCGGTGTGGGCAGGTAGTGCGTCAGCGAGTGCCACACCGGGCGGCCATCGATCGACACCGTTTCCAGCGAGTGTTCCTCGCCTCTGATGTGTTCCTCGAGCAGGACCGGTCGATTCGGCCCGGGCGGCGTGGCGTCCAGCGCCTTCGCCACCTCGGCCTCGCCATCCACCCGGAACGTCGAGATCGCGCCGGCCCCGGCCGGCGGCTTGAACACGACGGAATGGCCGACCTCTGCGGCGAAGCGCAGCCCCTGGTCGCGCGAGGTGCACAGCGCGAAGCGGGCGCACGGGACGCCGGCGCTCCGCAGCACGGCCTTCATGCGCGACTTGTCACGGAAGTTGCGTGCGGCCTCGAGCCGCATGCCCTCGATGCCCAGCGCCTCGCGCACCGTGGCCAGCGGCTCCTGCAGCTGTTCGTACACGCCGAGCAGCCGGTGCACACGACCGCCGTTGCGCCCGGCCAGGCTGCGCGCGGCCCGCATCAGCTGGTCCGCGTCGAGCACGTTGTCGACACGCCAGTGGCCGGCCAGCCCGGCGCGCACATCCGCGGGCAGGCGATCGGCAGGTTCGTGGCCGATGACGGCGACGCGCACGTCGGCCAGGGAGCGCAGCGCCGCGATGTAGCGGAGCGCGGTCTCCGAGAAGATCGGTGCGGCGAAGATGACCAGCGGTCTTGCGTCCGTCATCCTGACTCCTGGAAACGCGGGCCGCGCCCATCTCGCGACGGGCGCGGCCGCTCACTGCACGATCGCTGTGGACCGCCGTACGCGCGGTCCGCAGCGCACCGGCTCAATCCACGCCCTTCATGAGCCGCTTGACGCCCGGGCTCACAACCACCGCGACGAGGCCGGCGCCGCCCACGATCATGGCGACGTTCGAGAACAGCGCTGCCGGCGCGAGCGTCTCGAGCGAGCCGGCGATCAATCCGGCGAACAGGTTGCCGAGCGATGCCGCGATGAACCAGACGCCCATCATCTGCCCGACGCGGCCACGCGGCGCCAGCTTCGTGATCGAGGACAGACCGATGGGCGAGAGGCACAGCTCACCCACGGTATGCAGGAAGTAGGTCACGATCAACCAGTTGGGCGAAACCGGGTTCTCCGGTGTGGCGTTGGCCGCGCCCCATGCCAGCACGAAGAACCCGGCAGCCAGCCCGAGCAGACCCAGCGCGAACTTGAGCGGGATCGACGGATTCACGCGGGCATTCGCGAGCGCGACCCACAGCCACCCGAAGACGGGCGCCAGGATGATGATGAACAGTGCGTTCACGGACTGGAGCCAGCTGGCGGGGGCTTCCCACCCGAACACCACGCGGTTCGTCAGACTCTCGGCAAAGAGGTTGAGCGAGGAGCCGGCCTGCTCGAAGCCGGACCAGAACAGTGCGGCCAGAATGAACAGCCAGAAAATGACCACGAGCCGCTTCTTCTCGGTTTCGTCGTGGCCGCCCATCGTGAGCAGGTACACGAAATACAGAATCGCCAGCGCGATGATGCCGTAGCCCAGGCCGGTCCCGATCTGGCGCAGCGTGAGGTTCAGGACGCCCGTGTTGACCAGGTAGCCGAAGATCAGGGCGACCAGCGTGATCAGGCCCAGTGTGCGGTAGAAGCCGCGTTCCCGTTCCGCCACGACCTCGGCAGTCTCGCCGGTGTTGAGGTACCCCGCATCGCCCAGGTGCCGGTCGCCCATCTTGTACTGGATCAGGCCCAGCAGCATGCCGATGCCGGCCAGCGAGAAGCCCAGGTGCCAGTTGTAGCTCTCCCCCAGAAGGCCGCACAGGATCGGGCCCATGAAGGCGCCCAGGTTGATCCCCATGTAGAAGATCGAGAAGCCGGCGTCGCGGCGCGCGCCACCCTCGGGATACAGGTCGCCGACCATCGTGCTGACGTTGGGCTTGAGCAGCCCGGTCCCGATCACGACCAGGAAGAGGCCGAAATAGAACGTCGGCACGATCGGGACGGCCATGCTGAAATGGCCCAGCGCGATGATGATGCCGCCGACGAACACGGCGCGGCGCTGGCCCCAGAGCTTGTCGGCGACCCAGCCGCCGGGCAGTGCCATCAGGTAGACCATGGCCGTGTACAGCCCGTAGATCGCGGTGGCCTTGCCGACGTCGAAGCCCAGCCCCGGGTTGCCGGTCGTCGCGGAGGCGGTCATGAACAGGACGAGCAGGGCGCGCATCCCGTAGTAGCTGAACCGCTCCCACATCTCGGTGAAGAACAGCGTGGCGAGCCCGCGCGGGTGACCGAAGAACCCGCCCGTTACCGCCGCATCGGGGAGCACCGCCGCATCTGCGCCTGTGGCGTGGTTCGCCATGGACGACCCCAGCGTTGAGTTGGACTGTTGGGCTGCAGCACCGCACGATCGTGAACGTGGATCGGCGGCCGCGGGCGACCACCCCGCCCGCGGACGGCCCAACGTAGCCGCCCCTCGTCCACCCTGCCAGCCGCGCCCTCCGGACCCGCGCGCACCCGTTCCGTTCCAGCCATGGCCCTGCCCGGCTGCCCGCAGACCTTGCGTCGGAACCAGCGCCGTCCGTCCCGCGGGGAGATCCGCGAACGATCATGATCGATGCCATCCTGGGGACCAGTCGCGCGGCGGAGGACATCCGCGCGTTCGCCGCGCGTGCGGCCGCGGTCGACGCCCCGGTCCTGCTCACGGGCGAGAGCGGCACGGGCAAGGGCCTGCTCGCGCGGTCCATCCACGCCGCCTCGGGGCGGGCGGGCCGGCCGCTCGTGGCCGTGAACTGCGCGAGTGTGCCCGAAGGACTGTTCGAGTCCGCGTTCTTCGGGCATGCCCGGGGCGCGTTCACCGGTGCACAGCAGGCGCACCGCGGTCTGCTCGAGCAGGCCGACGGTGGGACCCTGTTCCTGGATGAGGTCGGCGAACTTTCTCCGGGACTGCAGGCCAAGCTGCTCACGGCCATCGAGGACCGCGAGTTCCGGCGTCTGGGTGGCGAACGCGTTGTGCGCGTCGATGTGCGGATGCTGGCGGCGACGAGCATGGATCTGGAAGAGGGCGTGCGCACGGGCCGCTTCCGCCGCGACCTCTACCACAGGCTGCTCGTGCTCTCCTACCGGCTGCCGGCCCTGCGCGAGCGGGGCGGCGATGTCGACCTCTTCATCGACGGCTTCCTCGCTCGCTTCGCGGACCGCTACGGTCGCGCCGTGCGCGGCATCGAGGACGCTGCGCTGGCCCGTCTGCGCGCTCACGCCTGGCCCGGCAACATCCGCCAGCTCGCGCACGCCATCGAAGCCGCCGTGCTGGCCTGCGATGGCAGCCGCCTGGCGGTGCGCCACCTGCCCATCGCCCTGCTGGAACCGTCGGGCGAAGCGGGGCCGGCACATCGCGAAGACGCCGCGCAGCCGGCAGACGCGCCGCTCGCCCGGCTGCGTTATGCACGCTTCGGCTCAGCGGACGAAGAGCGCCGCCGCATCCTGGACGCGCTGCGCCGCTGGCGGGGCAACAAGACGAGGGCGGCCGCGGAACTGGGTATGGCCCGCAACACGCTGCGTGAGAAGCTCAAACGCCTGGGTGTGGCCGGAACGGTGACGTCCGCCTAGCTTGACCGGCCATGCCCGGCTCCGGCGAGAAAGAGATCGGCCTGGTCGACGTCCCGCAGCTGCAGCTGATCCGCGGCGTCGCGTTCGCCTCCGGTATCACGTTCCGCCAGGTCGTGGTGACGGGTCCGCCCGGGACGGGCAAGACCACGCTCGTCACGCAGATCGGCGGCTGGCCGGACGAGGGGTTCGTGGACCTCACCCAGCGCAACTGGTGGCGCTCCCGGATCCTGGCCTTCCGGCCCCGTCAGATCCATCTCGGTCTGCCCTTCGACGGATACGCGGACGCGCTGTCGACCTTCGAGCGCGAGTGGGTGGAGGCCACGGCCCGGCCGCGGCTCGAACTCGACCGCATCGTTCTGCCCCCGCTCGGCCGCTGGCGCAATCCCCGGAAATGGCGGCACAAATACGTGTTCGAGTTCCTGCTGCCCCCCGCGCAGAAGGTCTTCGAGGTGCGCCGGCAGCGGTCCGACCGGCGCAGCCACGCCATTGACGAGGAGGTCTCGGTCGAGCGGGTCCGCGAGCAGCTCGACGTCTACTGGACGGTGGCCCGGCATTTCCACCGCGCGGGCATGCTCGTGTACGTGCGCGACGATTTCGGCGCCCCGCCTCGGGTGATCGATGAGGAGATCAACGATTCCGCCGCGGAATCCGCGTCGGACAGGCAGAACGGTCCCGGCCGGTCCTGGCTGCATCATTACTTCCGTCAGTTCACGAGCACCGCGGGTGATCGCGTGGTGACCGGATCGAGACGCGTCCACCTGGCGGGCAGCCGGGCACGTGTCGCCCGGAGCACGCTGCCGATCGAGCTGGTCAACGGGTCGCGCAAGCTGCGCCTCTACGACGAGGCCGGCACCGACACCCTCGACCCGCAGTGGGCACATTCCGTGCGCATCGTCGACAGCGATGCCTACTTCACGCAGGTCACCGATTTCGTGCGCCTGCACGAGGGCGACTCGATCCGCATCCGGCAGATCCGGGACGGCACGCTGCCGGTCGATCCCGAGGGCGGGTTCCCCCGGGTCGAGATTGCCAATGACGGCGATACGATCGCGATCACCGATCTGGAATCCCCGACCGGCACGGTCATCGTGCCGCTCAACGATCCGGCGGAAACGCACCGACTCGAGCGCGACCGGCTCGAACGCGTCGAGCGCGTGCGGCACCTGCTGAACGGACTGCCACCCGTGCTCGACAACGCGGCGGCCGAAGCCGCCCTGGACCGTGCACTCGAGCGCATGGACCGGAACCCGTGGCGGCCTCGTGACTCGCGCGGTCGGCCCGGCGGCCTGGTGGAATTGCCGGCCGGGATCGTGCCCATCGTCGTCGGCGACCTGCACGCCAACCTGGCCAACCTGGTAAACGTGCTCAGCGAAGGCCGTTTCCTCGACGCGCTCGAACGCGCCGAGGCCACAGTCATCGTGCTGGGCGATGCCGTGCACCCCGAGGAAGGCGCGGATCTCCGCGAGATGGACTCATCGCTCGCGATGATGGATGCGATCATCCAGCTGATCGCGCATTTCGGCGAGCATTTCATCTACCTGTGCGGCAACCACGACAGCTTCTCGGGCGATGTGACGAAGCAGGGCATCCCGCAGGGCCGGCTCTGGCGCGAGACCGTGGAACAGCGGCGAGGCGCCGCGTATCTGGAACGGATGGAGCAGTTCTACGACAACCTGCCGTACGTCGTCGCAGGCGATGGCTTCATCACGTGCCATGCCGGCCCGCCCGTGGAGGCGGTCACGCGCGAGAAGCTCATCGACATTCACCAGTACCCGCATTTCCGCTACCAGCTGACGTGGAACCGGATCCAGACGCCGCGCAACCCCGGCGGCTACACCAAGCGCGACGTCCGCTCCCTGCAGAAGGCGCTCGGCATGGCCAAGACCGCTGCGGTCATCGTCTCCCACAACCCGCGGGAAGGTGAGGATACGGCGGTCGTGGAACTGGGCGGCGTGGTCGGTCACCACCTGGTCTATAGCGCGAAACCCGACCGTGTGTCCATCTTCACCCGCGTCGGCGCCAGGGTCGTTCCGCTGACCTACCCGGGCCGCTCCCTGCCGGACCGTTCCATCGTGTTGAACGAGGTCAACCCATGAGAACCACGAATCCGCTGGCCGCCCTGTTCGGCAAGTCGCCGTTCGGCCCGATCCAGCAGCACATGCGCGTCGTCGAGCAGTGCGTCAACGAGCTGGTCCCGCTCTTCGATGCGCTCGTTGCAGGCGACCTGGATACCGTGCAGAAATGCAAGGACACGATCTTCCGGCTCGAGCACGAGGCGGACCAGATCAAGAACGGCGTGCGCGCCAATCTGCCGGCGGCGTTTCTCATGCCCGTGGGCCGGCGGGATCTGCTGGATCTGCTGAGCACGCAGGACGCCATTGCGGGCGCCGCTCAGGACGTGGCCGGGCTCCTCTCGCTGGGCCGGTTGCAGACGCCCGCTGCGCTGCGTGACGACCTGATCGCCTTCGTGCGCCGGGTCGTCGACGCGACCGCGATGTGCCGCCAGGCGGTCGACCGGCTGGATGAGCTGCTCGAGTCCGGGTTCCGCGGCCGCGATGCGGACCGAGTGTTGAGCGTCGCGGAGCAGATCGACGAGATCGAGACGGAGACGGACCACCAGGGCATGGCCCTGGTGCGCGTGCTGTTCGACCACGAGGAAGAGATCGGCCCGCTCTCCGTCGTGTTCTGGTACGACGCGATCCGGACACTGGGCAAAGTCGCCGACGAGGCCGAGAACGTGGGCGATCGACTGCGCCTCCTGCTCGCCCGCTGAGCCGCGGGTCCGCCTACTGGCCTGACACCAGGGGAGCGAATGGAATACGCGCTCGTGTTCGTCACGCTGGCCGTGATCTTCGGCCTGTACATGACCTGGGGCGTCGGCGCGAACGACGTCGCCAACGCCATGGGCACGTCCGTGGGCTCGGGCGCGATCACGGTCCGCAAGGCCATCCTCATCGCGGCGATCTTCGAGTTCTCGGGCGCCGTGCTGGCCGGCAGCCACGTGACGAGCACGATCCGCGGCCGCATCATCGATGCCTCCGCCATCCCATCGCCCGACATCCTGGTCTACGGGATGCTGGCCGCGCTGCTCGCTGCCGGCCTGTGGCTGATGGTGGCCAGCTACTTCGGCTGGCCCGTCTCGACCACGCACACGATCGTCGGCTCGCTCATCGGATTCGGTGTGGTCGGTGTGGGCGTGGACGCGGTCGACTGGCCGCAGGTCGGCGGCATCGTGGCCAGCTGGCTGATCTCGCCGCTGCTCGGTGCGACGATCGCGTTCCTGCTGACGCTGAGCCTGCGCCACTTCATCCTGGATGCGGACTCGCCGCTCGAGGCGGCGAAGCGGTACGGCCCCGTCTACGTCTTCTTCATGGGCGTGCTCATCGCCCTCATCACGATGTTCAAGGGGCTGACGCACCTGAATCTGAATCTGTCCACCGGCCAGGTCTTCGGGGTGGCGCTGGTCATCGGCGGGATCATCGGCGTTGTCGGCCGGCTGCTGATCCGGCGCATCCATGTCGACCCCGGCATCGAGCGCGACTTCCACTACGCCGGCGTCGAGCGCGTCTTCGCGCCGCTGTGCGTGTTCACGGCCTGCTCCATGGCGTTCGCGCACGGCTCGAACGATGTCGCCAACGGCATCGGCCCGCTGGCCGCGGTCGTGTCGATCGTGCAGTCGGGCGAGGTCGGCCAGTCGGCGGCGATCCCGCTGTGGATCCTGGTGCTGGGCGGTGGCGGCATCGTGCTGGGCCTGTCCACGATGGGTTACCGGGTCATGAAGACGATTGGCACGAAGATCACGGAGCTGACGCCCAGCCGCGGGTTCTGCGCCGAGATCGCGGCGGCCATGACTGTCGTCGTCGCATCGCGGCTGGGCCTGCCCGTCTCGACCACGCACATCATCGTGGGCGCCGTGCTCGGCGTCGGCCTGGCCCGGGGCATCGCGGCGATCGACCTGCGCGTCGTGGCCGGGATCATCACATCGTGGCTGGTGACGCTGCCCATCGGCGCCGGCCTGGCCGCGTTCTTCTTCTTCTTCTTCAAAGGCGTTTTCGGCTGAGTCATGGAACCGACGGTACAACAGGCACTGCGCGCGCTCGACCTCATGCGGCGCGTCGCACCCGACGAAATCACCTATATCGCATCGCTCGCGAGCGTGCTGGGGTACCTGCCCGGTGCGTACGTCTTCCACGAGGGCCAGCCGCGCCGCTCCTTCGGTGTCGTACTGCGCGGCCGCATCGAGTTGCAGACGGGCCCGCGCGGGCGGCCGCGCACGCTGCACGTCCTGGGTCCGGGCGACTCGTTCGGCGAGGTCAGTGTCTTCGACGACTACCCGCACAGCGCTTCCGCGCTCGTGCGCGAGTCCGCCGAGGTCCTCGAGATCCCGCACGAGGCGTTCGAGCGCCTCGCGGACGAACGACCGGACCTGTACGCCCGACTGGTCAGCGGTGCGGCCAGCACGATCACCAGCCGTGTCCGGCTGGCCGGCGACCATGCCGCCGGGCTGGCGGGCGTCTACGTCTCGGGCGCCAGCCGACGCGAGAAGGACCTGCTGGGCGAGCGCGATGTGCCTGATGCCCGCTACTTCGGCATCCAGACGCTGCGCGCGATCGAGAATTTCTCGATCACTGGTGTGCCCGTCGCCCAGTATCCGCACCTGATCCGTGCCCTCGCCGCCATCAAAGAGGCCACAGCCTGGGCCAACCTGCAGCTCGATCTGCTCGACGAACGTGTTGCCGATGCGATCATGCGCGCTTCCGCCGAGGTCCGTGAGGGCAGCCTGCACTCGGAGTTCGTCGTCGACGTCATCCAGGGTGGGGCCGGCACGTCGACCAACATGGCGGCCAACGAGATCATCGCGAACCGTGCGCTCGAGCTGCTCGGCGAGCCGCGCGGCCGGTACGACGTGGTCCACCCCAACAACCACGTCAACCTGTCGCAGTCCACGAACGATGTGTACCCGACGGCGCTGCGCATCGCCGGGATCTGGGCGCTGGCGGAGCTGCAGGACGCGCTCGCGTTCCTGCGCGATGCGTTCATGATGAAGGCGGACGAGTTCGCCGATATCGTGAAAATGGGTCGGACCCAGCTGCAGGACGCCGTGCCGATGACGCTCGGCCAGGAGTTCCGCGCCTACGGCGTTACGATCGGAGAGGACATCGACCGGCTGCGCGAGGTGGCCGGCCTGCTGCGCGAGATCAACATGGGCGCGACGGCCATCGGGACCGGCATCAACACCGACCCCGCGTACGCCGGTCTGGTCCGCGAGCGGCTGGCCGCGATCACCGGGCTCGACCTGGTCACGAGCCCCGATCTGGTCGAGGCGACGCAGGATACCGGTGCGTTCGTCATCGTCTCCGGCGTCCTCAAGCGCGTGGCCGTGAAGCTCTCCAAGATCTGCAACGACCTGCGTCTGCTCTCCAGCGGGCCGCGCGCCGGCCTGGCCGAGATCAACCTGCCCCCCATGCAGCCCGGATCGAGCATCATGCCGGGCAAGGTCAACCCGGTCATCCCGGAAGTCGTGAACCAGGTCTGTTTCCAGGTGATCGGCAACGACGTGACTGTGACCGTCGCCGCCGAGGCCGGCCAGCTGCAGCTCAACGTCTTCGAGCCGGTCATCGCGTTCAACATCTTCCAATCCGTAGACATGCTGACGCGTTCCTGCATCGTGCTGCGCGAGCGCTGTGTGGTCGACATCACCGCCAACCGTGAACGCATCCGCGACATGCTCGAGCGCAGCATCGGCGTGGTGACCGCACTCGTCCCCTATCTGGGTTACGAACGGTCCACGACACTGGCCAAGGAGGCGCTCGACACCGGCCGCGGTGTGTACGAGCTCGTACGCGAGAAAGGCTGGCTCACGCAGGCGGAACTGGACGAGATCCTGTCGCCCGATGCGATGACACGGCCGCGTCCACGCACACGGAGCACAGGCGATCGCTCGCCGTCATGAGGCTGGCGCACGGATGGTTGTACGGCGGGGCATGGCCTGCGGAACAGCGCCCGTATCATCGTGTCGACGCACGACTTCGCGAGTCGGGCTGTCCGGCAGCGACGCGTCTCGCCGCATTCTCTTGACGATGCCGGTCGTTCCGTCCTAGTCTTGACTTTACAACTGACGTGAAACGAGCCGGCCGTGCGCACTCGCAGCGCGCGGCATCATCATCCGCCCCGGCGCATGCCGGGAGTCCAAGGGAGCCATGCCATGAACAAGACCGAACTCGTCAATGCGCTGGCGATGCGCGCCAACATCGGCCGGCCGGAAGCGGCGCGTGTGGTCGACGCGCTCTTCGACGCGCCCGCCGGACTCATCGCCCAGTCGCTGCGCGCCGGCAACAAGGTTCAGCTGTCCGGCTTCGGCACCTTCGAAGCGCGCAAGCGCAAGGGCCGGACCGGCCGGAACCCGCGCACGGGTGAGGAGATCCACATCCCTGCATCGATCGCGGCTTCGTTCCGCGCTGGCAAGGCACTCAAGGATACACTGAATCCATAAGCTCCATACGCGTTGACCGGCCGGGCGCACCCGCTGCGACCCGGCCGGACAATGTCCTTCCCCGGCAGTACGGTCCGGTCAGACGACAGTCAGCGGTCGGGTTTCCGCGTGCGCGGCCATGTGGTGGTGTGTGGCGTGCTGGTGGTGCGGTAAGCGTTGCGCGGGCGTCGCGCGCTCAGCGGCCGCGCCGGCCGCCGTCCGGTCGGGGCCGTCGCGGACCCGGCCCACTGCGTGTCGGCCCGCTGCGTGCCGGCCCGCTGCGCGCCGGGCCGCTCTGCGGCCGGTCGTAGTCCACGCGCAGGCTCCGGCCTTTCACCGTCGTCCCGTTCAACGCGCGGATCACGCGATCGGCTTCGGCCGCGCCGACCTCGACGACGGAGAAGTTGTCACGGATGTCGATCTTCCCCACTCGATCACCTGCGATGGCCGCCTCGCCGGTGATCGCGCCGACGAGATCGCCGGGGCGGATCCCGTCGCGGCTGCCGAGGCTGATATAGAGCCTCACGAACGCTGCGCCTCGTCCTGCGTCGGACGCGCCCGCCTCTGCGGACGCCGTGGTCGCAGTCGCGGGAGCGCTGCTCCGCTGACGCAGCAGCGCGCTCAGGGCCGCGGCCACTTCCTCGGGCGCGTGCTC
>JBFFZF010000068.1:0-20977 GCA_041568755.1 Longimicrobiales bacterium | reverse complement strand
TTTGGGCCTCGGAACAGATCACTACTTCGAGGACACGGCCATCAGCGGCGCGGGCCACGAAGGCTGGAGCGTGTACGTCTCGCCGAGTTACGAACTCGCGCGGCGCGTGGTCAGTCCGTTCGTCCGCGGAGGGATCGGCGCAGGACCCGCCCCATGCGAAGCGGACACGTGCGGCGACGGTGTCCATCTGCGTGGCTCCGCGGGCGTGCGCATCCGCCTTGCCGGCAGATTGCGGGTGTCGCTCGAGCTCGGTGTCAGCCGTGTGAGCCGCCCGTTCGGCGGCGCGGGCCTGTCATTCCGGCTCTGAGCGGCAGTACGGCTCGCGATCCTTGACGGGCACGGCGGCCCGCGCACACCATCGAGAATGCCGGTTCGCCAGCGCTGCGCACGCACGCGCACGGCGCACGGCGGCCGACGCGCTCTCGTGACGACCCGCTCCCTTTCCTCTCTCGCGGAGCCCGCCATGCAACGATCCCGCCATTTTGCCCCGGTGCTCTTCGTCGGCCTGTTCGTCTGCGCAACGGGGTGCACCGGCGAAACGGCTGAGACCGATGGTGCCACAGAGGCCGCAGAAGAGGCCGGCATGCTCGTCCAGGACGAGGCCGCGGTTCGCGAACTGACGACAAGCTTCGATCTGGCGGTGAACGCCGAGAACATCGACGCGATGCTGGCGCGCTACGCACCCGGTGCGGTGCGCATGAATCCGAACGTGCCAGCGGCCGCCGGGCTCGACGCGATCCGCGAGAGCTTCGCGACCGTGTGGCAGACGAGCGACAACCGGGTGCAGAACGAGGTCGCCGATGTGCGGATCTCGGGCGATCTGGCCGTCGTGCGCGGCACTTACAGAGTGACCGTCATGCCCACGAATGGCGAGCAGCCGTACGACGACAGTGGCAAATGGATGGCCGCAGTCGAGCGGCAGGCGGACGGTACGTGGAAGTCGGTGTGGGAGATCTGGAACAGCGATCTCCCTCCGCGTCCGGTGCAATAGCAGCGAAACCGGTCCTGGCGGGTGCGGCGCCTGCGGGGCCGCGCTCCGGTCATTCTGCCGGATCGCGGCCCCGTTGGCCGCGCGCCTAGAAGAACTGGAACGGCGGCCGGTCCATCATCCGGTATCCCTCCGGCGGCTCGACGCCCAGCAGGTGCTTCACGAAGTAGTCCCACTGTTTGCGAATCGTGTAATCGGGCAGCCCGTGCGCCGCGTCCGGCACGATCAGCATGTCGAAGTTCTTGTTGGCCTTGATCAGGGCGTCGACCACGCGCAGCGTGTTGGCCGGGTGCACGTTGTTGTCCATGTCCCCGTGCATGAGCAGCAGCTTGCCCTTCAGGTTCGCGGCCATCGTGTAATTCGCGGACGCGGTGTAGTTGTCCGTCCCGTCCGGGTTCTTCTTGAGCAGGCCCTGATACTTCTCGCCCCAGAAGTAGCCGTAGGTGCGGTTGTCGTGGTTGCCCGCGCCGGACACGGCGACGTGGAAGAAGTCGGGGTAGCGCAGGATCGCATCCGTGGACGCGAAGCCGCCGCCGGAATGTCCGTAGATGCCGACGCGTCCGATGTCGATCCACCGGTGCCGCGCGGCCAGCTGCCGGATCCCGGCGATGTGATCCGGGATCCCGTTGTCCCCCATGTTGCCGTAGTAGAACTCGTGGAACGCCTTCGACCGGCCGGGCGTGCCCATGTGGTCGAGCTCGATGACGATGAAGCCCAGCTCTGCGAGCGCGCGCGGCTCGTGGCGCGCGTTGAACGCCCAGGTCCCCACGCTGCCGACCTGCGGGCCGGGATAGATGTGGTCGATGATCGGGTAGCTCTTCGTCGAGTCGAAGTCGGACGGCTTGTACATCAGCCCCCACAGGTCCGTCACGCCGTCCCTGGCCTTGACCGTGAAGACCTCGGGCCGTGTCCAGCCGACCGACTCGAGCAGCTCGACATCGCCGCGCGCCAGCTCCATCACGACCTGGCCGGTCGCGCCGTTGCGCAGTGTGATGACCGGCGGCTGGTTGGCGCGCGTGTTGGTGTCGATGAAGTAGTTGGCCTTGGGGATGAATGTCGACGCGTGCGCGCCGTCCTCCGGCGTCAGCAGCGTGAGGTTGCTGCCGTCGAAATTCGCGCGATACAGCCTGCCGTAGTACGGCACCCCGCCCTCGCGGCCCAGCGCGGTGAACCAGACCTGCTTCGCCACGCTGTCGACCTTGTTGATGAAGCTGACGGTATAAGGCCCGGACTCGACCTGGTTCTTGAGCGTGCCGTCCGCGCCGTAGCGGTAGATGTGGTTCCAGCCGTCGCGCTCCGACAGGTACAGGATGTCCTCTCCGCCGTTGACGACGCGGAAGCCGCGGCCCTCGAGCCACGTCGGGACGGAGTCCTTCGTGATGGTGGTCAGGGCGCCCGTCTCGACATCAGCGGCCGACAGCGTCATGCGCTTGTAGCCGCGCGACGCGCTCATGACGAACACGCGGTCGCCGCTGCGTGACCACTGGATGCCCGCCCCGAAGTTGATGGCGGGTGAGGGGGGCTCGTCGATGCGCACGACACGAGGGGTGGCCTGACCGTTGTTGGCCAGCAGATCGCCCATGTGGACGATGCGCACGTCGAACTGCGGGATCGTGCTGTCCCCGACGGCCGCATAGAAGTAGCTCTTGTCGACGGGTTTGGTCGAGGTCGACGAGTAGAGCGGGTAGCGGCCCACGCCGCGGTAGTCCAGCCGCTGCATGGCGAACTTCCGCGAGTCGCCGGCCCAGCTGATGGGCGGCCGTTTCGGCCGGAACCGCTGCGGCGGCGTGCCGGAGAAGAGCGAGCCCAGGTCGTCGTCCCAGCCCCACTGCTCGGCGCCGTCGGTCGTGAGCCGCGTCGAGCCGGAGGGCAGTGCTATGGAATCAGCCACGGAACGCGCGCCGGGCGGGCGGGCGGCCGCCGAGTCCTTGCGCGCCGTGTCCTGGCGCATCGTGTCCTGCTTCGCGGTCTCGGCCAGGGCCATCGCGTTCAGCACGGAATCGCGGCGGGCGATGGCCTCGTCGTTGGTGAGCCGTGCGGGTCGCGCGTAGAGGTCGCGGTCGTATGCAAACACGTCCCACTGCCGGTCCGGCGAGCGCGAGACCCAGTCGGGCCCGTCACGCAGCTCGCGCTCCGTCTTCCAGACGATCGTGTCGATCGCGGTGCAGGCGTGCGTCGCGGCCGCGCAGCGGAAGACCTTCTTGCGGAAGCGGATCTCGATGGTACGGCCCGTGTCGACGACGGCGAAGGTCGGCAGCCTCGTGGGATCGACGATCGTGTCGGCCGCGACGGACAGCGACGCGGCCAGCCGCGCGTTGTCGAACAGCTGCCGGCGCGCGGCCCGCGTCGGATCGACGACGTACGTCACGCCGCGGTCTGCGCGTGCCGAGGACGTGTACCAGAAGCGAACGCTGTCCTCGAGGAAGCGCGGGAACAGGCTCGTGCCGTATACGTAGCGGGCGGCGGTCCGGATCACGTCCGCGCGGTGGTAGTCGAGCGCCTGGCTGCTGGCGGACGAGGCGCCGGCGAGCAGCGCGCAGATCGCGACGGACACGAGGACGGGAACGCGGGTGCGCATGGGAGCATCTCCAGCACGACGGGATCCGGAAGGTGGTCGGTCGTCAATCGAACAGCCGCGCCGGCCGGCCGCAACACGTCCGGGGCCGACTGCCGGCTTCCGGGTGCGTTTGCGCTGTGTCGCCTTCCGGCGGTGGGTCGATCAGGGCGGGGCAGGCATAACGCGCCCGTCGTTCTGGCGGGCGAACGTGATCAGGAGACGCGTGCTCAGGCCGTAGTTCTGCACGCCGCCGCGGACGCGGTTGGCGCGCAGGTACCGGTCGTTCAGGGCGGTCTGAAGTCGCTGTCCCAGCGGCAGGGTCCGGCTCATGAACCGGGTGAGGTCCTCCAGGTCGCGCCGGACGCCCGGCAGGCGATCCTCCGCCAGACGGCGCCAGGCATCGCGATCGACGCGCGCCAGTGCGCTCGCCAGGCGGCCCTGCGCCCAGACGGCCGCGCTGTAACGCGCCAGGCTGCCGGGCGCGAGTGCCGCGGCCATGAAGCCCAGGAAGCTGGCGTCGCCTTCGCCGGTCACACCGCGCTGGTGCGCCTGTTCGTGGGCCATCGACGTCGCCGCGCCGACGGGCGGCATGCCGCGCAGGATGTTGGCTTCTGCGGTGAACGGGACGTAGATGCCGACGACGCCGACGCGGACGAGGACCGCGCTCGCCAGCGGCTGCTTCACAGGCCCGTAGCGTGCCGTGAAGCGATCCGGCAGATCGAGGCGGTCTGCGACGTGCTGCCAGCCCTCGCCGAGGGCGGCGTCGAGAGCAAGCGGATCGTCGGCCACCGTCGTAGGACGACCGACGTCGTCCGTCCCGTGCAGTTCCCGGTAGGCCTGGTTGGCGGCGGCGGTTGCGGTCTCCGTCAGCGCGATCAGCTCGGCCGTCGGGATGCCCTCCCAGTCCGGCCAGCCGGCCCGCTCCGCGAACCCCCGTCCCGCGTAGTTCCAGCCCCAGAGGACGTAGAACAGCGTGACCAGGATCCCGCCATCGCGCGCGGTCGTGCGCACGCCGCTGGCCAGGACGTTGCGCCAGCGGCGCCGCTTGCGCAGCGCGGCCCGGATCGCGCGGGCTGACACGAAAAGGAGCCAGCCGGCATAGAGCGCGACCAGGATGTCCGCAACAGAGAACGGCACCATACCGGTCAGACGGGAAAGCGGGCGCGACAGCGCGGGTCCCAGACCGGCAGCGTACGCGTCGGCGAGCCGGGGTGATCGGGACAGCAGCAGCGAGACGGCGTACGCCGTGCCGCCGGCCGTGAGCGCCGCGATCGGCCAGCGCCAGCGGATGACCGCGTCTTCCGGCCTGTGTTTCGTCCCCATGGTCGTGGTGCGTGCGCTCCCGGGATGCGATCGTTCCCTCGCATGGAACGAGTCCGGCAGCATCGTACCGCATCGTCCGTCGTGACGCACCCCGCCGGCCGAAGGAGCCAGTCGTGAAACGATCATCCCTCTGGTTCCTGCTGCTGCTCGCGGGGTGCGCGGAGCGCGCTCCATCCGAGCCCGTGGTCGTTGTCGAGCGCGACAGTGCCGGCATCCGGATTGTCGAGAACTCAGTCGATACGGCCGCGCTGCGCGCCGGCTGGGCGGTGAGCGATGCGCCGCTGCGCACGATCGGCGGGCTCGACGCACCGCCGGCCGAGCAGCTTTTCGGCGTGAACGGCGCGCGCCGGCTGGCCGACGGCCGGATCGCGGTAGCGGACCGGTCCATGGCGGTCTCGATCTTCGGGCCGGACGGGACGCTGCTGGCGAAGCACGGCCGTCGAGGCGAGGGCCCGGGCGAGTTCATGGCCGCGTCGCTCGCGGGCGCGCGCGGCGACAGCCTGATCGTGCTGGATGGCCAGCTCCGGCGCATCTCGATCGTGCACGCGGATACCGGCTTCGTGCGCAGCTACGCAATCGGCCAGCGCGGCGGGTTTCCGGTCGCGCAAGGCCTGGTCGACAGCGGCGACATCCTGATCGGCGGCGGGATGTCGTTCTCGAGCGCCGAGGGGTTCCCCATCGGCCAGGTCCGTCCGACATCGCGGTACGTGGTCCTCGACGCGGCCGGCAGCGTGAAAGCCGATCTGGGCGAGTTCCCGGCCGCCGACATGTTCGCGCGGACGAGGGGCGACGCGTTCTCCGCGCGACGCTCGCCGTTCGGCCGCGTGACGGGCATCGCCGCGGCCGCCGGTCAGATCTGGCTGGGCACCGGCGATGGCTGGGACCTGCGGGTGTACGGCGCGGACGCGGCGCTGCGTCGCATCGTCCGCTTCGACCGGCCGGCCGGGGCCGTGACGGCGGCGCTGCGAAACGCCTACATCGCGGAAGAAACCGCGAACGCGGACGATGAGAACGCGGCGCGTGAGCTGCGATCGCTGATCGAGGAGATGTCGTTCCCCGCCTCGCTGCCGCCGTGGGAGCTGTTCGTGCCCGACGCGGCGGGCAACGTCTGGATCGGCGAATACCTGCTGCCGGGCGAGTCGCGCCGCACGTTCACCATCGTGAACGCGGACGGCCACGCCATCGGCCGGCTGACCATGCCGCCCCGAACGCTGCCGCTCGATATCGGTCCGGACTGGCTGCTGGCCCGGACGCTGGACGCGCTGGACGCCGAATCGCTCACGCTCTGGCGACTCGAGCGCGGCACCGGCCGATCCTGAGGAATGGACCGCGGCATGGACCGTCGCGCGATCTCCTGACAGATTGCGCGCGACCTGGTGCACGGACGCGCGAGCGCGCGCTCGTGCGCCGGTCACGACTTCAGGACCCGAACGTCAGGAGGCGATGTGGGCGTGCTGGGCTGGATCGGGGTGGTGGCGGGCATCGTCGTTCTCTTTCTGGTCGTTCAGGCCATCTACCTGGCCGTGATCCTGACCTGGGAAAACGAGCGGACCAGCGGACTGAACTACTGGGGCCAGCCGCCCGAGGAGCGCGACCGCTTCAAGCGCGCGCTGCGGCGCCACGCGCGCCTGCTCTACCCCATCCTGCGACTGATCGGCAGGACCAGGTTCTCATTCGCGAAAGCCAGCTTCCGATACCGGGACGTGGCCGGGCCACGCGGCATGTGCAGCGAGGAGAGCTTCGCCCGCGCCCGCGACTACGCCGCCCGCCCCGACGACATCTTCGTCGTCACGCAGATGAAGTGCGGCACCACCTGGATGCAGCACGTCGTCTACGAGATCCTGCACCGCGGCACAGGCAGTATCGTCGAGTCCGGGACCACGCTCTACGCCGTCTCACCCTGGATCGAGGCACTCAAGGGCGTGCCCATCGAGGCCGCGCCGCTGCACGGGAATGAACGCCCGTCGCGCGTGATCAAGACGCACCTGCCCGTATCGCTCTGCCCGTACAGCCCCGAATCCCGCTACATCTACGTCGCGCGACACCCTGTCTCGTGCTTCGCCAGCTGTTCCGATTTCATTGCGACGAACGTCGGCACGATGGCGCCGCCGCTTGCCGTCGTCGAGGCGTGGTACTGTTCGGACGCGATGTGGTGGGGCAGCTGGCCGGACCACGTGACCGGCTGGTGGGAGCGGGCACAGAACGGCGACAACGTGCTGTTCGTGCACTTCGAGACCATGCGGAAGGACCTGGCGGGCGTGGTGAGGCAGGTCGCGCAGTTCCTGGATATGGAGCCGCTGAGCGATGCGGAGGTCGCAGAGGTCGTGCGCAAGACCAGCTTCGACTACATGCAGCGGCACAAGGCCCACTTCGAGATGAACCCGCCCCACATCCTGCAGACGGACGCCGAGCTGTTCGTGCGCGGCACGGCCGACCGGCACCGCGACGTGCCGGCCGACGTGCGGACCCGCGTCGCGGCGTGGACCGCCACGGCGATGAAGAACAGCAGTTATCCGCTGGCCAGGATGTACGGCGACGTCAGCGCGCCGGAGTAACGCCTCCGTCGGCCGGGCGCGGCCTCGCGCCGGACATCCGGCGCAACGGGATCAGCTGCGCCGGCCGCGCTTCTTCGCCGCCTTCTTGCGGCCGGCTTTCTTGCGCGCGGTCTTCCTGCCGGCCTTCGCGCGCGCAGCGCGCGTCGCCAGCTTCTCCGCCAGCCGGTCCAGCTCGATGGCGCGCCGGCGTGCGACCTTCACGACTGCCGCTTCCCAGCCGTCGGGCGGCAGACGATGCTGCGGGTTCGTGGGGTGCAGCCGCGACTGCGCCAGCAGACCCCGGGAAACCTTCATCTCGTTGGCGAGATCTTCCATCCGGATGTTGTCGATCAGCGTACTGGTAGCCCTGACGAAATCCATACTACCTCAGGATTCAGTGAAACGGTGGTGAACGCGTAGATCCTGTAAGGAACCGGCGTCCCGCGCAAGCCCGGGTAGGCCCGACGCTTGCCCAAGTGTTATGTTCCCTCCGGGCCGCCCGCCCACGGGCGCCGGCGTTGCCACGCGACGCTGCGGAAAGAACAATGAGGCGGGACGAATGGCTCGTTGGGTTGTGCTCATTATCGTCGTCGGAATTGTAACCGGATCCATCATTGGAGCCATATCGGCCCTGCTAGGGTTCCCGGCCTGGCTGAGCGGCGGCCTGAGCGGCGCGGCGGTGGTAGTGGTTCTGCAGTTGCTGCGAAAGAAGGGGCAGCCGGCGACCTGAGTCCCGGGCCCCGCGCTCAGCGAAGGACCTGGACCAGCAGGAGTACGACGTCCCCTTCGCCCGTGTTGCTCAGGCGCACGGGCTCTGCCGTTTCTACCAGCATCCAGTCGCCGGCCGCAGCGGTGGCGGACGCCCCGCGCGCAGAGAACCCGGCACCGGTCGCCCGACCCGGCGAAACCTGGACGACCAGCACGGGCCCGGCCGAACTGCGCAGCCGGGCGTCGGCGCCGGGCGGCAACGTGAGGCGGGCGCGGCGGAACCAGCGGCTTTCCGCCTCGAGGGTCCCCGGCAGCGTGTCCGCCACCAGCCGTCCGGCCTGCTCCGCCTCGTTGATCCCCCGGCCTTCGTTCGTCACGGCGATCAGGCGGAACAACCCGGTTCCCGTGTTCGTCACCCTGTGCGTCAGCGGTTGCTCCGCGTACTCCAGACTCCAGAATCCGCGGCCGGGCACGGTCAGCGCGGCGGCCGCTCCCGTGGGCGTGTTGCCCGGTGGCCAGGCGTTGCCGAGCACCTGCGCCTTCGTCGGGCTCGCACCGATCGACACGTAATGGATGGGCGAGGCGTGCACGTGGAAGAGTGTCGTATCGCCGGGTTCGATGCGGACGTCCAGCACGCGCAGCCAGCCGCCATCGTGCACGAGGTTGTGACGCGGCTCCTCGTGTACGGGCACAATGATCTGCGCATGCAGGCCGACCGGCATGACGGCCAGTACACAGAGCCAACGGCGCGTGCGTATCACGCGACGGGCGCGTCGGCCCGCGCGGGCGAGTCGACGGGCGTGACCTGCACGAAAGTGTCGTTGTAGGCGGGCTGCCCGCCCGGTGACCAGCGCGACGTGGTCAGCAGGTTGGCGACTGCGCTCGTGGCGGCTGGCGTACTCCACCACTTGCCTTCCAGCACGACGACGCCGGATCGGATCGAATCCGTGACACGCAGCCAGGCGCGCACTTCGCCCCGGGCGTTGTGCATGGACACGTGCGCGCCATCCTCGAGCCCGAGCGCGGCGGCGTCGGACGGGTGCATGTCGAGCATGGGCCGCTGCATGCTGCGCCGCTGCCGCTCCATGTTCGCGAAGCTCGAGTTGAGGAAGTAGTGCGCCTTGGGCGTGATCAGCCGCAGCGCGGGCGTGTCGAGCTCGCCGTTCTCGCCGGGTGCGACGATCCCGGTCAGGCGCAGCTTCGTGGCCGCGGCCCGCGCATCGACGGGCTCGGGGGACGCCTTGATCCAGCCGTCGGCTTTGAGCCGCTCGAGGTCGATGCCTTCGGGCAACGCGCTGGCTGCGATCTGTTCGTCGCTCTCCTGCAACGCCGGGTCGCGCAGGCCCAGCCGGGGCGCGAGCAGCCGCATCACCTCGCCGTGCGATTTCGCCTCACCCAGCGGCGCGATCGCGGGGTTGTTGACCGAGATGTAGTGGTGGCCCCAGGCGCCGACGATGTCGAAGTGCTCGAGCTGCGTCGTCGAGGGCAGCACGATGTCGGCGTAGCGCGCGGTGTCCGTGAGGAAATGCTCCATCACGACGGTGAAGAGGTCGTCGCGGGCCAGGCCACGGCGGACGCGGCCGGCATCGATCTGCACGACGGCCGGGTTCGTGCCCCAGATCAGCAGCCCGCGGATCGGCGGCTCGAGGTCGTCGCGCGTGAGCGTCTCCCCGAGCCGCGCGAAGTCGAGCGAGCGCGGTGCGCGGCCCTCCGGGATGAGATCCGGGCGCGAGGCCCGCTTCTCGTACAGGTGCGGGCTCGCCTCCATGAAGAGCCCGCCGCCGCGGTGCTGCGCGTGGCCGCCGACGATGGCGAGTGCGGACAGGCTGCGCATGAACGCTTCGCCGGCGACGGTCTGCTGCGGCGCCACGCCGCCGCGGATCGTGGCCGGCCTCGCCTGTCCGAACAGCCTGGCCAGCTCCGTCACATCGCTTTCCTCGATGCCGCATACGCGTGCGACGCGGTCCGGCGTCCACGGCGCGACTTCCGCGTACAGCGCATCGACGTCTCCGGCGACTTCCCTGGCGTACGTGAGATCGGCCATGCCCTCGTCGAAGAGGACGCGCAGCATGCCCGCCGCGAGGAACCGATCGGTCGCGGGCCGGATGGGGATGTGGCGGTCGCAGCGCGCCGCCGTGCGGGTCCGGCGCGGGTCGATGCACACGAGCAGCGCGCCGTTCCTGCGTCGGGCCTCTTCGATGAAGTGGAAGTGGTGGTGTGAGGTGGTGAGCAGGTTCGCGCCCCACAGGAGGACCAGCCGGCTGTGGACGATGTCTTCGGGATCGAAACCGCGCGGGTGGCCCTCGTCGCCGATCGTGTTGATCGCGGCGCCGCAGATGCTGCCATGGAACCGGCTCGCGCCCAGCGCATGGAACAGGCGCATCGGCGCCCGTCGCTGTACCACGCCCATCGAGCCCAGGTAATTCACGGGCAGCAGTGCCTCGGCGCCGTGCCCGTCCATGATCGCGGTGAAACGTGCTGCGATCGTATCGAGCGCCTCGTCCCAGGAGATGCGCACGAAGCCGTCGCCGCCTTTCGGTCCGGTCCGACGCAGGGGATGGAGCAGTCGATCCGGCGCGTACGTCCGGGCGGGGTAGTCGTTGACCTTGGCGCACAGCGCGCCGCGCGTGAACGGATGGTCCTTTGCGCCCTCGACGCGCGCCACGCGGCCATCCTCGACGTGCGCGACCCATGCGCACGTGTCCTGGCAGTCGAGCGGGCAGCAGCCTTTGACCCTCATGGGGGCCGGTGCTGGTTCAGGTCACATCGCGCATGACGGACTTGACCTTGGCGACGACCTCCGGCGAGACCTGCTCGAGCCCGTGCGCGCTCTTCGCGTGCTGCGCCACCATCGCGAGTGTGGCCTCCTCGGTCTCGGCCTTCACCACGCCGTCACAATCGAAGCCAACGTCTCTGCAGCGTACTTCCTTCGCCATGGAATCCCTCCGGTATGGGGGTCGAGATCAGGGGCTGAAGGTGATGCCGGCGTCCCGGCGACGCAACCGTCCTGCCCCATGGGTGCGGCGGGCCTCGCCGCGTGCTCTCGACCGGAGCACCGGCTCACCACACGCCGGGGATCAGCATCTTCGTCGAGCGGCGGTACGCCCGGTACGCATCGCCGAACGCCGAGATCAGCAGCGCTTCCTCTCTGCGGATCCGGCCGAGGAGAAGCGGGAGCAGCAGCATGAGCACGAGGAAGCCGGACAGACTGGTCGCGTAGACCGGTGCTCCGAGGATGGCGATGAACGCGCCCGCGTAGATGGGATGGCGAACGAACCGGTAGATCCCGCTCGTCACGAGCCGGTGTTCCTGCCGGATCACCAGTGTGGATGCGTACGACATGCCGAGCGTGAGGGCGGCCGTGATCGCGATCGACAGGCCGACCACGAGCATGGCGAGTCCCGCGATGTTGGCAGCAGACATCGTCTGCAGGCGGCCGGGATCCAGGATCACGCGGAACAGCTGCCGCACGAGGCCGTCGTAACCGTCGCGGCGGCTCAGAACCAGGCCGACCACGAAAACGACGATGGCGGGCAGCCCGAACAGCAGGATGTCGCGGCGCATGTCGTGACGGACGATGCGGACGCGTTCGGCGAACGGCCGCACGGGCTTCACCCCACAATGGCCTCGCCGTACCGATCGGGCGCGTAGCGCGCGGCCAGCAGCCCGGTTGCCTGGCCCGTGTCGATCGAGTGGACCAGCACGCCGGGTCGACCGTACGGCAGATGCGCCTGGCATGCCCCGGACGGCGCGATCAGGCTTGTCGCAGCCTCCTGGAAGCGCAGCCCGTAGTTCACGCTCGCGAACCAGATCGTGTTTTCGATGCTGCGCATCATCATCGCCTTCTCGTAGTACGGCGCCCCCGGTGAGCCCCACGTCGTGAGCTGGATGCCATCGCGATCGCTGCCCGTGTGTTGCGGGTGGAAGACGATGTGCGCGCCGCGGACCGCCGCCCAGCGGACCGTCTCCGGATAACGCCAGCCCTCGTGACAGATCGCGATGCCGAAGCGCAGCCCTTCGATTTCGAACATGCGCCGGCCGGAGCCCGGCACGTAGAACCGCTCCTCGGACGGGTCGAGCTGCGTCTTGATCTGCCAGCCGGCGAGGTTGCCGCCGGCATCGATGACGGCGGCGCCGATCTGGCGACCGGCCGGCACGATGTGTTCGAGGCCGAGGATCGTCGCGACGCCCTGCTCGCGCGCGATCGAGCGGCTGGCCTCGAGCGCGCGGGCCTCGTCGGCCGGGCCGTACGCCGGCACCGCGAAGTCCTGGCCGCGCAGGCCGGGCAGGTACGCCTCGGGAAAGCAGACGATGCGCGCGCCGCCCGCGGCGGCCTCACCGACGCACGCGCGCACCTGCTCGAGCCCATCGTCCAGGGACGTTGCGATGCGTGGCGATGCGAGAGCGACGATCATGGTCGGACCCGGTGCGCGGTGAAGGCGCGGCGTGCAGTACACGGCCGGGCCTGCTGCAAAGTCCCCGGCCGCGGCGCGCGGGTCAAGGCGGAGCGGCGCCGGTGCTGCCCCGGGCGTGGGCGCGGCGGCTCGGAATTCCCTACCGATCTGACGGGAATCCTCCCATGGCCCGAACCGCTCCGCCGATGTACTAGAACAGCAACGGCCCGTTCCGTGCACCCATAGTCCTTACAGGAGCTACCATGTCCGCCGTTCGCACATTCGCGCTCGTCCCGCTGTTCGCGCTCCTTGCATGCAGTCCCCCGGACGCGCCGGCGGCCGCCGAAAGGCCGGCGCCGGGTGGCGGGATGGCGTCCGTGAAGGACGAGACCTCGCAGCCGGACATCGTCAAGGTCGCGGTCGGCTCGCCCGACCACAGCACGCTGGTCGCGGCGCTGCAGGCGGCCGAGCTGGTCGATGCGCTGGCCAATCCCGGGCCGTTCACCGTATTCGCGCCGACGAATGCGGCGTTCGAGAAGCTGCCGCCGGGCACCGTCGAAGACCTGCTGAAGCCCGAGAACAAGATGAAGCTGCAGACGATCCTGCATCATCACGTGACGACGTCGGCGCTGGCACTCGATTTCTTCAAGGACGGCCAGTCGCTGTGGCTCGTGGCCGGCGGGAACGAGACGATCACCCGCAAGGATGGCGAGGTCTGGATCGGCGGCGCGAAAATCGTTGGCTCGGTGCGGGCTTCGAACGGCTGGGTGCATGTGATCGATGCCGTCCTGGTCCCGGCCGGCGGCTGAGGACCCACGAAACGAGATGAACCCGAGAGAGAGGAGGTCGTATCGGCTGCGTTGACGAGGCGATCGAGATCGGAGCGGCGGGTTCCCGAGGCGCGGGGGCCCGCCGCCATGCCATCGTTCACAGACCGGTGATCTCGACAGCCGCGGCGTGCGCGCGCATGGCCACTGCCAGGCCCGGATACGCGGCGCGCAGCATCTCGAACCTCCGCAGGGGTCGCGGCGCGCCGCCGCCGCGTCAGGCATCGTCGAGGCTCACACCTCACCGGATGCGGCGGGCCCGCTGGTTGCGGCCGCCCTGATGGATCACCAGCTCCGTGACGCGACCCGCCTCGCGGATGAACGTGACCTGTGCGTTGACCACGCGCAGGAAGAACCGGTCCTCGGCCTCGGCGTACAGTGCGGCCTTCGACTGTCCGGTCGGCTGCGCCTGCAGCCGACCGTTTTCGAGCGTGATGACGATCCGCAACTCGGGCGTGGCCTCGTACTCACCGACGTAGGCCTGCAGCACGGCCTCATCGACCGGGATCTCGGTCCGTTCGACGGGCGGCCGGTAACCGCGCGGAGCGGGCTCGGCGAAGGAGTCCCACTCGTACGCCAGCTGGATACGGCGGCTCAGTTCGCCCGCGACCTGCCCGCCCTGATCCGCGTTCGTCATGATGGCCAGCCCGTAGCCTTTGACTTTGTGTCCGATCATCGTTGCGCGGAAACCCCAGTTCGAGCCGCCGTGACTGAAGTACCAGCCCTGGCCCACCTTGGAGATCGAGAAGCCGACTGCGAAGTCGCCGACGCCGACGGGCGACAGCATCTCGAGCACCGTCTCAGGTGAGAGCACGCGGTTCGACGTACCGATCGCCGATTTCTGGACCTCGATGACGAAGCGTGCGAGGTCGGAGGGCGTGGTCCACAGCCCGGCCGCGGCCATCTCCGGGTACACGTGCCATTTCGCACCGCGCGAACGGCCCTGGCCATCGTGCGCACGCGCGGCGTTGCGATCCCGATCGGGTGGGAGCGGCTGTTCGTACGTGCTGTTCACCATGCCGATCGGGCGCAGCACGCCGTCGCGCATGAGTTCGGCGAACGGTTGCCTGCGCGCATCGCTGAGCGCCAGCTCCATGAGCGTGACGCCGCCGCCCGAGTACTCCATGAGCGACATCGGCGGGCGCTCCATGAAGATGCGGCCCACGTTCGAGGGCGGCTTGCCCTCGAGGATCTGGACCGTTGTCGGGATCGAAGCGGACGGGTCGTAGCCCGGGAACCCGAAGCCATCGCCCAGCCCGGACGTGTGACTGGTCAGCGTGCGCGGCGTCACCGGCCGGTCCCGCGTCATGCCCTCGCCGTCCAGCTTCCACGAGGTCAGGATCGTGTTGATGTCGTCATCCAGTCGGAACAGCCCGTCCTGCACGGCGCGGAGCACGCCCATCGCGGCGACGGGTTTGCTGATCGACGCCGCCTGGAACAGCGTCTCCGTGTCGACCGTTGCGCCGGACTCGACATCCGCGATGCCGTAGCCTTTCGCCCAGTGGATCTCGAAGTCCCGGATCACGGCGATGCTGACGCCGGGCACGTTGAACCGTTCCATCAGCTGCTGGATGGTGAGCGGACCCAGCTCGTTGGGACCGGCCGTCGACTGCGGGCCCTCGATGACCGCCATGAACTGCGCCGCGGTGCGCTGCTGCGCTGTGGCCTGCGAGGGAAGCGCGGCACCGAGCAGTGCCAGCAGGATCATCCTTCGTGTCATGAGTGCTCCCGCATCGTCGTGGAAGCCGGGTGCGGTCGGGGTTGTGCCACCGGTCCGGCTCGGGGTGGGCGAGCGTTTTCATAGTGTTGCGGCCGCGCCGGGCGCGTCAACGCTCGGCGTCGGTCCGCGCAGCGTCAGAATCGGGGTCGCCTCGCCCGGTCGCCCCGTGGGTCGTACCCGGGCGCGGGTAGCGCGGCGCGGCGATCGGCCCGTCGCGGCTGAGAAGTGGCGCGAGTTCGGGATCGCGCAGGACGTCGAGCAGGTCCCGGCGATCGCCATCGATCTGCACAGTGCGGTGCACCAGCCGCACGCCGTGGCTGTAGCTCACGGGTGTATCGGGCACCGCGGTCGTCAGGTCCTGCAGGCGCTGACCACTCGGGAAATGCCAGCCGTACAGCGCGACGGAGTCCGGGCTCGCGGACTGCAGCGCGGAGATCACCAGATCGACCTTGTGCCCTGCGACGAACGCGTCCGCGGGCACTTTGCGGACTCTGCGCTGTGCGGCGATGAGGCGGTCGTGCCGCACGAAGTAGCTCACCGTTCGCGTCGAATCGTCGCGCGCGAGCCGGATCGGCACGAGCTGCACGTCGGCCGCGTCCCAGATGGCGTCGACCATCACCGGCGTGGGCAGGGACGCGCCGACGCGGTCGGCGATGCGCTGTCCGGTTTCCGCGGTCATCGGCATGAGCATGGCATCCTCGTCCGAACCCACGGCCAGGTAGTCCGGCGTGACCCAGAACGTCACGTGGTGCCGGCGGCCGGCGATCGTGTCCACCCTGCTGACGGGACGAAGCCTGCGCAGCCACGACGGCACGTTGCCGCCCGTGATCTCCTCGAGGATGCGAGCTTCGCGTTGCTCGAGCGACAGCGCGCCGAGCTGACGTGCGATCTCGGAGCCGCCCTCGGCGTCTGCCGGGCGAGGCGGCAGGTCGAGCGCGCGCGTTCGCTCGCCGGCCTCGCAGCCCGTCAGCAGCGCCGGCAGCAGCAGCACCGTTGCGACGCCGCGCGCAACGTGGCGGAGGCGTTCGAGCCGCGGCGGACGTGAGGGGTGATCCAGGAAGCGACGCATGGCGATCGGCTTGCCGCGTCGAGGCGCCATCACATCTCGAGCAGCAGGACTGTCAGGACCGCGAGCATGGCCGCCCCGATCTGCAGTGCGAGCACGAGCGCCGCGGGTCTCGTGTGCGCCGGCAGCCGGCGCGCGGCGAAAAAGGCAATGATGGGCAGCTGCGCCACAATCAGCAGCTGGAAGACGCGGGCCGCAGCGCCTTCGTCCGCCTGTCGTACGATGCCGTACCGCGCCAGGAACCCGACGACCAGAGCCAGCGCGGCCGCAGACATGGCGATCGGGAGAAACGCGCTCGGCTGGCGGATCAGCGTGCGGAACGTCATCGAACCGGATGCCATCACTTCAGCTCCGACGCACCGGCACCCGCGTCGTACCCCTCGCGGTGCGGCAGCGATGCCGGGTCGTAGAACGACGTGATCGCGACGATCTCATTGCCGTCGACCCGGACCCAGTCAGAGACCTGCACGACGCCGTTGGGCGTGTGCATCTCGAACCAGATGACGGCATCGCGGTCGCTGCCGAGGGTTCGGACGATCTTCAGCGATGCCACATTCGTGGCCGCCATCGGCTTGACGGTCGCGAGGTAGTTGTCTCGGCCCTCGATCGTACCGAACGGACTGGTGTGGACGAACCCGTCGGCCAGCGGGATGGCCTCCGGGGTCCCGGCGTTCCAGCCCTCGATCCAGCGGCGGGCGAGCCGCTCGGCATCCTGCGTCGACAAGGCTGGCCTCCTCTCCTCCGGCACAACGTGGCGGGCCTGCGCCGCTCCGCGCAATGTCCGTGGTGCGGCGGGCGCTACGCGAGGAACTCGCGCAGCATGGCGAAGACTGGAGTCAGCTGGTCGGGCGAGCCCTCGAGATCGCGCCCCGGCACTTCACGCTGCAGGGCGAGTCGGCGGCGAGGCTGACCGTGCCCGGCGCGTGCCGCATCGAACTCCAGGTCCGCGGCGTCGGCGGTGTCATGACGCTGCGCGGCCGCGTCGCCGTGATGGCCACGAGCTGGGGCTGAGCGCAACGGCAGTCCGCGAAGCGACTCAGTCCAGGCAGACCTCAGCGCGGAACGCCAGCCACGCGATCGTGCCCGGCGGGTTCGCGGTGTCCGGCGGTATGGTGCGGCCGTCCTCGATCCACAGCGTCCCGCCATGCACGCGCAGTCGCCCAAGCACGCGCGGTCAGCGGCCCAGCCGCCACGTGTAGAGCGTGACCGCGACGGCCGTCGCGAGGTTCAGGCTGGAGATGCCGGGCTGCATGGGGATCCGCAGCCGCGTGGCGGCCCCGGCACGTGCGCGACCGCTCAGGCCGGACCGTTCGGTGCCGAACAGGAGAACCGCGCGCGGGGGGATCGAGGCCGGCGTCAGTGGCTCGCCCTCGGCATCCAGCGCGATGACGAGCCGGTCCGTGGGGGGCAGCGTCGCGCAGCGCGCCACCGGCAGCGCGTACTGCAGACCGGCCGCGCCGCGGATGGCGGCCGGGTGCCAGGGATCCTGCGTCCCCGCCACGATGACGCCGGCCGCGCCGGCCGCCGCGGCCACGCGGATCGCTGCACCGACGTTGCCGAGGTGACGCGGGTTCTCGAGTGCGATCACGGGCGCCGCGCCTTCCGCCTGCAGCACCGCCGCCGCCGTCGTTTCACGCCGCCTCGCCAGCGCGACCACACCCGTCGGCGGCGTCACGGGTGCGAGCCGGTCGAAGAGCTCCGGCGCGAGTTCCGTGACGCCGGTGTCGAGCAGCCCGTCGAGGTCTGGCGCCAGCGTTTCGATGAGGGTGCGCAGCGCAGCCGCATCCCGCGTCACGATCGTGCGGATGTCCGCGTCGAACCGGTACGCATGCTTGAGCGCGTGAAAGCCCTCGAGCACCGCGATGCGCGCATCGCGGCGCGCGCGCCGGAAGACCTCGACGAGATCGGTCGCGGTCATCGCTACGGCGGCGTCGCGATGCGGGAACGCGGGATCAGGCCTTGCGCGCGCGCAGGAGCTGCTCGGCAAGATCCGAGACGGCCCATTCCTCGGCGATGCGCGCGCCTTCGAAGCGACTCGTGAGCATGTCCCGCCACACGATGCGGCGCCCGGTCGGCGGGAACCCCTGGAACTCGCCACGGTGCGTGGCGCGCATGGTCCGTTGCCACGCGATGCGGTCTTTGCCTTCGATGAGCACCTCGACTTCGACTTGCACGTCCGGGAACGCGCTGCGCACCAGGTTCACGAATCCACGGATCGGTGCGTGACCCCGTCGCGTCATGCCATCCGTGAGGTGCACGACGTAGTCCGGCGCGAAGTAGGTGGCGATCGCGTCGACATCACCTTGCACGATGAGCGCATCGTTGGCTTCCTGGATCGTCGCGACGGGTGTCCGCGCCATGGGGATCTCCAGCGTGCGGTTGGCGCGCGCTGATCGGTGCCGGCGCGCGTGGGCGCATTATGCGGGCCTCGCGTCCGGCGAGGCAACCGGAGACGGGTCCGCGGCACGCCGGTCGGTCCGCAAACGGACAACGGTGTTGTGAGCGAATCCGACTGGACCGAGGCCGCCTACAACTGCCAGAGACCGTGGTGCACACCGCCCTGGATGTAGATCGCGAACGTGCCGTGGCCGGGGATGAGCAGCGCCGGGTGCGCGACTTCGGCGCCGGCCTCGACCGCAGCCGCCAGCGCCGCTTCGATGTCGCTGACCAGCCAGTACGGGCGAACGACCGGCTGTTCACTTTCGTGTAGAGGCGCGCGGACCCCGACGAGCGCACCGCCGGGCAGCACCGCCGTACGCGCGTTGCCCAGGCGAGCATCGGGCGCGCCGAACGCCAGCCCGGTCGACGCCGTGTACGCGGCGCAGACCGCGTCGACCTGGCCCGTCACGATCTCGAGATACTGGACTTTCATGCGTGGCTCCGTCGTGCGCGTGGATAGAGCGTACTCAGGTAATGTGCAGATCGATACCGTAACACACGAGGCCGAGCCTCGCGGCCAGGGCCCTCGATGCGACGTTGTCCCACGACGTGCTGTACAGCGGGACCGCGCCCAGCGCCCGGACCGCCGTCGCCCAGGCGGCCGTGACGTGCGCCGCGTGACCCCGGTGCCGGTACGCCGCGGCCGTCTCGACGCCGGCCTCATGCGCGTCAGCCGTCCGGCGGACGCTGCAGCAAACGGCTACGGCCTTCCCATCCTCGACGTGAATCACGAACGGCTGGCTCTCGGCGACGTCTTCGATCCAGGCCGCGAGCAGGGGACGCAGCAGATCGACATCGTCGCCAGCGCGGAGGATCATCGCGTTCGCGGGGCCGTCGGCTCGCTGCGATGGAAACCGGTACGCCGGACCCGTCCAGATCCTTTCGATCGGTGCGGCCGTTGCCAGGACGCGTTCGTACTTCTCCACGTCCGACGGCGAATCCAGAGAGGCGTCGCGTCGCTCGTCCGTCGCGCACATCGCCTCGAGCTCTTCGACGAGTGCGGCCTCGAGATCGTGGCGGAACCGCCACAGACTGCCCCGCCCCGTGCGGCCGAGGTAGAAACGCGGCGCCATGCGTCCCCCGGGCTCGTTCGTGCGCAACAGCCGGCCCGCGCCGTCATGCACGAAGAGCGCCTCGACGTGGAGCCGCATCAGCTCGCCGTCATCGTGGCCGGCACCCCGCCCATGCATCACGTGGGGCCCGCGGTCATGGCGAGGGCACGGGATCGTCGTCCGCGTGCAACGCGTCGAGCAGCGCCGGCCAGGACGACCGCCGCGGACCCCGGCCCCAGGCAACGTCGAACGTCGCCCGCGCTGCATTCGGGTGCGCGAGCGCAGTGACGATCGCCCTGGCCACGTCGCCGCGAGCGATCCGGTAACGGATCGAGAGCGGCAACGGCCGCTGTGTGATCAACACCGCTCGCCGGCCGGCCACCGCGTTCACCAGCACGCCCGCTCGAAGAATGACGTAGTCCGCACATCGGCGTCGGATCTCGCGTTCCGCCTCGAGTCGCCAGACCAGCGTGTCCTTGAACGCGTTCAGCAGCGTCGCCGGCAACGAGGGCACGGACACGCCGATCGACGTCATGTCGTCCACGCGTGCCGCCCACGAGAGGACATCCCGCTCGGACTCCATGATCCCTCATCCCCTGCCCGCCTGTTGCGCCCACGTTGCGCGCCAGCGCCGGCCGCCGCAACACGCCGGGTCCTGCCCGACCGTCCGTGCTGCCATTGCGCACGCGGGTCGGTGCGGACTACTTTGTCTCACAAAGTGGATGCGGACGAGTGGAGGGTGACGTGATGCGGTGGCTGAGGCGGGTGCGCGGGGCGCTCGGGATGGGGCTGACGTGGGCGATCGCGTGGGCGGTGATCGGGGGCGGGCTGATGGAGGCGATCGTGGATCCGCACGGTCGTATTCTGGACATGTGGCCGCAGACGCTGGCGATCCCCGGGTTCCTGGGCGGTGTCGTGTTCTCGATGGTGCTGTGGGTGGCGGAGGGCGGTCGGCGCTTCGAGGAGCTGTCGATCCGGCGGTTCGCGGCCTGGGGCGCGGTTGCGGGTGTGCTGCTGGGCGGTGTCGCGCTGGGGCTGGGTTTCGCCGGGGGTGTCACACCGCTGTGGTTGCGCGGCGCCGTGGCGATTGGTCCGCTGGCGGTGTTGAACGCCGCGTCGGCGGCCGGTTCGCTGGCGATCGCGAAGAAGGCGGTGGCGGGGGACGCGCTCGACGCGGGCGGCTCTCCGGAGCGACTCGCCGGGAGCTGATGCGGCAGGGCGCGCCGTCGGTCAGGTGCGGGCGGGCGCCTTCCGCAGCCAGCGTTCGAGCACGCGAACGGCAAAGCGGTAGTGGCTCGCGGTGTTCGCACCGAGGTATGTCGCCAGCGGGTTTCGTCCGGTCCACGCGAAGTGCCCTGACTCGAGCAGC
>JBFFZF010000067.1:0-21027 GCA_041568755.1 Longimicrobiales bacterium | reverse complement strand
GACGCAGGCGGAGCTCGGCCGGACCATCGGCCGGGACAAAGTCGAGGCCGTGCGGTCGACCGGGGCCGACATCGCGCTGAGTGCGAACGCGGGCTGCCTGATGCAGATTGGCGGCGGGCTGATCCTGGCTGGCGACGATACGCCGGTCATGCACACGATCGCGCTGCTGGACGCGTGCGAAACGCCACTCGATCCGCGGGGTGCACCGTGAGCCCGGACGCGCGCGCCCGCATCGAGGCCGACACAGGCCTGACCCACGAGGACGCGATCGCACGCGTGCTGCGCCGCGTACGGCCCTGGATCGAGGCGGAGACGCCCAGCGGCAACGAGCGCGCGCTGGCGGCGCTGTCCGAACGGATCGAGGAGGAACTGCACGCGCTGGGCGCCACGTGTGATGCGTTCCTGACGTCCGGCCTGGGGCGGACGCTGTCGGCTGTCTTCCCGGGCCGCGAGCCCGCCCTCGAACCGATCGTGATCCTCGGTCACATCGACACGGTACACCCGGTCGGCACGCTCGAGCGGCAGCCGTTCGACGTCGTGGACGGCCGTGCCACGGGCCCGGGCATCTTCGACATGAAGGCCGGCATCGCGCTGATGGTCGAAGCGCTCGCGCTGCTGATCGGCCGGGGCACACGTCCGCGCAGGACAGTGCGGATGCTGGTGACGTGCGACGAGGAGATCGGCTCGCACGCATCGCGCGCGCTGATCCGCGAGGCAGCGGAGGGTGCGGCCGCAGCGCTCGTCCCGGAGCCCAGCCTGCCCGACGGATCGGCCAAGACGCGCCGCAAGGGCGTTTCGACGTACCGCATGACGATCAGCGGCCGGGCCGCGCACGCGGGCGTCGATCCCGAGCGGGCGGTCAGCGCGACCGCCGAGCTCGCGCACCAGATCCTGGCCGTGCTGGCGCTGGCGGATCCCGCGCAGGGCACGACGGTCAACATCGGACTCGTCGAGGGCGGGACCGCGACGAACACGGTACCCGCCGCGGCCCGCGCGGCCATCGATGTGAGATTTGTGACCCCGGCCGAAGGCGAGCGCGTGGCTGCCGCGCTCGCCACGCTGCCGGCACGATTGCCGGGCGCTGTCGTGCGCGTCGAGCTGACGGAGACCCGGCCTCCGCTCGAGCGTACGGACGGCGTCGTGCGGCTGTACGAGCACGCGCGTACGCAGGCCGAAGCGCTCGGCATGTCGCTCGGCGAGGGGGCGACCGGGGGCGGCAGCGATGGCTCGCTCATCGCGACGTACGGTCTGCCCGTGCTCGATGGGCTCGGCCCGCGCGGCGGCGGCGCGCACGCCGTCGACGAGCACATCCTGATCGATGATCTGCCGTTCCGGCTCGCGCTCTACACGCGGTTGCTGGATACGCTGTGACGACGATCCGGCCGCTGGCCACGCAGGCGGAGTACGAGGCAGCCGTCGAGCTCCAACAGCGCATCTGGGGGCCCGACTTCAACGAGCGCGTGCCCACGACCATGCTGCGGCTGGCTCAGCATCTGGGCGGCATCGCATCGGGCGCCTTCGCGGAGGACGGCGCGCTGGTCGGCATGGTCTTCGGACTGACCGGGCTGCGCGACGGGCAGCCCGTGCACTGGAGCGACATGCTGGGCGTGCACCCGGACGCGCGCGACCGCGGCCTGGGCGAGGCGTTGAAGCGGCACCAGCGAGAGGTGCTGCTGGCCGCGGGCATCATGCGCGTGCAGTGGACGTTCGATCCGCTCGAAGCGCGCAACGCGTGGCTGAACTTCGGTCGGCTGGGCGCAAGCTCCCGTGTGTACCAGCGCGATGTCTACGCGTCGAGTGACTCGCCGCTGCACGCCGGAATTGCGACGGATCGTCTGATCGTGGACTGGTTTCTCGACGACGCGCGCACGGTGGCCCGGCTGAGCGGCGCGACGCGGGCGCCGTCGCTGGATGAGCTGCGCGCCGTGCCGTGCGTCAATCCCGTGCGTGGATCCGACGAGTGGCCGGACTGCGACGACGCGGACACGGGCCGGGAGGAGCTGCGGCTGATCGTGGCCGTGCCGGCCGCAATTCAGGAGATCAAACGCGCGGCGCCGGCACTGGCCACACGCTGGCGCGCCGTGACGCGCGCGGCGCTCGAGGCCTATCTCGAACGCGGCTGGATCCTTATCGATGCGGCGCGGGGTCCGACGTGGACCGCGCTGGTGCTGGAGCATGAGGCATGAGACCGGACATGGACGCGGACGCGTTCCGCCACTGGGGCCACGAGGTCATCGAGCGCATCGCCGCGATGCTCGAGCAGCCGGACGCCTGGCCCGTGCTGCCTCGCCTCGAGCCGGGCGATCTGCTCGCGCAGCTGCCTGCAGCACCCCCTGCGACGGGCGAGCCGTTCGACCGGATCCTGGCGGATTACGACCGGCTGATTCCACCGGCAACGACGCACTGGAATCATCCCGGCTTCATGGCGTACTTCGCGATCAGCGCGACGGGCCCGGGCATCCTGGCCGAGACGCTGGCCGCCGCGCTCAACGTGAACGCCATGCTCTGGCGGACAGGGCCCGCGCAGACGGAGCTGGAGCAGGCGATGATGGGCTGGGTGCTCGATCTCGTGGGTCTGCCAGCCACGTTCGATGGGACGATCAACGACACCGCGTCGACCAGCACACTGCATGCACTGGCCGCGGCGCGCGAGGCGAACGCCGGGCTGCGCATCCGGGAAGAGGGACTGGCGGGCCGGCCGGACGTGCCGGCGCTGCGCGTGTACTGTTCGGCCGAGGCGCACACGAGTGTGGACAAGGCCGCGGCCACGATCGGGCTGGGCCTGGCCTCGGTGCGTCGCGTCGCGACGGATGACGCGTTCCGCATGGACGTCGCGGCGCTCGAGGCCGCGATCGCAGAGGACCGCGCCGCGGGTGCGCTGCCCATCGCCGTCGTCGCGACCGTCGGGACCACCGCGACGACCTCCGTCGATCCGGTCAGCGCGATCGCCGACGTGTGCGCACGCGAGGGGCTCTGGCTGCACGTGGATGCCGCCTACGCGGGCGCGGCGGCCGTGCTGCCCGACATGCGCTGGGTGCTCGACGGCTGCGACCGCGCCGACTCGATCGTGATGAACCCGCACAAGTGGCTGTTCGTGCCGATCGACTGCTCGATCCTCTACACGCGCCGGCCGGACGTGCTGCGGCGTGCGTTCAGCGTCGTGCCACCGTACCTGTCGACGCCGGAAGACGCGCGGGTCAAGAATCTGATGGATCACGGCGTGGCGCTGGGCCGGCGCTTTCGCGCGCTCAAGCTGTGGTTCGTGCTGCGCTGGTTCGGCGCGGACGACATGGCCGGGCACCTGCGTGAGCACATGCGGCTGGCGCAGCTGTTCGCGGCCCGCGTCGACGCGGACCCGTCGTTCGAGCGGCTCGCGCCCGTGCCGTTCTCGGTCGTCAATTTCCGGCACCGGCCGCCGGGCGCGTCCGACGGCGAGGCGCTGGACGCCGCGAACGCGGCACTGCTCGAGCGTGTGAACGCGTCCGGCGAGGTGTTCCTGTCGCATTCGCGGATACGCAACCGCTTCGCGCTGCACCTGGCCGTGGGCAACATCCGGACGACGGAGCGACACGTGCTGCGCGCCTGGGAGATCGTGCGCGCGGCAGCGACCCATGCGTAGGTTTCCTGTTCCATCGCGAATCGAGGATCGAATGAAGCCGATCGGATCGACGAAGCTGCAATTGCTGTTCGCGTCGCTGGCCGTCGTCGCGGGGTGCGGTTCCGCCGGCGAGGCCGGGGAGCAGGCGATCGCATTCCTCTCGGACCGGACGGGCGACTACGAGATCTTCGTCACCGTGCCCGGAACCGATTCGGTGGTCAACCTGACGCGCGATCCGGGGATGGACTACGGGCTGTCGTGGTCGCCGGATGGGCAGCGTATCGCGTTCGGCTCCAACCGGGACGGCAACCGTGACATCCACGTGATGGATGCGGATGGCGCGAACGTGCAGAATCTGACGGCGCACCCTGCGGCTGACGCGTCACCGGCCTGGTCGCCGGACGGCGCACGCATCGCGTTCGTGTCGAATCGCGACGCGCAGTCGCGTGAGATTTACGTGATGGACGCGGACGGCTCCAACGTCGTGCGCGTGACCAACAACGAGCGATACGAGGAGGTCCCTGCCTGGTCACCGGACGGCAGGCGCATCGCGTTCGGCGCTGTCGCGCCCGGCGGCGATGCCGAGCCGACCCTGCAGATCTTCGTGATGAACGCGGACGGCACGGATGAGGTCCAGCTCACGCGGCTGACGGGGCACAACTCCGCGCCGCGCTGGTCACCGGACGGCCGGCGCATCGCGTTCTACGGTCAGGTCGGCGAGGGGTTTGCGGGCGCGGACATCTTCACGATCGCACCGGACGGCACGGACCTCGTGAATCTGACGCAGGACGAGGAGCCCGACTGGCAGCCGGACTGGTCCGCGGACGGGCAGTGGATCGTGTTCGCGCGTGGACCCGGCGATCCGCTGGACCTGTGGGTCATGCGGGCGGATGGCAGCGAGCGGCGCAGCGTCGTCGTCGCGCCCGGCCGCGACGAGCAGCCGTACTGGCAGCCGCGCGGCCGGGCCCGCTAGTTCCAGAACCCGGCGGACAGAACGAGCAAGGTGTACGGTCCGAGCACGGAAGCGAACACGCGGTCGAAGCGCGCCTGAAAGCCGGTGTGCAGGCCGTTCGTACCGGGCACGACCCAGCCGGCATCCACGCCCGCGCCGAGCTGCACGCCCCAGGCGCTTTCGAATCCAGGCAGCGGTTCGCCGAGTCCGCGATCGTTCACGATCGTGCGATCGATGGTCGAGCGCACTGCGCCCCCGCCGGCATGAACGCGGAGACCCCCGCTGCGTGTCAGCTCCCGGACCAGGTTCAGCGTCAGGCCGTGCGCGCGGCCCTCCTCGTGGATCACCGAGAATACGCCCGATCCGGGCGGCTCGAGACGCTCGCGGACTTCGAAATCCAGGACCGACGCAGTGAGGGCGGCGCTGGCGTGCGGGTGCACGCTCCAGCCCAGCCGGATGCTCGCAGTCCACGCGGGCGCATGAGGGCCGCCGGAGGCCAGCCGCGGTCGACCGTACTCGAATCCGAAACGCAGTGGCATGCGGCTGTCGTTCTCGCCGTCACTCGACGTCGATGCCGCGAAGGAGTGTCGAGTGCACGGTCTCCGGGGTTGAGGTCCATGCTGTACACCGGACCGGCTCACGCGGATGACGGATCGAGCTGTGGTTGCAACCAGCGCCGGACCTGACGAGCTTTCCGTCGCTCGGGCGCATGCTGCGCAGCGGATCGCCGCGGCGCGCACGCCTCGCACCTCCTGAACCGGGTGGTCATGCGGTTTCTCCCGATTCTCGCCCTGACGGCGGCGCTGGTGACCGGCCGCGACGTGCAGGCGCAACAGGCCCCGGCTGCGACGGCTGTTTCGGCCCCGACCGCGCCGACCATCGACGGCCGGCTGGACGACGCGATCTGGGCGGACGCGCAGGTCCTCACCGGATTCGTGCAGCGCGAGCCGTTCGAAGGCCGGCCCGTGTCGGAGCGGACCGAAGTCCGCATCGCCTACGACGAACAGGCCCTGTACGTCGGGGCGTGGCTGTATGATCGCAATCCGACGTCCGTGGTCCTGGGCCAGACCCTGCGTGACGCTTCGCTCAACGATTCGGACGCGTTCCTGGTCGTGCTGGACACGTACCTCGACCGGCAGAACGGTTTCGTGTTCGCCACGACGCCCGCCGGCATCGAGTACGATGGTCAGGTCTCGAACGAGGGACAGGGTGGCGGCGGCGCGGGGCTGCAGCGGCAGCAGGCGGGCAGCGCGGCCGGCTTCAACCTGAACTGGGACGGCAGCTGGCAGGTCAGCACGTCGCGCGATGGGCAGGGCTGGTACGCGGAGATGCGCATCCCGTTCTCGACGCTGCGCTACGGCCGGGGCGGACAGCAGACGTGGGGTCTCAACATCGAGCGGCGCATCCGCCGCAACAACGAGCAGTCGGTCTGGTCGCCGCTGCCGCGGCAGTTCGATCTGTACCGGGTGTCGATGGCCGGGACCCTGGCCCTCGAGGCGCCGGCCCGACGCATCGTCACGGTCAGCCCGTACGTGCTGACGGACGGGTTCAAGGACTACGCCGTGGGATCTCCCGAGGCCGACTTCGGCGGTCGCGTCGGCGGCGACGCCAAGATCGGGCTCAACCAGAGCCTCACGCTCGATCTCACGCTCAACACCGACTTCGCGCAGGCGGAAGTCGACGATCAGCAGGTCAACCTGACGCGCTTCTCGCTCTTCTTCCCCGAGAAGCGCGGGTTCTTCCTCGAGAACGCGGGCGCGTTCGCGGTCGGGGCGAGCCGGTCGGCCGAGTTGTTCTTCAGCCGCCGCATCGGGCTGGCCAGCGGCCGGGAGGTCCCGATCCGGGCGGGCGGGCGACTGACGGGCAAGGTTGGAGGCTTCCAGATCGGCGTGCTGAACATCCAGACCGACGATCTCACGGAGCCGGATCCGATCACCGAACTGCCATCGCCCGTCGCGCCGGCCAACAACTACGGCGTGCTGCGGCTGTTCCGCGAGACCGGGAACCGCACACGCATCGGTGGCATCTTCGTGTCGCGACTGAACACGGGAGACACCGACGATTACAACCTGACGTGGGGCGTGGACGGGCGGCTGGGCATCGGCCAGAACCTGACGCTGGACGGCTGGGTGGGGCTGACGAGCACGCCAGCGCCCGGCGATGGGCCCGATGACCGTACCGGATTCAACAACGGGGAGTACGGCTACAGCGGCAGCGGGCAGTACGTGACGCGCGACTGGCAGGTCAGTGCGGGCTACCGGCAGGTCGGCGCGCACTTCAATCCGGAAGTCGGGTTCGTGAACCGGTGGGCCTATCGGCACGTCAACGCGCGCGTGCTGCGGCATGTCCGCACGGACAACGTGAGCTGGTTCCGCGAGTTCCGGCCGCACGTCTCGTGGAATCAGTACTGGTCGCTGGACGGCTTCAGCGAGTCGTACCTGGTCCACTTCGACAACCATTTCGCCTTCGCGAATGGCGCATTCTTCCAGCTGCCGGGATTCAACTTCACGGGCGAGGGGCTGCAGCGGCCGTTCGAGATCCGGCGGGGCATCGTGATTCCGGCGGGCACCTATCACAACGTCGACTGGGAGTTCCGCGCGAACACGAACCGCAGCGCCCCGCTCTCGCTGTCGGCGGGCTGGGACCTGGGCGGGTTCTACACGGGCACGCGCTTCGGTCCGAACGCTACGGTCAGTTATCGCCACGCGGATCGATTCGCGGTCTCTTTCCGCGCCAACTACTTCGACGTGCGACTGGAGGAAGGTGACTTCACGACCGCGGTGTACGCGCTCAACGGGTCCTGGTCCTTCACGCCACGCCTGTACCTGCAGGCGAATCTCCAGTACAACGACGACACACGGAACGTCGGCACGAACGTACGGCTGGGCTGGCTCGATACGGCGGGAACAGGCCTGTTCATCGTCTACAATGACACGGAACACGTCGGCCCGTTCGCGCGCACGGGCATCCCGGCGGGCCCTCGGCAGCGGCAGCTGGTCGTGAAGTACAGCAGGCTGTTCGATCTGACGCGCTAGACCGGGGATGGCGAGGATGTTCAGGAGAATCGTCGAGGACTACGAGGCGAGTCTCGCGCCGCCGACGGGCTTGCACGGTGGCAGCGGCAAGATCGAACGGGAGCGCTACGGCGATGGCAGCGTGGCGTTCTCGGTCCGGTTCAAGGGCCTCGATGTGCCCGACGACGCCGTCGTCGAGGTCCGCGTCGATGGCAAGGTCGTGGATCGTGTCCGCGTGAGGGGCGGAGCCGGCCGCCACGAGCTGGAGTCCGTGCGTGGCCACGACGTGCCGGGCGCCACGACCGGTCAGACGGCCGAGATCGCGCACGACGGCGTCGTCGTGCTCGCGGGCACGTTCCAGCCGGATTGATCGCTCGCTCGGCGGGCCTGGAAGCCGCTGCCGCAGCCACGCCGCTCTGTCAGCCCGCGGCAACAGTCTGTAATTTCCCGGCATGATCGATGTCGTCGCCCTGACCGCAGAACTGCTGGCGATCGAGTCACCCACCGCCGGCGAAGCTCGGATCGTCGACCATGTCTCGCGGCTGCTCGTCGCGAACGGCTGGAACGTGACGGTGCAGGAGGTCACGCCCGGGCGAGGCAACATCTGGGCGTCGCGTGCGGGCGGCGGCGTGACGCTGTCCACACATCTCGACACGGTTCCGCCGTATTTCCCGCCCCGGCTCGAGGGTGACCGACTGTACGGGCGCGGCGCCTGCGATGCGAAAGGCATCGCGGCCGCCATGATCGTCGCGGCGCAGAACCTGGCGGACGCGGGGGAAGAGCGCGTCGACCTCCTGCTCGTCGTGGGCGAGGAGAAGGGCTCGGACGGCGCACGCGCGGCCAACCGGCTGCCCGCGACCAGCCGGTTCCTGGTCAACGGCGAGCCGACGAACAACCGGCTGGCGTCAGGGGCCAAGGGCTCGCTGCGCGTGCACCTGCGGACGCGCGGCAAGGAGTCGCACTCCGCGTACCCGCACCTGGGCCGGTCCGCCATCGAGCCGATGCTCCAGCTGCTGCCCACGCTCGAGCAGGTCGACCTGCCTGCCGATCCGGTGCTGGGGGAGACGACCGTCAACATCGGCACGATCCACGGCGGTACCGAGGCCAACGTCATTGCGGGCGAGTGCGAGACGGAACTCATGTTCCGGCTGGTCGGCCCGGTGGAGGACGTGAAGGCGAAGCTTGAGGCCTGGGTGGCGGGGCGGGCAGAGATCACGTATGGCAGTACGATCCCCGCGCAGCTGTTCCACACGATCCCGGGTTTCGAGACCGAGGCCGTTGCCTACACAACCGACATCCCGCTGCTCGACCGCTGGGGCACGCCCCTGCTGTTCGGGCCGGGCTCGATCCACGTCGCGCACACGCCGGACGAACACATCGAGGTCGGCGAGCTGCGGGCGGCGGTCGGCCTGTACCAGCGGCTGGTCGGCGAGCTGCTCGGCTGATGAGCGCGAGCGGCGGCCCGCTCGGGCCCGGTGTGAAAGGGCCGACGGAACGGATTCCGGTCGCGGTGCTGGGCGCGACCGGTGCAGTAGGCCAGACGTTCGTGCGCATGCTGGCGGACCATCCGTGGTTCCGGCTGGCGGAGGTCGCGGCATCCGAACGGACGGCGGGGCGTGCGTACGGCGATGCGGTGCGGTGGCTGGAGGGCGAGCTGCCCGCGGATGCCGCGGCCATGACCGTGCTGCCGTGCGAGCCGGACGCGATCGCGGCGCGCATCGTCTTCTCGGCGCTCGATTCGAGTGCGGCGGGGCCCATCGAACCCGCCTTCGCGCAGGCGGGCCGGATGGTGTTCAGCAACGCGAAGAACCAGCGTATGGCGCCGGACGTGCCGCTGCTCATCCCCGAGGTCAACGCCACGCACCTGGACGTGCTCGCGGCGCAGCAGCGGGCGCGGGCGTGGCAGGGTGGCATCGTGACCAACGCGAACTGCGCGGCGACGGCCGCGGCGCTCGCGCTCGCACCGCTGCACGAGGCGTTCGGCATCGAGCGGCTGTTCGTGATGACGATGCAGGCCGTATCGGGCGCCGGGTACCCCGGCGTCGCGTCGCTCGACATCCTGGGCAACGTGATCCCGTACATCGGCGATGAAGAGCCCAAGATCGAGCAGGAGCTGCCCAAGATGCTGGGCACGGTGTCCGCGTCCGGCGCGGCGATCGTGCCGGCGGACTTCGTCGTGAGCGCGCAGGCCAACCGCGTGCCGGTCGAGCACGGTCACACGGTGTGCGCGGCCGTCGGGCTGCGCAGCAGAGCCAGCGCCGGGCAGGCGGAGGACGTGCTGCGCGCGTGGCGAGGTGATCCGTGCGTGCGCGGTCTGCCGAGTGCGCCGGATGCGCCGCTCGTCGTGGTCGATGCGCCGGACCGGCCGCAGGCCCGTCGCGACGTCTGGACGGGCGCGGGCATGAGCGTCGTCGTGGGTCGGGTCCGGCCGGATCCCATCCTCGACATCCGTCTGGTCGCACTGGGCCACAACACGGTCCGCGGTGCGGCGGGCTGCTCGCTGCTCAACGCGGAGCTGTTCGTGTCACGCGGTGGGCTCGATTCGCGATGATCGTCGTCAAGTTCGGCGGCACGTCGGTCGGTGACGCGGCCGCGATCCAGCGCGCCGTCGACATCGTCGGCAACCGCGTGGACCGCAAGCCGGTCGTCGTCGTTTCCGCCATGGCGGGCGTGACGAACGCGCTGCTCACGATCGTCGAACAGGCGTCGACGGGTCAGCTGATCGGTGCGGTTCGCGGTGTCGAGAACCTGCGCGACCGCCACCTGAACACTGCGGAGACACTGCTGGCCGGCTGGGATGGCGCCGCCGATGTCGGGCACGCGCTGAGCGTGGCGTTCGACGAGCTGGCCAGCCTGGCGGAAGCGTTGTCCGTGCTCGGGCACGCGACCCCGCGCAGTGCGGACGCCGTGGCCGCGCGCGGCGAGATGGTCTCGTCCATGCTCATCGTGGCGGCCATGCAGGCGAAGGGCCTGCCGGCCGAGCACGTGGATGCGGTGCGCGTCGTGATCACCGACGAGCGGTTCGGCCGCGCGGAGCCGCGCACGGACCGGATCGCTGAGGCGGCCCGGCACACGATCCGGCCGCTGCTGGACCGGGGGCATGTACCGGTCATGGGCGGGTTCATCGGCGGGACCGACCAGGGCATCATCACGACGCTGGGGCGGGGCGGTTCCGACCTGAGCGCGGCGCTCATCGGCGCGGCGATGGGCGCGGAGGCGATCGAGATCTGGACCGACGTCGATGGCATGCTGACGGCGGACCCGCGCGTCGTGCCCGAAGCCCGCCTGATCGATCGGATCCGCTTCGATGAGGCCAGCGAACTCGCTTCTTTCGGCGCCAAGGTGCTGCACCCCAACACCATCGCGCCGGCCGTGCGGCTGGGCATCCCGGTCTACGTGCTGAACTCGCAGAAGCCCGCTGGCACGGGCACGCTCATCGCCTACGACGCCCCGGTCCGTCCGGTCCGCGCGATCGCGGGCAAGACCGGCGTGACCGTGATTCGCGTGCGGTCGCCGCGCATGCTGCTGCAGCACGGTTTCCTGCGGACGATCTTCGAAGTCTTCGAGAAGCATCGCACGTCCGTCGACGTCGTGGCGACGTCCGAGATCAGTGTCAGCGTTACGGTCGACGACCCATCGCACCTCGATACGCTGACGGTCGACCTGTCGCACCTCGGCGACGTGAGCGTCGAACGGAACCGGGGCATCGTGGCCGTCGTGGGCGCGGGGCTGACCGAACACAGCGAAACGATGTCGCGGGCGCTGGCCGCGCTGGGCGACGCGCGCATCCACATGCTGTCGCTCAGCGCGAGCGGCATCAACCTGACGCTGCTCGTGGATGGCGATCGCGTGGCGCCGGTCATGCAGGCGCTGCACGCGTCCTTCTTTCGCGGGGAGGGCACGGAGAACGGATGAGTGTTCACCGCGGAGGGCGCGGAGGGCGCGGAGGAACGGATGGGGCGGGGGAACGAAGAACGGATGTGGATGGGTGAGCGGATCAGGGCTGCCGGAGCAACGGAGCACAGCTGAGATCTCGTGAAGGTGTGAAGAAAGAGGTGGGCAGGTGAGTGCACTGCGCATTGCATTGATCGGGACGGGGCGCATGGGGCGGGCGCTGCGCGGGCTCGCCCTGGAGCGGGGTGCGGAGATCGTCACGATCATCGGCTCGCAGGACAATGCGGGCGGCGCGGCCATCACGGCGAGCAGACTGGCAGGAGCGCAGGTCGCGATCGAGTTCACGGCGCCGGCGGCCGCAGCGGCCAACGTGCTGGCGTGTGTGCGGGCCGGTGTGCCGTGCGTGACGGGTACGACGGGTTGGTACGACGCGCTGCCCGGAGTGCGCCGCGAGGTCGAGGAGCGCGGCGGAGGACTGGTCTGGGCGCCCAACTTCTCGGCCGGCGTGGTGCTGTTCGCTGAACTCGTGCGCCGCGCGGGTGCGCTGTACGGCCGGGACGCCTCGTTCGACGCGCACCTCATCGAGACGCACCACGTGGCGAAGAAGGACGCGCCGTCCGGCACGGCGCAGGCCCTGGCCGAGGCGTTCCGTGCAGGCGCGGGTCGAGCGCCGGCCGTGACCAGCGTCCGGACCGGGCACGTGCCGGGCACGCACGACATCGTCCTGGATGCCGCGTTCGAGCAGGTCCGGCTGATCCACACGGCGAGGGATCGTCGAGTGTTCGCGGACGGGGCGCTGCGCGCGGCGGGGTGGCTGGTCGGCCGGCGAGGCGTGTTCACCATGCGCGATGTGCTGGGTCTGGCAGAGGAGGGATCGACATGACTCGACGTCCGCTTTTCGGTTGTGGCACTGCGCTGGTCACGCCGTTCCAGCCGGATGGTGCGATCGACGAGGCCGCACTGCGCGCGCTCGTAGAGTGGCAGATCACGGAGGGCGTGCATTTCCTCGTGCCGTGCGGCTCGACGGGCGAGGCTGTGACGATGTCGGCGCAGGAGCAGCGACGTGTCGTCGCGATTACGGCCGAAGTCGCGGCCGGGCGCGTGCCCGTCGTCGCCGGGGCGGGCTCGAACGACACGGCGCGTGCCATCGCCACGTCACGCGAGCTGAAGGAGGCAGGGGCGACGCACCTGATGCACGTGTCGCCGATGTACAACAAGCCCCCGCAGCGCGGCCTCATCGCGCACTTCAAGAAGATCGCGGAGTCCGTCGACCTGCCGATCATCGTCTACAACGTGCCGGGCCGGACGGCCGGCAACATCGAGCCGGCCACGGCGCTCGCGCTGGCCGAGGTCCCCACCATCATCGGCATCAAGGAAGCCTCCGGGAACCTGAGCCAGATCTCGCAAATCCTGCGGGAACGGCCGGCCGACTTCGTCGTGCTCTCGGGTGACGATGCGCTGGCGCTGCCCGTCATGCTGCTGGGTGGGGATGGCGTGATCTCCGTGGTCAGCAACGCGACGCCCCAGCCGGTGGTCGAGCTGATCGAGGCGAGCGCGCGCGGTGACTGGGAGACCGCCCGGGCGCTGCACGAGCTGCTCAGCCCGTGGATGGCGGCCGCGTTCGTCGAATCCAACCCGATCCCCGTGAAGGCGGCGCTGGCCATGCTGGGCCGCATCGAGAACGTGCTGCGCCTGCCGCTCGTGCCGCTGGACGCGAAGCACGTGGAGACCGTGCGGGCCGCGCTGGAAGCGGCCGGAGCGCACACGCCGTGACGCACTCGACGCGGTCGGCCCTGGCGGCCCGCATCCAGGAGCTGTACGAGACGCCGCCGGGCACCAGGCTGGGTGGTGACGCGGAGCAGATCGTGGGGATGCTGCTCGCCCTGCTCGAGTCCGGCGATGCGCGCGCGGCCGAGCGCGGTGAGGATGGCGCCTGGCGAGCGGTGCCGTGGGTGAAGCAGGGCATCCTCGTGGCGTTCAGGGCCGGCCGCATTGTGGAGCACGGCCCGCCCGGGCCCGATCGCTTCGCCTACCTCGACAAGCACACCATCCCGCTGCGCGTGCTCGGTGAAGGCGATGGTGTGCGCACCGTGCCGGGCGGATCCTCGATCCGGCGCGGCACGTTCATCGCCCCGGGCGTCGTCTGCATGCCGCCCATGTTCATCAACGTGGGCGCGTGGGTCGGCGCCGGCACGATGATCGACTCGCACGCACTGGTCGGCTCGTGCGCGCAGATCGGTGAGCGCGTCCACCTGAGCGCCGCGGCCCAGGTCGGCGGCGTGCTCGAGCCGATCAACGCTTCGCCCGTCGTGATCGAGGATGACGTGATCGTGGGCGGCAACTGCGGCGTGTACGAGGGCACGATCGTGCGGGAGAAGGCGGTGCTCGGCGCCGGCGTCGTGCTGACCCGCGGGACGCCGGTCCACGACCTGGTCCGCGAAGAGGTCTACCGCGCCGTCGGCGAGAAACCGCTCGAAATCCCGTCCGGCGCTGTCGTCGTGCCGGGTGCGCGGGCCGTGCGCTCCGCATGGGGCGCGGCGCAGGGGCTCTCCCTGCAGACGCCCATCATCGTCAAGTACCGGGACGCCAGGACCGACGTCGCGACCGCGCTGGAGAGCTGGCTCCGCTGAGCGTCGAGCCCGCGGGCGGGTCTACACACCCAGCGCGCGGGCCGCCGCTTCGTACTCGTCCGGGCGCACGTAGATCACGTAGCCGTAGCTGCCCTTGCCGTCGCTGACGCCGCTCGAGGCGAAGACGTTGACCTGGGCGGCGTAGAGCTTCTCGTGCACGGCGGCCAGCGCGCCCAGTTCGTCATCGCCCTGGACCAGCAGAGCGTGGTGCGGGCCGTCCAGCGCGATGCCCGCGCGCGTCGCCTCGGCAACCAGCCGCTGCGCATCGTCCGGGAACAGCGTGAGCTGCGTGTGACCGGGTCCCGTCGGCACAGCGGTGAACGCCTGCAGGTTGAACCCCAGAGCCGCCAGCCGCGACAGCAGCCTGTACGCCTCACCGGGCCGGTCCTGGACGGTCGTGTAGAAGTACGCCGCCCTCCGGAATCTCGTGGCCATCGTCGACTCCCGTGTCATGAATGGCGGCCGTCCGTGCCCGATCCGACACCCGGGAGCGCGCGCAATGCGGCGCAGGCCGTCGGGGTGGGGAATCCGGCATGGCGACCGTCCATACAGTGTGGCGAGGCCGCGCGGACCGCACAAACCGGCGGCGCCCGCTGGCCGGGCGCGGGGGTGGCGGATCAGGCGCGGAGCAGAAGAACACATTCCGGGCGGGGTGACCGACACTGGGAGCGCGGCCGAGGCCCCCGACCGCGCCGCAGTCGTCCGACTCGCCAACGATCAGGGCCCGGAAAGCGTCTGTATCCAATTGAGCGGGGCACTGTCAGGCCCCCGGAATGGTACCAGAGCCGTCAGCAGTGTTCTGCGGTCTCGACTCGAGGACAGCACGTCAGCGTGACGATTTCCCATAGAAAGAACCGATCTGCCCGGAATCCGGCGGCCTTCGCGCGCACGTGCGCCAGGGCCCTCGCCGCCGGGGCGTTGTACTGCTTGACCCTGCCGGCCGACCCGCTCGCGGGACAGGACGGGTCCGACACCCGCGCCACCGCCGGCACGAGGGCGGACGCGCACGCCGCTGCACCCGTAGCACGGGCCACGCGCCTGGAGGCCGCGATCGACCTGGACGGCCGGCTGGACGACGCCGCCTGGGAAATGACGGTCCCGGTGACGGAGTTCTACCAGACCGATCCGGTCGATGGTGCACCGGCCACGGAGCGGACCGAGGTCTACATCCTGTATGACGACGCCGCCATCTACATCGGCGCCCGTCTGTGGGAGTCGACAGGCGAAGTGCGCAAACGGCTGGGTCGGCGCGACTCGTTCCTGATGGATTCCGACTGGTTCTACGTGATGCTGGACAGCTACCACGACCACCAGCGGGCGTACCAGTTCAGCGTGAACCCGGCCGGCGTGAAGCGGGATGAGGTGACGGGCGGCGGCGGTGGACCCGGCGGGTTCGGGCGCGGCAACGCGTCGTGGGATGCGGTGTGGAACGTGGCCACCTCGGTCGACGCGGAGGGCTGGACCGTCGAGATGCGCATTCCGTTCAGCCAGCTCCGTTTCAGCAACGCGACGCAGCAGACGTGGGGGATCCAGTTCTCGCGTCGCGCCATCAGCAAGGAAGAGACGACGGTCTTCGCGTTCACACCGAAGAGCCAGCGCGGTGGCGTGGCCCGCTACGGCCACCTGGAAGGCCTCGAAGGGATCGAGCCCGGTCGCAAGATGGAGCTGCTGCCGTACACGGTCGCGCGGGCGGAATACGTCTCGGTCAGCCCCGGGAACCCGTTCCGTGACGGCTCGGACTACTTCGGCGGCGCGGGCGCGGACATGAAGTACCGCGTCACGTCGAGCATGACGCTGGACGCGACGGTCAATCCGGACTTCGGACAGGTCGAGGCTGACCCGGCGGTCGTCAACCTGACCGCGTTCGAGACATCGTTCGATGAGAAGCGGCCGTTCTTCATCGAGGGTGCCGACATCTTCCGCTTCAACGAGCTGCGCCTGTTCTACTCGCGGCGCATCGGACGGGCGCCCCAGGGCTCGCTGCCCAGCGGCACCGCGTTCTCGAACCGACCGGACAACAGCACGATCCTCGCCGCCGGCAAGCTGACGGGCCAGACGGCCAACGGCTGGAATATCGGCCTGGTCGAGGCGCTCACGGCAGAAGAGCGGGCCACGACCGTCGATGCCAATGCGCAGCGTGGCGAGACGGTCGTCGAGCCGATGACCAACTACGTCGTTGCCCGGGCCGAGAAGAACCTGCGGCAGGGACAATCGACGTTCGGCGCGATCGCGACGGCGGTCAACCGCAGTCTCGATGATGCAGGGCTCGCGAAGCTGATCCGCTCGTCAGCGTACGCGGGCGGCGTAGACTTCTCACACCAGTTCCTGGACCGGTCGTGGGAGGTGGGCGGGTACATGGCCTACAGCCGGATCCACGGCTCGACGGACGCGCTGCTGCGCGCGCAGCTCTCCTCCGCAAGGTACTACCAGCGGCCCGACGCGGATTACGTCAGCATCGACTCCGCAATGACTTCGATGGACGGGTATGCCGGGCGGATCGAGCTGCGCAAGGTCGCAGGGCTGCACTGGCGGGGCGAGGCGAACATCTCGGCGGTGAGCCCGGGCTTCGAGATCAACGATGCCGGGTTCCAGACCGCAGCGGACCGCGTGGGCGCCGACCTCAACATCATGTACGTCGAGAACCGCGTCGGCCGGACGTTCCGCAACTACCGGATCAACCTGCGCAACTCGAGCGACTGGAATCACGGCTGGGAGCGGCTGGCTGCACGCACGACGCTCAGCGCGGGCGGTCAGCTGGCGAACTACTGGGGCGGCAACCTCAGCATTACGCGCCAGTTCGAGGGCTACGACGACCGACTGACGCGCGGCGGCCCGCTGGCGCTCGATCCGGCCGGGAACAGCGTCGATCTGCGGCTCAACACCGATTCCCGCAAGCAGTTCTCGTTCAACCTCGAGAGCCGCTACAGCTGGGGCGAGTCGGGCAGCTGGAACGGCAACGGGTCGGTGCGCATGACCATGCGGCCGGCCGAGAACTGGTCGCTCACGCTGGGCCCGCGCCTGAACAGGAGCCACTCGGACGCGCAATACCTGTTCTCGATCGCAGATGCGACCGCTGCGGAGACGTTTGGCCGGCGCTACGTGTTCGCGCCGATCGACCAGACGACGCTGTCGATGGAGACGCGCGTCAACATGAACTTCACGCCCGATCTCTCCCTCGAAGTGTGGGCCCAGCCGTTCGTCTCGACCGGCGATTTCGGCGATGCCAAGCAGCTGCGCGCGCCGCGCATCTACGCGTTCGCCCCGTACACCGGGACGATCTCCAACCGGGACTTCACGCGCACGTCGCTGCGCGGCAACGCCGTGATGCGCTGGGAATGGCGGCCGGGCTCGACCCTGTTCCTCGTGTGGCAGCAACAGCGGTCCGGTTCGCTCGCAACGGGCGAGTTCGACTTCGGCCGTGACACGCGCGGCATCTTCGAGGGACGCCCGGACAACGTCTTCCTCGTGAAGATGAACTACTGGCTCAACTTCTGAGCATGCGACGCACGACCGGAACCGCCGCCGCGGCCGGCCTGACGGCCGCCGCGGCGGTCGTGTTTGCGGGCTCGGCGTGCGCGCGTGGTGCTGCGCCGGCCGGTCCCGCTCCCGCGGGCGCCCCGGCGGCCAGCCCGCTGGCTGTCATGGACTCCGTGCTGTCCACCTCGCCCCTCGACCGGACCCACTGGGGCATCGCCGTGATCGAACGTTCGACCGGACGCACGGTGGCAGCACGCAATGCGGACCGTCACTTCGTGCCCGCGTCCAGCCAGAAGCTCCTCGTTGCCGCCGTCGCGCTGGCCGAGCTCGGCCCGGCGTGGCAGTACGAGACGCCGGTGCTCGTCGAGGCGGCGCCGGGCGACAGCGTCGCGAGCGCGCTCATCCTTTCGGCGCGCGGCGATCCGACGTGGTCCGCCCGTTTCTTCCCGGACGACGTCGCGGCGCTGGACACCATCGTCCACGCTGTTGCCGCAGCGGGGATCCGGCGCATCGCCGGGGACATCGTGATCGATGCGACGCGTTTCGACGATGCGCGCGTACACGGCACATGGGAGGTCGGTGACCTGCCGTTCGCGTTCGCGCCGCCCGTCGACGCGCTGGCCATCGCGGAGGCCACGTTCCGTGTCGTGCTCGAGCCGGGCGAGGCGCCCGGTTCGCCTGCGCGCGTCGTGCCCGCGGACCCGGTCGACTGGCAGCCGGTCACTGCAGCGCTGCGCACCGGCGCGGCGGTGTCGCGCGCGCAGCGGTCCATCGATGTGCTCGGGCGGCGCGATACCGTCCGAATCACGGGGACCGTGCTGCCCGGGACGCGGGACACACTGCGGCTGGCCGTCACCGAGCCGGCGGCGAGTGCGGCGCGCGCGCTGCGCGCCCGCCTGGAGGCGGGCGGGATCCCGGTGGGCGGCGGCGTGCGGATCGTGCGGGATTCGGCCGAGGCCGCCGCTCTGGCGACGGCGCGAGCGACACCGCTCCGTGAGGTCGGGCGCGTCCGCTCACCGCCGGTCACGGACATCGTGGCCGCATTGCTGCGGCCCAGCCAGAACTGGATCGCGGAGCAGCTGGTGCGGACGCTGGGCGCCGAACGGCGCGGCGCGGGCACCTGGCCCGACGGGATCGACGTGGTGCGCCGCTACCTGATCGACCGGGCCGGCATCGACTCGCTGTCTTTCGTGCTGCGCGACGCCTCCGGCCTGTCCGTCCAGAATCTGCTCACCCCGGAAACGATCGTGAGACTGCTCGAGCACGCGCGCGGCCAACCGTGGGGCGAAGCATTCCGCGAGGCGCTGCCCGCGGCGGGCATGGCGGGCAGTACCCTGGAAGGGCGACTGCCCGAGCTGGGCGACCGGCTGCGCGCCAAGACCGGCACGGTCACGCACGTGAACTCTCTGAGCGGGTATCTCGTAGGGAACGATGGTCAGGAAATGACATTCAGCATCATGACGAACGCGTCGGGCCGGTCGGCCGCTGCCGTGCGCAGAGGCATGGACCGGATCATCCGCGCGCTCGCGAACGGAGGAGATCCCCGATGAGCGATCCCAGGCCACGTGGCAGGAAGCTCCTCGTGTGGCTGACGCTGCTGGTCCTCGCCTTCGGCGGCGGGGCCGGCTGGCAGTTCACCAAGGCGCAGGCCGCACGCGCGGAAACGCGCGAGGCGCAACGCATGCTCGCGGAGCGCGAGAGCGAACTGGCCATACAGAGGACCGAGGGCTTGCTGGCGGCCGCCACGATCGCCGCACAGCTGGGCAGCTACGAACGCAGCCGGCAGTTCGCGAGCGAGTTCTTCACGATGGCCCAGGCGCGCGACGCGGACGTGTCCGAGGAGACGCGACGCGGACTGGCCCAGATCCTGGAGTCGCGCGACGCGACGATCACCTCGCTGAGCCGGGCCGACGCGAACGCCGCGCTCGATCTGGCCCGGCTGTTCGTGCGCTACCGTCGGGTGACGGGCGGCGACCCGGGCATCTTCGACATCACACCGGCCGACACGAGTCGGGCAGAGTCGAGTCATTGACCGCGTACCGGGCAACCCTTCGTCGCGAGGGGAAGCCCGGCAGCCGGTTCAGTCGGTGCGCAATGCCGCGATCGGCTCGACGCGCGCTGCGCGCGCGGCAGGCAGGCCGGCGGCAAGCACCGCGCCGACGAGAAAGACGGCTCCGGCCAGTGCGATGGCCAGCGGTTCGGGGCGCGGGACGACCTCACCGAGCGCGCGCGCGGACGTGCCGAGGACGAGGGCCGCCGCAACGCCCGCGGCAATGCCCAGTACGGCGAGACGCGCCGACTGCAGCACGATGAGGCGCACGATCCCGCGCGGCGCAGCGCCGATCGCCAGGCGCACGCCGATCTCACGCTCGCGCTGCGCTACGACGTACGCGATCACACCGAAGAGACCGACCATCGCGAGCAGGAAGGCGGCGAGTGCGAACGCCGTCCACAGCGTGGCCGCGGCCCGCTCGGCCCGGATCCAGTTGTCCGCATAGTCCGCGTAACCGCGCACCTGGTTGGCGAAGCCGGGTCCGGCGATCGGCAATGTCTCGTCCACGGCCAGCAGCGCGCGCCGGATCGGCTGGATCAGAGCCGCCGCGTCCTGCTCTCCGCGCGCCACGATGAAGATGCTCGGCCAGGTGGTGAGCGTCACGGGCACGTAGACCGCCGGCGGGGCGGGCTGCGCCGGTCCGAACGTGCGCGTGTCCGCGATGACACCGACCACACGAACCACGACCTCCTCACCGAAGTCAGGCCGCGTTTGTGCGACCTTCGTGATGCGCAGGGTCCGGCCGATCGGATCCTCGCCCGGCCATTCCTGGCGGGCGAGCGCTTCGTTCACCACCGCGACCGCCGCCGCCCCGGCGACCTCGCCTTCCGTGAACGTGCGCCCGCGCGTGACTGCGACGCCAACGGTCTCGACGTAGGCGGCGGACATCGTGCGGAAGAAGGCCTGCGGCCGCTCGCCATCACCGGTCGGCCGACCGCTGACGACAGGCGTCGGCATCGACGTGCCCGAAAGTGGCAGATGGTTGATCTGCGCGGCACGACTGACGCCAGGCACGGCGCGTACCGCGGCCTCGAGGTCCGCGTACAGCGCAGCGGCTGCCGCAGCCGATGCGTAGCGCGGCCGGGGCGGCTCGACGCGGACCACGACGACGGGCTCGAGGTCGACACCGACATCGATCGTGGTGAGGCGCGTCAGCGCCTGCACCAGTGCGACCGCGCCCGTGACGAGAACGACGGCGAGCGCGATCTCGGCCACGACGAGACCCGCTCGCAGCCGTTCCTCGGTACGGCCACCGCCACCGCGCGATGAACGCAGCGCGTCCGCCGGCTGAGCGTGTGCGGCCCGACGCGCCGGCAGGAACGCGAAGACGAGCGCAGTCAGCGCGCCGGCGACGATCGCGGCGCTGAGCGGGCCCGCAGCGATGGTCGCGCCGGCGATGCGCGGGAGGG
>JBFFZF010000066.1:0-21373 GCA_041568755.1 Longimicrobiales bacterium | reverse complement strand
GTGCGGGGCGGATCGGCATGGCGCTGCTGGGCTACCAGGATTTCCGGCGTCAGGGGTTCCACATCGAGGCGGCGTTCGACGCGGATCCGGCGAAGGTCGGGCAGCAGTTGCTGGGCGTGACGGTTCAATCGGACGCGGCGATGGATCGGGCGCTGGTCGAGTCGGCGATCGACATCGTGATCATCGCGACGCCGGGCGAGGCGGCGCAACGGGTGGTGGACCGGGTGGTGGCGGCGGGGGTGAAAGCGATTCTGAACTTTGCGCCTGTGAAGTTGCACGTGCCGGCGGGTGTGGCGTTGAAGAACGTGAACATGGCGGTCGAGCTGGAGGCGCTGTCGTTCGCACTGGTGAATACGAACCGCAGGACACGCCGGGCGCCATCGAAGACCTGACGGCGGCGCTGGTCGGCGTCGACGGGCGGCGGCCGCAGCGCCTGTGCGCAACGCGCCGACGGTGAGAGGGGAGGCCACGGTGGGGAAGCGCGTTTCGGTCACATCGGAGATCGGCCGGCTGCGCACCGTGCTGTGTCACGGGCCGGGGCCGGAGCTGCTGGCGGTCACGCCCGCCACGCGCGAGGACTTCCTCTACGACGACATCATCGATCTGGCGCGTGCTCGACAGGAGCACGACGCGTTCCGCGCCATCCTGTCCCGTTTCTGTGAAGTGCTCGAAGTCGCTGACCTGCTTGAGGAAGTGGCCGCGCAGCCGGAAGCCAGGCGGTTCCTGATCGAGCACGTCACGGAGGTCGCGCAGTCGGAGCCGCTCGCGCGCGACCTGCAGCACGTTCCTGCAGAGACGCTCGTCGCGCAGTTCATCGAAGGCCGCACCGTGGCGGAGGGCCCGCTGCAGCGCACGCTCAACCTGTCGAGCTGGGACCTGCCACCACTGCCGAATCTCTTCTTCACGCGCGATGCGGGCATGGTCGTGAACGGCGGCGTCGTGATCGGATCGATGCGGTTCACGGCACGCTGGTCGGAAGAAGTGCTGATGAAGACGCTGTTCCGGTACCACCCGCTCCTCGAGAACGGCGGCATCATCTACGACGGGAGCGAGGAGCGCCGGCCGGGCTACACCATCGAGGGCGGAGACCTGCACGTGCTGCGCCCGGACCTGGTGCTGATGGGGCTGTCCGAGCGGTCGAGTCCGGCCGCGTTCGACGCCATGGCCGACTGCCTGGTCCGTGAGGGCGTGCGCGACATCCTGGTCGTCGTGATTCCCACGGACCGCGCCTTCATCCATCTCGACATGATCTTCACGATGGTCGACCGCGAGCACTGCGTAGTGTTCCCGCCCATGTTCACCGGACCGACCCGCAATCCGGTGCTGCACTACCGTGCGGGCCGGGACGGCATGCGGGAGATGCCGGACCTGTTCGCCGCGTTGCGCGAACTGGACCTGCCACTCGCGCCGATCAGCTGCGGCGGGCCGGACCGGCTCTTTCAGGAGCGCGAGCAGTGGTCGAGTGGTTGCAACTTCGTGGCGGTCCGGCCGGGGCTCGTGCTGGGCTACTCGCGCAACGAGCGGACGTACGAGGCGATGCAGCGCGACGCGGGCTACCGGATCGTCGACAGCGACGCGTTCCTTGCCGGATCGGAAGCGATTCGCGATGATGAGAGGGCCGTAATCGTGTTCGAGGGGTCGGAGCTGGTGCGCGGGGGAGGAGGGGCACGATGCATGACGATGCCGGTGCGGCGCGACGACGTGGAGTGAACGACCGGCGGCGGGGCAGCGGCCGCCGCACGAAGAAGACGAGCGACGCAGCGAAGGCCGTGCCCGACGGCCTGATCATCGACACCGCCGCGCGCGGCACGCACGGCATCCGCGTCACGCTCCCGCCGCGCGACGGCCCGCCCGCCTACCCGCTCGGCTGGGAACAGGCCCGCTACACCCGCTTCGCCCGCACCCTGCAGCTCGCCGATCGCGGGCTGCGTCGCTACGGCGAAGGCTGGGCCGAGCGGGGCGCGGCGGGCGGTGCCGACGCAGAGGTCCGCGCGCTCGAGTACGTCGTCGTCGATGTCGAGACGACCGGCGGCTTCGTGGCGGGCGGACACCGCGTCACGGAAGTCGCGGCCGTGCGGCTGCGCGGCGATGGCTCATTCGTCGACGAGTACACGACACTGGTCAACCCGCAGCGGCCCATCCCGCCGTTCATCACGCGGCTCACGCGCATTACCCACTCGATGGCCGAGCGGGCGCCACTGTTCCGCGACATCGCCGGCAACGTGCAGCGCATCCTGGACGGTGCGGTGTTCGTCGCGCACAATGCGTCCTTCGACTGGCGCTTCCTGAGCACCGAGCTGGAGTGGGCGACGGGCACGCCGCTGCGCGGCCGCGTCCTGTGCACCGTGCGCCTGGCACGCAAGACGGTCCCCGAAGTCTCACGCCGGTCTCTCGACGCGCTGTCCTGGTACTTCGGCGTCGACAACGTGGCCCGGCACCGCGCGTTCGGCGATGCGCGCGCGACGGCCGAAATCTTCCGCGCACTGCTCGATCGGCTCGATGAGATGGAGATCGTGCGCTGGACCGAGCTGGAACGGCTGCTGGCACGGCGGGCGCCGCGGCGGAAACGGCGGGCATCGCCGGAGCCAGTGCAGGAGCCATAGCTCAGACGGCGGGCAGGGGGATGGGGGCTATGATGGGGATGGGGGAACGGATTCACGGACAACGGATTCAGGACAACGGATTCACGGACAACGGATTCAGGACAACGGATTCACGGACAACGGATTCACGGACAACGGATTCACGGACAACGGATGACGGAACACGGGGGCACGGAGAGCGGGGAGCGGCGGCTGGTCGAGACGCGGGTGCTCGGTGACTTCCGGCTGCATGCGCTGGATGCGGGGGTGCAGCGGCTGGATGGGGGCGCGATGTTCGGCGTGGTGCCGAAGCCGTTGTGGGAGCGGCGCATTCCGGCGGACGAGCGGAACCGCATCCCGCTGGCCATGCGGCCGCTGCTCGTGGAGACGCCCGATGCGCTCGTGCTCATCGACAATGGCGCGGGCAACAAGGAGTCGTCCAGGTTCCACGACATCTATGGGATCGACAATGCGCCGCACGTTGCGGTCGGTGCGGACGGGCGGGTGTTTCCGACGCGGCTCGAAGAGGCCATCGCGGCGGCGGGCTTCTCGCCGGACGACATCCAGATCGTGATCGATACGCATCTGCATTTCGATCATGCGGGCGGAAACGTGGTACAGAAGGGAGAGGGAGAGGGAGAGTTGCAGGTGGCGTTTTCGAGGGCGAGGTATGTGGTTCAGAGGGGGGAGTGGGAGTGGGCGCACCTCGAGAATGAACGCATTCGTGCATCCTATCTGCCGAACAACTTCGATCCGGTGATGGCGGCGGGGCAATTCGATCTGGTCGAGGGGCGGGCGCAGATCGTGCCCGGCGTCGTCGTCGAGCCGACGCCGGGGCACACGCCGCACCACCAGTCCGTGCTCCTCACGTCGGGCGGGGAGACGGCATGCTATCTGGCAGACCTGGTCCCGACGAGTGCGCACCTGCCGCTGCCGTGGATCATGGGTTACGACGTGGAGCCGCTCGTCACGCTGGAGACCAAGCGGGCGCTGCTGGCACGTGCGCAGCGCGAGGGCTGGCTCCTGATCTTCGAGCACGACCCGGTACTGGCGTGGGGCGTCCTCGATCCGGCGGCGGATCGGCCGGTTCTGCGCGGCTGAAGGCGGACCCTGCTGCACTGGCCCATGCCCCCCGGCGCGGGTATCTTACCGCGGCCGTGGAGGGGAGGGCCGCAACGGGCCGCAGGGCTGTCCGCAATGAGAGACGCCAGGGAGTGTAGTCCGGAACATGACGACGAGCCACGACGCAAATCGAACGGCCGTACTGGTGGGCGCGGCGCGCACGCCGATCGGCCGCTTCATGGGCAGCCTCGCGCCGGTGAGCGCACCGCACCTGGGCGCGGTGGCGATCGAGGCGGCGCTCGAGCGTTCGGGCATCGAGCGCGCCGACATCGATGACGTGATCCTCGGCAACGTCGTGGCGGCCGGCCTGGGCCAGGCGCCCGCGCGCCAGGCGGCGCTCGGCGGCGGCGTGCCCGACACGGTGGGCGCGATGACCGTGAGCCGCGTGTGTGGCTCGGGGCTGCAGGCCGTGATGCTCGCCGCGCAGGCGATCCGGGCCGGCGACGCGCGCGTCATGATCGCCGGCGGCATGGAATCGATGTCCAACGCGCCCTACTACCTGATGGGCTACCGGCAGGGCGTCAAGTTCGGCAACCAGCAGCTGGTCGACGGGCTGATCCACGATGGGCTGTGGTGCGCGTTCGACAGCTGCCACATGGGTGGCCACGCGGAGTACACGGCGTGGAAGGCCGGCATCTCGCGCGAGGACGCGGATCGCTTCGCACTCGAGTCGCACGAGCGCGCGATCCGCGCGATCGACGGCGGCTGCTTCCGCGATGAGATCGCGCCCGTCGCGATTGCGGGCCGCAAGGGCACGGTCGAGATCGACACGGACGAGGCGCCACGGCGCGACACGTCGCTCGACGTGCTCGGCAAGCTGAAGCCGGCGTTCGTCGGCGACGCTCCGGACGAAGTGACCGACCCGGTCGTCACGGCCGGCAACGCGCCGGGACTGAACGACGGCGCGGCCGCGCTGGTTGTGACCAGTGAGGCGTACGCGCAGGCGCACGGGCTGCCCATCATCGCGCGCATCAGCGCGTACGCGAACGGCGCCGTGGCGCCGCGCGAGCTGTTCTTCGCGCCCGTCCGCGCCGTGCGCCGCCTCATGGAGAAGGAAGGGACGTCGATCGGCGATTACGAGCTGATCGAGGTCAATGAGGCCTTCGCGGTGCAGGCGCTGGCGGACGGCCGCGAGCTGGGCATGGACTGGGATCGGGTGAACGTGAACGGCGGCGCCGTGGCGCTGGGTCACCCGATCGGCGCGTCGGGCAGCCGCATCCTGGTCACGCTGCTGCACGCGATGCGGCAGCGCGATGCGGGGAAGGGCCTCGCGACGCTGTGCCTGGGCGGTGGCGATGCTGTCGCACTGTCCGTCGAGCGCGTCTGACGAAACGGAGAGGAACCGAGCATGCGCAATGTCCTGACGCACGAGCAGACCGCAGAAGTCGCGACGCACCGCACGACGCGCCGGGTGCTGGCCGTCGTCGCGTTCGCCGTCCTGACCGCGATCGGCGCGGCGATCGAGATCCCGCTGCCCGGCAGCCCGGTGCCGTTCACGCTGCAGACGATGATCGTATCGCTGGCCGGCGTGTTGCTGGGCCCGTGGCTGGGCGCGGCCTCGCAGGCGTTGTATCTGGCCGCAGGCGCCGCGGGCGCGCCGGTCTTCGCCGGCGGAGGCGCCGGACTGCCGCACCTGTTCGGACCGACGGGCGGTTACCTGCTCGCGTTCCCGGTCGCGGCCGCGATCACGGGCGCGCTGGCCGGACGGCCGGGCCCGAACACACTCGGGCGGGCCGTGCGGCTCGGGCTGGCGATCCTGATCGGAACGGTGCCGATCTTCGTCGGCGGCGCGACGCAGCTCGCGTTCTTCACGGGTGATGTGCGCGGCGCCATCATGCTCGGGGTCGTCCCGTTCCTCGCCGGCGACGTCATCAAGTCGCTCGGCGCGCTCCTGATCGCGCTGCGCTACCGCGCACGGACCCTCGGCCAGCTCTAGCGGCTCGAGGGTCGTTTCATGTGGGGCGCCGGCGAGGGCTTCGCGCGGACCGGCGAGTGGGCACCGGCGCTGGGCAGGGTGCTCCTGTACCTGGCGCTGTGCCTCGCGTTCCTCGTCGCGGCCTCGCCGCTGCTGACGGGAAACCAGGATTCGTTGCGCTTCATCGCGCTGTCGTCGGCCGCGACGCTGGCGGCGGCGCACGTCGCGGGCTGGATCCTGATCGCGCGGTTGGACCGGCGCAGCGCGGGTGCGCTGGGCTTCGCGCTGACCGGCGCGACGGGCCGCGAAATCGCGATCGGCCTCGCGATCGGCGTGGGCAGCATCGCCCTCGTGAGCGCAGCGCTCGCGCTGACCGGGCGGATCGGGTTCGCGGGGCAGGCGGGCACGACGACCGCCTGGCTGGCTGCCGTGGCGGCGCACTTCGGGGTGCTGGCACTCGCGGCCGCGGCGGAGGAGGCGCTGTTCCGCGGTTACGCGTTCCAGGCGCTGGCGCGCGCGACCGGACCGGTTGTGGCTGCAGTCGTGACGAGCCTGGCGTTCGCGGTCGCGCACCGCGGCAACCCGGGCGCGGACACGATCGCGCTGCTGAACATCTTTCTGGCCGGGTTGCTGCTGGCGGCCGCGTACGTGCGGACGCGCAGCCTGTGGTTCGCTACGGCCGTGCACCTGGGCTGGAACTGGGGCATGGCCAGCCTGCTCGATCTGCCGGTCAGCGGGCTCGACATGCTGGACACGCCGCTCTACGAGCCGGCCATCGGCACGCCGGCCTGGCTGACCGGCGGGGCGTTCGGTCCGGAAGGCGGGGTGGCCGGCACCGTCGCATTTGCACTGGCGCTGTTCGCGGTGCTGCGCTGGCCGGGCCTGGATGAGGCGCCGGCGCTGCGCGCACTGCGGCCGCTGATCGATACGGAAGAGGCATGACGGGGAACGGGAAAAGAACGCGCGTCGCAGTGGTCGGCGCGGGCACAATGGGCAACGGCATCGCGCACACGTTCGCGCTGCACGGTCACGCAGTCACGCTCATCGACGTCGCGGATGCGCCGCTCGAGCGGGCGCGCGAGACGATCGCGGCCAACCTGGACCGGCAGGTCCGCAAGAACGTGATCCCGGCGGACGCGCGGGACGCGGCGCTGAGCCGCATCGCGACGACGACGGATCGCGCCGCCGCGGACGCCGCCGGACTCGTGATCGAAGCGGTACCCGAGGACCCGACGCTGAAGGCCGACGTACTGCGCGACATGGACCGGCTCGTTCCGGATGCGATCCTCGCGACCAACACGTCGTCCATCTCGATCACCGCGCTGGCCCGTCACACGCAGCGGCCCGAGCGCGTGATCGGCATGCACTTCATGAATCCCGTCCCGGTCATGAAACTGGTCGAGGTGATCCGCGGGCTGCAGACATCGGACGAGACGACCGCGACCGTGATGACGATGGCGCGCGCGCTCGACAAGACGCCGGTCGAAGTGAACGATTTCGCCGGCTTCGTGTCCAACCGCGTGCTCATGCCCATGATCAACGAGGCGATCTGCTGCGTGATGGAGGGCGTGGCCACGGCCGAATCCGTGGACACGGTCATGAAGCTGGGCATGAATCACCCGATGGGCCCGCTCGCCCTGGCCGACTTGATCGGACTGGACACCTGTCTCGCGATCATGGATGTGCTGCACCGGGATCTAGGCGACAAGTACCGGCCCAGTCCGCTGCTGCGAAAGTACGTGGCGGCCGGTTGGCTGGGCCGCAAATCGGGACGCGGTTTCTACGACTACGCGGCCGACGCCGCACCGCGCCCGGCGTAGAGGTTACGATGGAAACGATGGTACAGGAGATCCGCGACCTGGCGCGCGACTTCGCGTCCGGTTCCCTGCGTCCGCACGTCGAGCGCTGGGACCACGAGGCCGCGATCGACGGCACGACGCTCGACAGCCTGAAGGAGCTGGGCTTCCATGGCATGCTCGTGCCGGAGCGCCACGGCGGGCTCGGCCTGGGCCTGCCCGCCTGGTCAGCGGCGATCGAAGCGCTGGCGTGGGGCGAGCCCGCCGTCGCGCTGGCCGTGATCGCACGCGCGACGACGGCCGCGGCCCTGCTCGAGGCGGGCGACGACGCGCAGCAGGCGCGCTGGCTCGAGTCGATCGCCGGCGGCTGCGGCGCGTGGTTGCCGCTCGCGGAGGACCGCGCGGTCCGTGCCGTTCGCACGGGCGACGGCTGGCGGCTGGACGGCCGGCTGCGCTGGACGCTGTGTGCCGGCGATACGGGCTGCATGCTCGTGCCGGCGCGTCTGCGCCCCGAGGGCGCCGGGAGCGATGCCGGACCGGCGGATCTGCTGTTCGTGCTGCCCACCGATGCGCCCGGCCTTGCCGTGTCCTGCGAGAGCCGGCTGGGCCTGCGCGCGGCGGCGATCGGGACCGCCACTTTCAGCGACGTGGACGTGGGCGGCGATGCGCTGCTCGCGGAGGGCCCGACACTCGCCCACGTGGTGGCACGCAGCGGCACGGTCCAGCGCCTGGGCATGGCGGCGGTGGCGACCGGGATCGCCCGTGCCGCGCTCGAGTACGCCACGGGCTATGCCGCCCAGCGCGAGCAGTTCCAGCAGCAGCTGCGCGAGTTCGAGGGCATCCAGTTCAAGCTCGCCGACATGGCGACCCGATCCGAAGCCGCGGCGGCGCTGCTGCATGCCGCCGCTGCCGATCCTGCGCCGCGACTCGTCGCGATCGCCAAGCTGTTCGCGAGCGAGGCCGCCATGTGGGTCTCCACACAGGCCGTGCAGATCTTCGGCGGGTACGGCTACATGCGTGACTATCCCGTCGAGAAGCTGATGCGGGATGCGAAAGCCACCGAGTTGTTCACCGGAACCAACGAGGACCTCCGGGTCCTGATCGCGGCCGAGCTGTACCGCTCGTGATGTCTGAGTCAGACGGCATGAGCGACGCGGCGCGGAGATCGGAAGACGTCATGGAAATCTTCGAGAAGATGTGCGTCCACGGACACGAGCAGGTGCTCTTCTCCTACGACGCGTCCGTGGGGTACCGCGGGATCATTGCGATTCACAACACCACGCTGGGGCCGGCGCTGGGCGGCACGCGCTTCTGGAACTACAAGAACGACCAGGAAGCGCTCGTCGACGTGCTGCGCCTGTCCCGCGGGATGACCTACAAGGCCGCCGTCGCCGGACTCAACCTGGGCGGCGGCAAGGCGGTCATCATTGGCGATCCGAAGACGCGGGTCCGCGAGATGATCTTCCGCGCGCACGGCCGCTTCGTCGATTCGCTGAAGGGCCGCTACATCACAGCGGAGGACGTGGGCACGAGCGTCGAGGACATGAGCTACGTCCAGATGGAGACGGAGTTCGTGTCCGGTGTCGCGGGCCGGTCCGGCGATCCGTCGCCGGTCACCGCGTACGGCACGTACTGGGGCATCAAGGCGTGCGCGCACGACCGGTACGGGTCCGATTCGCTGGAAGGCAAGACGATCGCGGTGCAGGGCGTCGGGCACGTCGGGTATCATCTATGCACGCACCTGGCGGACGAAGGCGCGCGGCTGATCGTGACCGACATCGACGAGGCCAAGGTGAGCGCCGTGGTCGAGGAGTTCGGCGCCACGCCGGTCGGTCCGGAAGAAATCTACGGCGTCGAGGGCGACATCTTCGCACCCTGCGCCCTGGGCGCCGTCGTGAACGATCGGACCCTGCCCAGGCTGAAGTTCGACATCATCGCCGGCGCGGCCAACAACCAGCTGGCCGAGGAGCGCCACGGCGACATGCTCGAGGAACGGGGCATCCTCTACGCGCCGGACTACGTCATCAACGCCGGCGGCCTGATCAACGTCTATGGTGAACTGAACGGCTGGACGGGCGGCCGGGCCACGCAGAAGGCCAGCGAGATCTATGAGACGCTGCGCCAGCTCTTCGATCTCGCCCGCGAGCAGGGCATCCCCACGTACCTCGCCGCGGATCGTCTGGCCGAACGACGCGTAGAACAGGTCGCGAAACTGAAGCGGACATGGATCTGACCGTGCGGAGAAACCACGAGCTGCGGCGCCAGGACCCGGACCTGCACGCCGCCATCGTCGGCGAACGGCGCCGACAGAACGAGTCCCTCGAACTCATCGCCAGCGAGAATTTCGCCTCGCCGGCCGTGCTCGAAGCACTCGGTTCCGTACTCACCAACAAGTACGCCGAGGGCTACCCCGGGCGCCGTTACTACGGCGGCTGTGAGTGGGTCGATATCGCAGAGAACCTGGCCCTCGAGCGGTGCCGCCGCCTGTTCGCGGCCGAGCATGCCAACGTGCAGCCGCATTCGGGCGCGCAGGCCAACATGGCCGCGTACATGTCCGTGCTCGAGCCAGGCGATCCGATGCTCGGCATGGATCTCTCGCACGGTGGTCACCTGACGCACGGCTCGCCCGTCAACTTCAGCGGGCAGCTCTACAAGGTGACGCCGTACGGCGTGGGCCAGGACGGCCGGATCGACTACGACGCGCTGCGCGACCTCGCGCGCAAACATCGGCCTCGCGTCGTCGTCGCGGGCGCGAGCGCCTACCCGCGTATCATCGATTTCGAGACGATCGCCGGCGTGTGCCGGGAGGTCGACGCCACCATGGTCGTCGACATGGCGCACATTGCGGGGCTCGTGGCGGGCGGCGTGCACCCCAGCCCGGTCCCGCACGCGGACATCGTGACGTCGACGACGCACAAGACGCTGCGCGGCCCGCGCGGCGGATTCATCCTGTGCCGCGAATCGCGCGGCAAGGCCATCGACAAGCAGGTCTTCCCGGGCATGCAGGGCGGGCCGCTGATGCACGTGATCGCGGCCAAGGCCGTGGCGTTCGGCGAAGCGCTGGAGCCGGAGTTCTCGCTCTACGCGGCGAGCGTCGTGGAAAACGCGCGCGCGCTGGCCGGCGTACTGCAGGCGCGCGGCTTCGAACCGGTCAGCGGCGGGACGGACACGCACCTCGTCCTGATCGACCTGCGCACCCACGGCGAACTCACGGGCAAGCAGGCGGAAGAATCGCTCGGCCGGGCCGAGATCACCGTCAACAAGAACACCGTGCCCGGCGAAACGCGTTCTCCGTTCGTGACGTCGGGGATCCGGCTCGGCACGGCGGCGCTCACGACGCGCGGCATGAAGACGGACGACATGGAGCGGATCGGTTCATGGATCGCGGACGTGCTCGAGGCGCCAGACGATGCGCAGCTGGCCGAGCGCGTCAGCGCGCAGGTCCGGGAATTGTGCGAGGAGTTCCCGCTCTACGCCGAGCCCGTCCGTGAACGGGTGACGGACGTCGTCTAACTCGCGATGAACGGCATCGTCATCGATGACGCGACGCTCGAGAAACTGCGGGAGCGGGATCCGCGCTTCCACGACGCGGCGTATCTCTTCGTGGTCGCCGCCCTGCATTTCGTGATCGAGCGGCTCTCCGAGCCGCGACACATCAGCGGACGCGAGCTGGCGGAAGGGGTCCGCGATCTGGCGGTCGACCGGTTCGGGCCCATGGCCAGGACGGTGCTCGAGCACTGGGGCATCCGGGCGACGGTCGATGTCGGGGCGATCGTGTTCGGGCTGGTCGAGTGCGGAGTACTGATCAAGCAGGAAGAGGACGAAATCGACGCCTTCGTCGACGTCTACGATTTCGATGAGGCTTTCGAGCCGGACTATCCGTTCAGCGACAGTCCCGGCACCTGAGCCGGGAACGGGCGGCGGACTCGCGCGTACTCTCTGAGCGGCGGCGTGTCCCCAGGTGTGTGAGGTTCGGACCCAGGAGGGGAGGGGTGTCAGATGTCGGGTGATCCGCAGCTTCAGTATCCCGAGTGCCGCAAGTGCGGGAAAGGCGCCATGTTGCCCCTGTCGGACTACGGTCGGGACGGCGCCCCGATCACGTTCAAGGCGTGGGTCTGCTCGAATCCGGAGTGCGGCTTCAACATCCGGATCGACAACGGCGAGATCAGTTTCGGTCGCACGATCGGCCAGAGCTACAAGTAGGCGCTCGGGCATGACGGAGCGACGCCCGCACCGGCCACGGACGCGCGGGCGCGACGTCTGGGGCCGGGAACACGTCCCGCTGGTGACCGCGGCCGAAGCCGCGGACCTCGACCGCGCGGCCGACGAACGCCATGGGGTACCCGGCAGCGTGCTCATGGAATCGGCCGGGCGCGCCGCCGCGGCGGTCATCGAGCGGCTCCACCCGCGCGGTCCGGTGGCGGTCGTTGCCGGCGGAGGCAACAACGGCGGTGACGCGGTCGTCGTGGCCCGCACCCTTCTGGCATGGGGCCGTGATGTCCGGCTGTTCAGCGCGGGCTCGACGCAGCCGGACCTGCACCTGCTGCATGGCTTCGACCTCGCAATCCAGCCTGCAGAGGCGCTGACGGCGTCGCTGCACGCCGAGGCCGTCCTCATCGATGGTCTGCTCGGGACCGGCACACAGGGCCCGCCCCGCTCCCTCGCCAGCGCCGTGATCCAGACCATGAACGCGAGCGGCGTCCCGATCGTCGCGCTCGATCTGCCGTCCGGCGTGGACGGGACGACGGGGGCGGTGCCGGGCGAGGCCGTGCGTGCCTCGGCCACGATCACGTTCGGGTGGCCCAAGCTGGGCACCCTGCTGCAGCCCGCCCGCGCGCACTGTGGTCGCCTCATCGCGGTCGAGATCGGTTTCCCGCCGCACACGCCGACGGGCGTGGCGGGCGCTGCGCTGATCACGCCCGCGTGGGCTGCGGCTCGCCTGCCCCCGCGTCCGCCCGACGCGCACAAGGGAACTGCAGGCCGCCTGCTCATTCTGTCCGGCCGTGAGGGGATGGGTGGGGCGGCCGCGATCGCGGCGGAGGCTGCGAGCCGGGCTGGCGCAGGACTCGTGCGCGTCGCCTCGCACGCTTCGAACCGGGTCGTCATCCACAAGCTCGTCCCCGAGGCCACGTTCGTCGACCGCGAGGTGCTCGGACCGGGCGATACGGACGCGGTGCACGCGCTGCTCGCGGGGCCCGGCATCGGCACGGACGCGACCGCCCGGCAGACGCTCGACCGCGCGCTCCAGCAGACGGCAGGTCGTCCCGTCGTGTTGGATGCCGATGCGCTCAACCTGCTCGCGCAGGACGATGGCGCACTGCGCGCCATCGCGGCGGCACGCGACACCGTCATCACGCCCCATGCCATGGAGCTGTCGCGGCTGACGGGTGAGTCCGTCGGCCTGATCACAGGCGATCCGGTGCGCGCCGCACGCGCGGCGAGCGAGACGTTCGGCTGTACCGTCCTGCTCAAGGGCCAGCCTTCGCTGATCGCTGCGCGCGACCGGCCGCTCCTCGTGAACAGTACGGGTTCGTCGGACCTGGCTACGGCAGGGATGGGCGATCAGCTGGCCGGCGCCATTGGTGCCATGCTGGCCGCGGGCCTGCCCGGCCGCGACGCTGCCGCCGTCGCGCTGTTCTTCTGCGGTCGCGCCGCGGATCTGGCCGGATTGGGACGCAGCCTGTCGCCCCGCGACGTTTCCGCACACCTCGCCGACGCCTTCCGCTGGCCGATGCCTCGCCGCCTGCCTCTGCGCCTGCCGTTCGTGACGTTCGATCAGCCCGCGCGCTGGTAACACAATGTTTCATCGCGCAGCCGGTCGGCTCGTGATTGCGACGCAGCTCGCGGTCGGGATGGGTGGGGGCGCTGCTGCGCAGGCGCAGGCCCCGCCCTGGCTGGCGGGCGATCGAGTGCTCGTGAGTGAAGGCGGCACGCTGTATGCCCTCGCACTCGGAGTGCGTGAGGTGTACGCGGCCGGCCCGGCCGGCGTGCTGGTCTACGACTTCACGCGGGCGCAGTGGAATGCGCCGATTGCAGCGATCGGTGACTACCCGGTCGGTCAACGCATCACGGGCATGGCGCACGACCGCGCGAGCGGCGAGCTGTTCGTGACGAATGCGGCCGGTGACGCCTACCGCTGGGTGCCCGGCTTCGAGCGCTGGGAGCCCGTCTTCACGGCCGAGCGTGAATCGCTGTCCCCAGAGGTGCGCGCGGCCCTGGCGCGCCGGCCGGGCGCGGGCGCGCGCGATCCGGTGCTCGACGCCGTGCGCGGCTCTCTGGGTCTGGATCCTCGCCTGCGCCGCTGGCCGATCATGGACGCGCTCGCGGGCGAGCGACCGGGCGAGTACTGGGTCGCGACCGGCGGTGGCGGGCTCGTGCACTTCGACAGCCGCGGCCTCGAGCGGAACTGGCTGCCGTGGGGGTTGCTGTCACGGAGCACCGCGGCGCTGGCGTTCGACGGACAACGTCTGTGGTTTGGTGGGGACGGTCGCAGCGCGCGCAACGGCGTGACCGCCGCGACGCCGTCGCTCACGCACTGGGCCCACTACGAGGCTTCCGAGGATGGCGCGCCCGCCGGCTTCGTTGCCGAGATCCTGCCGGCGCGCGGCCGCGTCTGGTTCGCGTCGAGCGATGGCGTGTACCGGTACGATGGGGACGCGGCGGGGCGCGCGGCCTGGACGGGCTGGACGCCACGCCAGGGACTGCCGTCCGTGGAAACGACGTCGCTGGCCGCGATGGGCGATCTCGTGTGGGTCGGGACCCGCCGCGGTCTGGCCGCCATTGCGGGTGATGTGATCGAAGCCACGTTCTTCGCCGACCGGCCCGTGCACCGGCTGGCGGTGCATCGGGACACGCTCTGGGTCGCGACAGCTGATGGGCTCTTCATCGGAACGGCCGCGAGTGCGCTCGACGCGCCGTTCGAAGCAGCGCCCGGCGCGGCCGACCACGCCGCACTGCGCGGACCGGTCGATGATGTGGTCGCCGGCGAGGAGGGCGTGTACGCGCTGGCCGGCGGCGCGCTGTACCGCTGGGCGGAGGGTGGCTGGAGCGGTGCGCTGCGCGATGGCGCGATCGAACGGATCGCGCCCCTCATCCGCCTCGCGCACACCGATGGCCGGCTGTGGATCGCGGGCGGGCGCGGCATCGCCTGGATGCGCGGACCCGGCGCGGGCTGGCGGACGCTCGAGATCCCCCGCGACATCCAGCGGGGACCGGTCGTCGATGTGCTGGTCGTCGACGAACACGTCTGGGTCGCCACGCCCGACGGTGCGACGCGTCTGCGGCTGCCGGACCGGTCGTGAGCGCGTCGACGCCCCTCGGGCCCGGACGCGAGTTCGATCTGATTCAGCAGCTGCTCGCGCAGGACGCCGGGTTCCGACGCACGTCGGGCCATGGCGCCGCCATCCTCCTGGGCCCCGGGGATGACTGCGCGGTGATCGCCGCGCCGGCCGTCGCATTGAGCGTCGATCTCAGCATCGAAGACGTCCACTTCCGCAGGGCGTGGATCGAGCCGGAGGCGATCGGCTGGCGTGCCGCCGCTGCCGCGCTCAGTGACCTGGCCGCCGTGGCCGCGCAGCCCATCGGCGTCCTCGTCTCCGTCGCCGCCACCCCGACGGATGCGGAGTCGGTCGTGCCGCGCATCATGGCCGGCGTCAGCGAAGCGGCCGCTGCACAGGGCGCAGCGCTGCTGGGCGGCGATGTCTCCCGCTCGCCCGGGCCGCTCATCCTCGACATCGTCGTCGCGGGCTCCGTCACGCGCGCGGCGCGCCGATCCGGCGCCCGGCCCGGCGATGGGCTCTGGGTCACGGGCCGGCTCGGCGGTGCAGCGGCCGCCGTGCACGCCTGGGAAGCGGATCGCCAGCCGGATCCGGCCGGAGTGGCCGCGTTTGCGCGCCCGCGACCGCGCATCGCAGAGGCGATCTGGCTGGCCGAACAGGGTGTCGTGCACGCGCTCATCGATGTGTCCGACGGGCTGGCCGGTGATGCCGGCCATCTCGCCGCCGCCAGCGGCGTGCAGGTCGTGCTCGATCCGACACGCATTCCGGTCCACCCCTCGGCCGCCGCGACGGGTCGCGCCACGGGCAACGCCTGGATGGGGATTGCGGGTCTGCCCTGGGCGCTCGGCGGCGGCGAGGACTACGAACTGTGCTTCGCGGGTCCGATCGAAGCGGTGGAATTGCTCCGCGACCGTTTCGTCGATCGCTTCGCTGTCGCGCTCACGCGTGTGGGGGATGTCCGGCCCGGTCAGGGCGTGCGGGCGCTCGACGCGTCGGGTGCGCTGCACGAGATCGACATCGCGGGGTACTCGCACCTGTGACCAGCATCCTGACTTTGCGCGGGACGCAACTCGGCCGCCCGGTCCACGGTGCGCGAACCGGCAGACGCGTCGCATGATCCTGCTGCGGGACACGATCCGTTCGGTATGGGTCTACGCTAATCTGTTCGCCGTCACCATCACGCTCAGTTCACTGGTGGTCGTGTGCGCGCTGCTGCGCATCCGCGGGCGCGTCTACGACTGGGCGGGCGAGGCCTGGGCGCGCTGGATGCTGTTCATCAGCAGGGTGCCCGTGCGCGTAACCGGCCTGGAGCACGCGCGCGCGGACCGGCCGCGCATCTTCGCCAGCAATCACCAGTCCTGGTTCGACGTGTTCGCGCTCGCGGCCCGTCTGCCGGGACCGTACCGCTTTGTTGCCAAGAAGGAGCTGGGTCAGATCCCCATCTTCGGTCACGCCTGGCGGGCGGCCGGCCACATCTCCGTCGACCGGGGCGATCGGGCCTCCGCCATCGAATCGCTGGACCAGGCCGGCGCGCGGCTGCGCCGCGAGAACAGCGCCGTCGTGATCTTCCCGGAAGGGACGCGCTCCATGACCGGCGATCTCCTGCCCTTCAAGAAGGGCGCCTTCATGCTCGCGCTTCACACCGGCGTCGACATCATTCCGGTCGGCATCACGGGAAGCCGGGAGGTCCTGGGCAAGAACAGCTGGCGTGTGCGGATGGGTGAGATCCAGGTCCGTATCGGGCCGCCGATCCCGACGCGCGAGTACTCGACGGAAACGCGCGACGCGCTCATCGCACGCGTCCGTGCCGAGATCCTGCGTCTCATGCAGGACACGCAGCAGGCGGCCCCTGTCGAACCCGGGCGTCGCGCACACGAGCCCTGATCGCTCGCTGGCGGGCCGTCCGCGCGACGGTTATCGTTGGCACGTCAAGAACTTACCCTGTCGCTACGGAACCGAATGTCTGCGATCACCAGCGTCCATGCGCGTGAAATCCTCGACTCGCGCGGCAATCCCACGCTCGAGGCCGAGGTCGTTCTGGAAAGCGGAGCCGCCGGGCGCGCGGCCGTGCCCAGCGGCGCGTCGACAGGCCAGCACGAAGCCGTCGAGCTGCGCGATGGTGACAAACTGCGGTACCTCGGCAAGGGCGTGCGCGACGCAGCCCGGAACGTCAACGAAGTGATCACACCGGAGATCATCGGGCTGGACGGGCTCGACCAGGTCGATGTGGACCGCCTGCTCGTTCAGCTCGACGGCACGGCCAACAAGGCCAAACTGGGCGCGAACGCGATCCTCTCCGTGTCCATGGCCGTGGCCCGCGCTGCGGCCAATGAGGCCGGCCTCCCGCTGTACCGTTACCTGGGTGGCGCGCATGCGACGTTGATGCCCGTACCGCTCATGAACATCCTGAACGGCGGGGCCCACGCGGCGAACAACGTGGACATCCAGGAGTTCATGGTTGCACCGGTGGGCTTCGACGATTTCCGTGATGCGCTGCGCGCCGGCGTCGAGATCTTCCACAGCCTGAAGCAGGTGCTCGCCCGACAGAAGAAGAGTACGGCCGTAGGCGATGAGGGCGGTTTCGCACCGGACCTGGCCACCAACGAAGACGCGATCGACGTGATCCTCGAGGCAATCGAGCGCGCCGGCTACAAGCCCGGTGAAGACGTCGTGCTGGCACTCGATGCGGCCGCGAGCGAGATGCACCGCGAGGGCGCGTATGTCTTCCACAAGTCGAGCGGCGAGCGGCTGACATCGTCCGAGATGGTCGGATTCTGGAGCGAATGGGTGAAGCGGTACCCGATCGTTTCCATCGAAGATGGCCTCGACGAAGGCGATTGGGAGGGGTGGATGGCGCTCACCCGGTCGATCGGTGACGACGTGCAGCTCGTCGGGGATGACCTGTTCGTCACGAACACCGAGTTCCTCGCGCGCGGGATCGAGGAAGGCGCGGCGAATGCGATCCTCATCAAGGTCAACCAGATCGGCACACTGACCGAGACGTTCGAAGCCATCGAGATGGCGCGACGCGCCGGTTTCAACTTCATCATCTCGCACCGCAGCGGCGAGACCGAGGACACGTTCATTGCCGACCTGGCGGTCGCCACACGTGCGGGCCAGATCAAGACGGGCAGCGCATCGCGCACGGATCGCATCGCCAAGTACAACCAGCTGCTGCGCATCGCCGAAGACCTGGGTGACACGGCGAGCTATCCGGGCCGGGGGGCCTTCTGAAGCGTCGCATCCTGCTGGGCGCTGTGCTGCTCGCAGGCGCCGCCTACTTCGCGCTGTTCGGAGGGGAATACAGCGTCTTCGAGGTGCGGCGCATCCAGGAGGAACTGGCGCAGGAACGCGAACGGGTGCGAGAGGCTGAGGCGGAAGTCACGCGGCTGCGTGCCCGCGTCGATTCGCTGGAGAACGATTCGGCGACGATCGAACGCATCGCCCGTGAACGGTGGGGTCTCATCCGGCCCGGCGAGCGTCTCTACCGCTTCGAGGAGGCCGGGCCGGGCCGGGCATCGGCACGGGCCGACACGACCGCGGCCCGAGATTGACAGCGACCGGTCTCTCGTTTAGCGTTTCAGGCCCGATGTCACGCGGCTGGGTAGCTCAATCGGTAGAGCAGCGGAGTCATAATCCGTAGGTTGGGGGTTCGAGTCCCTCCCCAGCTATGCAGGCGCCCCCACGGTCAAGGCCGCGGGGGGGTCTTTTTCGTGGGTGGGGCCGGGTGTTCAGCCGGCGTCCGGCTCCGCGGCGAGGCGTCCGTCCGATTCCGCGAACGGGAAATCGCGCGAGAACCAGACCTCGTAGGTACGAGGCCGGATCGCGCTCGACGTGCCGTAGCGGGCGCTCAGATCGCGGATCGCCAGCCGGGTCGGACTGCTGGACAGCACGACCTGCTGAATGCGTTCCGCGTCCTCGCGCTCCGCGCTGCGGAAGTAGCGGACTTCCGAGGGACTGGGGCCCGCGGCCACCCGCTCGATCCCCGGCACCACGAAGCCTGCCTCCTCCAGCGTTCGCTGCACGCCGCGCGCGGCCGCGCGCTGGGACTCGTCCACGATGTGCAGGTAAACGCGCGCCTGGACCGGCTCGGCGGCCAGATCCTGTGCCGCCTGCTCCGTGATTCGTGTCACGGCTTCGGGACTGCGATTGCGTACCCATGTCTGCAGGCGCGCTGCCTGAGCCTCGAGCGAGTCGTTCATTCTGCGTGCCGCTTCGACCGCCTCCAGCCGCGTCGCCGCTTCCGCTTCCAGCAGGCCCACGGAGTCACGGATCACCGTGAGCTCCGCCCGAGCCACGTTGACCTGCCGGCCCGTCAGCCAGATCAGCCCCAGCGCGAGCAGCATCGGGATGAGGGTCAGGACGAGGGCGCGACGGCGCACCCGGCGCTCCTGCTCGCGCAGCTGCGCCTGCAGGCGGTTGAGATCGGATTCGAGCGTCATCGGCCGGTCCCCCACGTCAGCTGTTCCGCCGCGGCGCGGATCTCGCGCAGCACCTGGGGCGTCGGGATTTCACGCTCCAGCGCCAGCGCGTAGCCGGAAAGCAGCGTGCGCCGTTTCTGTGCCTCGAGCATCTGCCACATCGGAAAGGCCGCAATGCCCGCCGGCACCGTCGAGCCCAGCGCCAGGACCGCGTCCTGACGGAACGCCGCGAGCGCCACGACGACGAATGTGAGTGCGGCGGCAACAATGAACAGGCGGCGGAAGAAGTGCTCACGCCCCGTCAATTGCTGGACCCACTCGCGGAAGACGCGCCGCGTGAACGCCGCGTCGCGGACGTGCCCGGTCGTATCCGCATCGGTCGAAGGGCCGGCGGCAAGGTGACTGGCGACGGAAGAGGCCACGCCCATGCCCAGATCGTCCGGGCCACGGAACATGCCGACGATGACTTCGGTCTGTGCCTGGCGCCGGAACGTGCGGATGGCGGCAAGGTCATCATCCATCTGGCTGGGTGGCCATGGCGCATCCTCGTCCGCCACGAAGACCAGACGCCGCACGCCGCATGCACCGGCGTGTTCGTATTCGAGGTGCGTGAAGCCGAGTCGAGTGCCGTCGGCGCGCGCAGGCTGATCTTCCGGGACGTAGCCGTATCGCCACGCCAGGATACCGACATAGACGTCGCACGAAGCGACGTCCTCGAGACACTCGGCCAGCGGACGCCCCGGGCGTGCGCCGTAATGCTCCATGGTCACGACGTCGTGCCGCTGCGTGCGCAGCGCAGCGTAGACCACCCGCCGATGCTCCTTCAGGTCTTCCAGCGTCGCGGACAGGTAGATCCGGGCCATCGTCGTCAGGGCAGGACGGAGTCGCTCGCGTCGGAATCGACGCGCGCGGAGCATAGGCGCCGTTTCCGGCCTCCGTCAAGCGCGAGAGGCGATCGCGCCGACCATGCGAGGCCCGGCAGGTGCGGCGCGAATCCCGCGTGCCCGCCCGGCCTCCGGCGGGTGGCAATCCGATGCGGGACGCCGTGGCGTAGCCCAGACGAGCCGGATCGTGCCGGGGACGGACCCCGCGGCGCCGGCGATTCCTCAGCGGACCTGGATCGGATGAAAACTCGAGGATTTCGAATCGACGGCCGGCGACCCGGCTTGACCCTTTGGCAGATCATCGCACTCATCCTGGCCGGCGCTCTGATCTTCACGATCGCCCTCTACTGCGTCGGCCTCGGGTCGAGCATGAGCACGGCGATCAACGCGCAATCGATCACCCTGACACCCAGCAAGTCGACGGTCGCCTATGGCAGCACCGGGACGTTCACGGTCACCGTCACGTTCGCCCAGGCTTACGACAGGACGAAGGACACGAACTTCGCGATCTACATCTACGAGGACGACTTCTGGGGCGACACGCTCCTCGAGGACACCGTCGTCGTGACCGTGCCCCGCAATCAGACTTCGGGAAGCACGCAGTTCACCCTCGACTGTACCCTGGGTGGCTCGATCATGGGATCGGTCGGGAGCCGCTACCAGCGCATCGCGGACTACGACGTCTACGCGCAGCTGCGACCCATCCCGGACGGGGTACGCGAGAAGAAGTCGGACAACGTCGAAGTCGAATGCCGCAAGGAGTGAGACGTTCGCGTCGGCAGCGCTTCAGGAACGGGGCGTGGCCCGCACGGCCGCGCCCCGTCGCAGCATCGGGATCCACCTCGACCGCGGAGACGCAGGTGATGGGAGGAGCGCGCGCCATGCGGCCCGCGCCGGAGCGCGGGACTCCGTGCGGCCGCGCAGCCCGGACCCTACAATGGTAGGCGGTGCCGCTGACGGGCGTGCCCGCGGACGCGGTCTTGCGCGCTGAAGCATCCGCACATGCATCAATACGACCGGGCAGAACCCATGAAGCCGCTTCGCGAGATCGGCGCACTCGTCCTGCGCACCATGACGCAGTTCATGAACGACGACGGCATGCGCAGCGGCGCCGCCCTCGCCTTCTACGCGACGCTCTCCCTCGCGCCGCTGCTCCTGCTCATCGTCTCGCTCATTTCTCTGCTCGCCACGGACGCGGCCTTCGAAGCCGTGCTCCTCGAGCAGGTCCGGGTTCTGACCGGAGAACGCGGCGCGCGCGTGTCCGAACAGATCCTGGCCGATGCGCCGGACCTCGGCGAGAGCCTGCTCGGCATGGCCGGCAGCCTCGGCCTGCTGCTCATCGGAGGCTCGGCGCTGTTCGTCAATGTGCAGGGCAC
>JBFFZF010000065.1:0-21423 GCA_041568755.1 Longimicrobiales bacterium | reverse complement strand
GCGCGTAGTCGAGTGCATCCGCCACTTCGGTGGCGATCTTCACGGCCTCGTCGATCCCGAACTGGGTCTCGCGGTTCAGCTTCTCGCGGATCGTCTCGCCCTCGATCCAGGGCATGACGTAGTACAGGAAGCCGCCGGCCTCGCCGGAATCGAAGAGGGGCAGGATGTGCGGGTGGCTCAGCGCGGCCGTGGTCTTGATCTCCTGCACGAAGCGCTCGGCGCCGAGGACGGCGGCCAGCTCGGGCTTGAGGACCTTGATCGCGACCTTGCGGTCGTGCTTGAGGTCTTCGGCGAGGTAGACGGTGGCCATGCCGCCCGCACCGAGCTCGCGCTCGATCCGGTACCGGCCCTCCAGGGCAGCGCGCAGCCGCTCCACGGCGTCGCGGGCGGGTGTCGTCATCACAGTCCAGTCTCGAACGCCAGGCGGCGAAGCCGGACGCGGACCGCAGAAGGCGGCCAACGCAGGCCGACGATCGCCCAGGCGCAATTCGCCCCGGCAGATGCTGAGCACGACGGACACGATCGGAAGACGGACAGGAACAGGGTCGAGGAAGGGACCCCGGAATTTCCTGCGTCCGTGGAAGAGTAGGGTCCTGCGATGGCAGGATCAAGGGAGGCGGCTGCTCGAGTATAGCGATGAGAGCGCCTGTCCTTGTCCCTCATTTCTGCGTGCGGCATCTTGGCACGATCCCGTCCGAGGAGGATGCCATGCTCGCCACCCATCGTTCGCGTCTCCGTGTCCTGTCCGCCGCGACCCTCGTTCTTGCGCTCGGCGGACCCGGGTCGCTCGACGCGCAGACCGCCGCACGCCCGGCCGCGTTCTCGATCGAGGACGTGATGTCCTCGGCCTTCCCGACGGACCTGGTCATGGCGCCCGGCGGCGAGCGCATCGCGTGGATCGCGAACGAGGAGGGCCGGCGTAACGTCTACGTTGCGGCCGCGCCCGGCTTCCAGCCGCGGCGGCTCACGTCGTACATGGCAGACGATGGCATCGACATGACGGCGCTGCGCTGGACGGGCGATGGCCGTCGGCTGCTGTTCCTGCGCGGTCACACGGCCAACATGGACGACGAGATCGCGAATCCGACCAGCGACATCGACGGCGCGACGCGCGATCTCATGATGGTCAGCCTCGAAGGCGGCGCACCCGTCCGTGTCACGGCGTCCGTCGACGCGGTGCCCGCGCCCTCGGGCAGTCGTGTGATCTGGACCTCCGGGCGCGATGTGTGGATCGTCGACTTCGGCACAGGCACGACGGTGCCTGCGCCTTCGCGCCTGTTCACCGTGCGCTCGAACGTGTCCGACCTGCAGTGGTCGCCCGACGGCACGCGCATCGCCTTCATCAGCGAGCGGGACGGCCGCGCGATCCTGGGCGTGTTCGACACGCGCGACCGCTCGCTCGGCTGGCTCACGAACTCCGTCGACCGGGACGACCTGCCGCGCTGGAGCCGCGACGGCACCCGCATCGCATTCATCCGGTTCGTGGCGGGGTTCCCGGGCTACAGCGTGTGGACCGTCGATGCGCGGACGGGCGCGGCGAAGGAGCTGTGGCATTCGCCGCGCGAGCCCGATGTCGAGTCGGGATACCCGCGTGCGATCGCCGGGAACTACGACATCGTGTGGGGCGATGGCTTCATCGTCGTGCCCGGCGAGTGGTCCGGGTTCAATCACCTGTACGCGATCCCGGAGAACGGGGGCGAGGCGCGCGAGCTGACGCCGGGTGAAGGAATCGTCGAGAACGCGGCGCTGTCCGCCGACGGCCAGTGGATCTGGATCAGCGCGAACACGCAGTCCATCGATCACCGGCAGCTCGGCCGTGTCCGTTTGCGCGATGGCCACACGGAGTGGATCGAGACCGGCACCGCGAACGCGTGGAACCCCAGTCCGTCGCCGGACGGGCGCTGGATCGCCTACATCCGGTCCGACCACGCGGAACCGGCTACCGTGTACCGCCGCGTGCTGGCGGAGCAGCGGGCACAACGCGTGAACGCGCTGCCCGCGAACTTCCCGCTGGCCGGCATGGTGAAGCCGGAGCAGATCATCTACCGCACGGAGGACGACTGGCAGATCCACGCGCAGCTGTTCACGCCGCCCGGCCTGGCGCCCGGTCAGCGCGCGCCAGCGGTGATCTTCATGCACGGCGGCTCGCGTCGCCAGATGTTCCCGGGCTGGCACAACCGCGGCTACTACCACAACGCGTACGCGCTCAATCAGTACCTGGCCTCGCGCGGCTACGTCGTCCTGTCCATCAACTACCGCAGCGGCATCGGCTACGGCACGAAGTTCCGCAACCCGCCCAACTACGGGCAGCGCGGCGCGTCCGAGTACCAGGACGTGCTCGATGCGGGGCGCTGGCTGCAGCGGCGGCCGGACGTCGACCCGCAGCGCATCGGGCTGTGGGGCGGATCGTACGGCGGCTACCTGACGGCGATGGGGCTGGCGCGGAACTCCGACATCTTCAAGGCCGGTGTGGACATCCACGGCGTGCACGACTGGTGGGAGCAGATCCGCTGGTACGGCCGCCGCGATGTCGAGGCCAATACGCCCGCCGCGCAGGCGCGGCGCGACCTGGCGATCCGGTCGAGCCCGGTCGCGGACATCGCCACGTGGACGTCACCCGTGCTGATCGTGCACGGCGATGACGACCGCAATGTGCCGTTCGAGGCGAGCATCGACCTGGTGCGGCGGCTGCGCGCGAAAGGCGATGTCCACTTCGAGGAGCTGTACTTCGTGGACGACGTGCACGGCTTCCTGCGTCACGCGAACTGGCTGGCCACGTTCCGCGCGGCTGCCGACTTCTTCGACCGTCAGCTGAAAGGCAGCGCCGCGACGTCGCAGCGCTGAACGGGACCGGCGCGCGCGTCGTGGCCTCAGGCGACGGGACCAGCCCCCGGGCTCAGTCCGGCTCGGGGAATGGCAGCCAGCCGTGGTGCGCGGCGCGGTGCAGCGCCCAGCCGTAGCCCAGCCCGGCCAGGCCCCAGAGCGCCACGGCCGCCCACAGGCCGAGCGGGGTCAGGAGACCGGCCACGCATCCGACCAGCACGCCGGCCGTGACACCGAGCACGACGAAAGCGCGGTGGCCGGCCGGCACGAGCGTCGAGTCGGCGTCCCGCACCGCCCGACGCCCGCCCCGGCCACGCAGCAGGTCGAGAAGCACGCGTGCCACGACCGTCACGACGCCGGTGCCCATCCACAGCAGTGCGCCCATCAGGAAGACGGAGAGAAACGCGAGCGGACCGATGCCACGCACGAGATCGGACCCGGGCGTGAAGCGGGCGGCCAGCCCCAGGCCGAGCAGGGGTCCGCCGACGAACGCGGCGATGACCGTGAGCAGGCGGACCGCGCTGCTGCGCGCCGGCACTCGCCTCATGCGTGATCTTCGTGTTCGAAGCGCATCTCGAATGTCTCCTCAAAGCGCGATCTGCGCCGGCGCCCTGCCGCGATGTTGCCGCGGCGGAACCCGCGACGCCGGATCCACGTAGGGGGTGGCCATGTACGTCACGGGCGCCGTCCACCTGCTCTTCGCGATCGCCGCGCTCGCGTCCGGCCTGTTCATCGTGCTGCGGCGCAAGGGCACGCGCACGCACCGGCGTGTCGGTCGCGTCTATGCTCTCAGTATGATCGGCCTGAACGTCACCGCGCTGATGATCTACCGGCTGACGGGCACGTTCGGACCGTTCCACGTGGCGGCGCTGGTCAGCCTGCTCACGATCGTGGGCGGCGTGCTCCCGGCGCTGCGGCGCAGGCCGCGCGGCGGCTGGATCGAGCGCCATGCGTACTGGATGTCGTGGTCGTACGTGGGTCTGGTCGCGGCGGCCGCGTCCGAGGCGGCGACGCGTCTGCCCGGCTCGCCGTTCTGGTGGATGGTTCTCCTCGCCACGCTGCTCGTGCTCGTCGCGGGCGGGCGACTGATCCACACGGGCGTTCCGGTCGCGCTTCGCCCGTTCCGGCCCGGTCGCGGGTGATGGGCGACGGACCCGACGGAACCCGCCCGGTGTGACGCGCCCTCGCAGGACTGGCCGGGCCGCGCTGGTGCGCGTACCTTGCGCGGCGTTCGTGCGCGCTCGTGCGCGTCGCGCCGAAAGCCGGGTTCGTCGCGTGCATCCCAGTCCAGCCAGGACGCAGCTCCGATGACGTCTCGACGCTCCTCCGATGCGGCCCCGTCCGTGCCATCGACGGCCGCAGCGGCAGCCATGCCGGGCCCGCAGCGCTTTCTGCCGCCGATGCTGGCACTGTTCGTCGGCAGTGGCTGCGCGGCGCTGATCTACGAAGTCGTCTGGTTCCAGCTGCTGTCGCTCATCATCGGGTCGTCGGCGATCTCGCTGGGCGTGCTGCTCGCGACCTTCATGGGCGGCATGGCGATCGGCAGTCTGCTGCTGCCCCGCTACGTCTCGCTCGACAAGCACCCGCTGCGTGTCTACGCCTTCCTCGAGCTGGGCATCGGGCTGTTCGGCGTGCTCGTGCTGTTCGGGCTGCCGTATGTCGGCGGGCTGTACACTGCGATCGGCGGTTCGGGCGTGCCGGGTCTGCTGTTCCGCGGCCTGCTGTGCGCGATCTACCTGCTGCCGCCGACCATCATGATGGGCGCGACGCTGCCGGCGATCGCACGCTGGGTGGAGGCGACGCCGCAGGGCGTGGCGTGGATGGGCTTCTTCTACGGCGGCAACATCGCCGGCGCCGTGGCGGGCAGCCTGCTCGCCGGATTCTACCTGCTGCGCGTGTTCGACATGGCGATCGCGACGTACGTCGCCGTCGCGCTCAACGTGCTGGTCGCGCTCTTCGCGCTGAGCCTGGCCGGCTTCGCGACGTATCGGGCACCGTCGCTGCCCGCGCGTGACGCGGCTGCCAAACTGCCGGCGGGCGCGATCTCCGTGTACATCGCGATCGGCCTGTCCGGCGCGACCGCGCTCGCTGCGCAGGCCGTATGGGCTCGCCTGCTGACACTGAACCTGGGCGGGACCGTCTACACGTTTTCGCTGATCCTGGCCGCATTCCTCACGGGGCTGGGCATCGGCAGCGCGGGCGGCTCCTGGCTGGCGAAGACCGTGCGTGACCCGCGCGCCGCACTCGGCATCTGTCAGGTCGGGCTCATCCTGGCCATCGGCTGGGCCGCGTACTGGCTGACCGAAGGACTGCCGTACTGGCCGATCAACCCGTGGCTGTCGAGCGCGCCGCGCTTCACGTTCCAGATCGACGTGTTCCGCTCCTCGCTCGTGATCCTGCCGGCGGCCATCCTGTGGGGCGCCAGCTTCCCGCTCGCTCTGGGCGCGATCGCGTCCCGCGATCAGGACCCCGGGCGGCTCGTCGGCACGGTCTACGCCGCGAACACGATCGGCGCCATCGTGGGTGCGCTTTTCGGCTCACTGCTCGTGATCGCGTGGCTGGGCACGCAGCAGGCGCAGCGCATCCTGGTCGCGCTGTCCGCCGTGGCCGCGCTGATCCTGCTCGTACCGGTGGTGCAGACGGAGGCCCGCAAGCTGGCGTTCGGCGCGCGCGGCGTCCTGAAAGGCGCGCTGATCGTCGTGCTGACGTTTCTCGTCGTGCGCGGCGTCGAGCCGCCGCCCGGCATGCTCGTCGCCTACGGCCGCTACATGGCCACGCGCCTGCACGAGCAGACCGAGATCATCTACATGGGCGAAGGCATGAACTCGTCGATGGCGGTCTCGCTGCTGCCCAACGGCGTGCTCAACTACCACAACGCGGGCAAAGTCCAGGCCTCGAGTGAGCCGCAGGACATGCGCCTGCAGCGGATGCTCGGCCATCTCACGACGCTGCTGCCCGAGAATCCACGCTCCGTCCTGGTCATCGGCTGCGGCGCGGGCGTGACGGCCGGCGCGGTCAGCATCGATCCGGCCGTCGAACGGCTGACCATCGCGGAGATCGAGCCGCTCGTGCCCGAGGTCGTGTCGACGTACTTCTCCAAGCACAACTTCGACGTCATCAACAATCCCAAGACGCGTGTCGAGGTGGATGACGCGCGCCACTTCCTCGTCACGACCGACGAGAAGTTCGATGCGATCACATCCGATCCGTTCGATCCGTGGGTGAAAGGCGCGGCCACGCTCTACACCCGTGAGTTCTTCGAGCTGGTCAAGCAGCGGCTCAACCCGGGCGGCGTCGTCACGGTTTTCGTGCAGCTGTACGAGAGCAACCTGGAGGCCGTGAAGAGCGAAGTCGCCACGTTCCTCGAGGCGTTCCCCAACGGCATGGTCTTCGGCAACACCTTCAACAACCAGGGCTACGACGTCGTGCTGGTCGGCCAGCTGCAGCCCGGGCCGATCGACCTGGCCCGCATCGACGCGAAGCTGGCGCGCCCGGAGTACACGCCTCTGGCGATCTCGCTGGGCGAGATCGGCATGTACTCGACCGTCGATCTCTTCGCCACGTTCGCGGGCCAGGGCAATCAGCTGCGCCCGTGGCTGGCCGACGCGCAGATCAACCGCGACCGCAACCTGCGGCTCCAGTACCTGGCCGGGCTCGGCCTCAACCTCTACGAGCAGGCCTACATCTATCAGGACATGGTATCGCACCTCTCGTATCCGGAGGGCCTGTTCACCGGCCCGCCCGACATGATCGATGCGCTGCGCTCGCGCATCCTCTGGGGAGGCCAGTACTGATCGCGGGGCAGAACGGACGCGTGGACATCCGCACGCAGGTCAACGGCGCCGACCACGAACGGACCGTCGAGCCCCGCCTGCTGCTGAGCGATTTCCTGCGTCACGAGCTCGGGCTCACCGGCACGCACGTGGGCTGCGAGCACGGCGTGTGCGGCGCGTGTACCGTGCTGCTCGACGATGAGCCCGTCCGGTCCTGCCTGATCTTCGCGGTCCAGGCGGACGGCCTCTCCATCCGCATCGTCGAGGACCTGGCCGCGCCGGACGGCACGCTGCACCCGCTGCAGCAGGCCTTCCACGAGGCGCACGCGCTGCAGTGCGGCTTCTGCACGCCGGGCCTGCTCATGACCCTGGTCGACTTCCTGAAGACGAACGCGCGGCCGGACGAGGACGAGATCCGGCACGCGATCTCCGGGCACCTGTGCCGGTGCACGGGCTACCAGCACATCGTCGACGCGGTGCGCACGGCGGCACAGCGGCTGCACGACGACACGCCGACGGCCACTTGAGCACGCCGTACTTCGGGCGGAGCGTCCGGCGCAACGAAGACGCGGTCCTGCTCACGGGCCGGGCCCTGTTCGTCGACGACGTGCAGCTGCCCGGCATGCTGCACGTCGCGTTCGTGCGCAGCCCGTTCGCGCATGCGCGGCTCGGCGCCGTCGATCTCTCGGCCGCGGCCGAGAGTCCCGGCGTCGTTGCAGTCTACTCGGCCGACGAGCTGGGCGCGTTCTGGCACCGCGGGCCGCTGCTCGTGCAGCCGCCCCCCATCGCCGGGCACGTGTTCCATGCGCGCACGCAGGCCGTGCTGGCGCGCGACAAGGTCCGTCACGTCGGCGAGCCGATCGCGCTGGTCGTCGCGGAGAGCCGCTACCTGGCCGAGGACGCGGCAGAACGCGTGCACGTCGACTACGATCCGCTCGATGCCGTGGTCGATCTGGAGCGTGCGCTGGGACACGACGCGCCGCTCGTGCACGACGACCTCGAGTCGAACGTGGCCGCACACGTCATCCAGCGTCGAGGCGACTGGGCGGCCGCGCGCGACGCGGCGGACCTGCGCATCGCGCGCCGCTTCCGCTTCGACCGCGGCGCGTCGGCCGCCATCGAGAACCGCGCGACCGTCGCGCAGTGGGATGCGCGCCTGAACGAGCTGACCGTCTGGGACACGACGCAGGCGCCGATCCCGATCCGCAACGGGCTGGCTCACATGCTCGGGCTGGCCGAGTCGCAGGTGCGCGTGATCGCGCCCTTCGTGGGCGGCGGCTTCGGCCCCAAGATCATGATGTTCTATCCGGAGGAAGTCCTCGTGCCGTGGCTGGCCATGCAGCTGGGCCGGCCGGTCAAGTGGACGGAGGACCGGGCCGAGAACTTCGTCGCCACGACGCAGGAACGGCTGCAGATCCACGACGCGGAGATCGCGCTCACGCGCGACGGCCGCATCCTCGGCGTCGCGGACCGGTTCCTGCACGACACCGGCGCCTACGACCCGTACGGCCTGACCGTGCCCATCAACAGCCAGTGCACGCTGCTCGGGCCCTACGACATCCCGAACTACGAGAGCGAGTTCACCGCCGTCTTCACGAACCGCACGCTCGTCACGCCCGTGCGCGGGGCGGGCCGGCCGCACGGCGTCTTCGTGATCGAACGCCTGCTCGACCTGGCCGCGCGCGAGCTGGCCATCGATCCGGCCGAGATCCGGCGCCGCAACTTCATCCCGGCGGACGCGTTCCCGTGGGACAACGAGATCCTGTACCAGGACAGCGCGCCGCTCGTCTACGACAGCGGTGACTACGGCGCCGTGCTCGATCGTGCGCTCGAGCAGATCGACTACGCCCGCTTCGTGGGCGAGGAGCAGCCCGCCCTGCGCGCGGCCGGCCGGCACGTCGGCATCGGGCTGGTCGCGTACGTCGAAGGCACGGGCATCGGGCCGTACGAGGGCGCGCGCGTGTCCGTCAACACCGACGGCCGCGTGCAGCTCGCCACGGGCGTCGGCACGCAGGGCCAGGGCCACTTCACCACGTTCGCCCAGATCGTGGCCGATCAGCTGGGCGTGGGCGTCGATGCCGTGCGCGTCGTGACCGGCGACACGCGCGAGTTCCACTGGGGCACCGGCACGTTTGCCAGCCGCGGCGCCGTCGTGGCCGGGAACGCATGTCACGCAGCCGCCGTCGCGGTGCGTGAGAAGGCGCTCGCGCTGGCCGCCGACCTGCTCGAGGTCTCACCCGCCGATCTCGTGCTGGCCGACGGGCGCGTGTCGGTCACCGGCAATCCGGCGACCGGCTTCTCCCTCGCCGAACTCGCGGTCCGCGCCAACCCGCTGCGCGGCGCCGTGCGGCCGGGAACGGAGCCGGGGCTCGAGGCCACATCCTATTTCGGGCCCGACCGGGGCGCGACGGCGAGCGGCGTGCACGCCATGATCGTCGAGGTCGACCCCGAGACGGCGCTGCTCCGCATCCTGCGCTACGTCGTCGTGCACGACTGCGGCCGCGTGATCAACCCGCTCATCCTGGACGGGCAGATCCAGGGCGGCGTGGCGCACGGGATCGGCAACGCCTTCTACGAGCAGCTCGTGTGGGACGACGGCGGGCAGCTGCTCACGGCGTCCTTCATGGACTACCTGCTGCCTACCGCGCTGGATGTGCCGGTGATCGAGACGTCGCACCTCGAGACGCCGTCACCGCTCAACCCGCTCGGCATCAAGGGCGCGGGTGAGGCGGGCACGATCCCGGTGAGTGCGCTGTTCGCGCAGGCGCTCGAGAATGCGCTCGGCATCGATGGGCTGGAGATCCTCGAGATGCCGCTCAGCCCGGACCGGCTCTTCGCGTTGATCGAGGCTGGCGAGGGCGCGGTGAACGGATGAACGGATTCTTTTCACCGCGGAGAGCGCGGAGGGCGCGGAGGACGGATGGAACGGAATTGCAGTAACAACAAACAGCAGGAAGAAATGAACTGGAATACAACGGCTACAGAAGGGGTCCGGTGACGGTGAGGGATTCGGGACGGCTGCGTGAGTCTACCATGATTCAGGCAACGACGGTTCCGTGCGATGGGCTCACCTGTGGGACGGATCGATGCCCATGCACCGGCTCCTGTACCCGTATTGTCTCCGCGCCCTCCGCGCTCTCCGCGGTTGATGATCTGTACCGGAGTCTGCGACCGCCGCGATCGCGGACGCCACGCCCGGTGGGTGGCGCGCGATGAAGCCCGCGCCGTTCGAGTATCGGGCGCCGGACACGGTGGACGGGGCGCTCGCGCTGCTCGCGGAGCATGGCGAGGAAGCGAAAGTGCTGGCGGGCGGCCAGAGTCTGATCCCGGTGCTCAACTTCCGGCTGGCGCGGCCGGCGGTGCTGGTCGACCTGAACCGGATCTCGTCGCTCGCGGGGATCGAGGCGCTGGCGGGCGGCGGGCTGCGCATCGGCGCGATGACGCGGCAGCGTGCGGCGGAGCGGAGCGATCTCGTCGCGGCGCGCGCGCCGCTTCTCAGCGAAGCGCTGCCGCATGTCGCGCACGTGCAGATCCGGAACCGCGGCACGGTCGGTGGCAGTCTCGCGCATGCGGATCCGGCGGCGGAGCTGCCGGCGCTGGCGCTGGCCCTGGAAGCCCGGTTCCGGCTGCGTCGTGCGGGTGCGGAGCGCTGGGTCGACGCGCGCGACTTCTACACGGGTCTCTTCGCGACGGCGCTCGCGCCGGATGAGCTGCTGGACACGATCGATGTGCCGCCGCTGCCGCCGGGCGCCGGGTGCGCCTTCGAGGAGGTTGCGCGACGCCACGGAGACTACGCACTCATGGGCGTTGCGGCCGTGGTCGTGCTCGATGGTGGCGGCGTCTGCCGCATCGCGCGCATTGCCTGCGTCAGCGCCGGCCCCGGCCCGTTGCGCGCCCCATCGGCGGAGGCGGTCCTCCAGGGGCAGCGCATCGATTCCGCGCTGGTGCATGCCGCTGCGGACGCGCTCACGCGCGACATCGAACCCACGAGTGACGTGCATGCGAGCGTCGAGTATCGCACGCAGCTGGCCCGCGTGCTGACGCGCCGCGCCGTGCAGCGCGCGGCCGATCGGGCCGCGGGGACACGGTCGGCATGACCGCGTCGACCGGTCCCGCCGCCGCGCCGATGGGCGCGCTGTCCAATGAGGACCTGGCGCCCGTCCCGCCGGAGCGCCGCACCTGGAACCTCTGGCACATCGCGTCGCTCTGGGTCGGCATGAGCGTGTGCATCCCGACGTACATGCTGGCGGCGAGCATGATCGATGCCGGCATGACGTGGCAGCAGAGCCTGGCCGCGATCCTGCTCGGCAACGGGATCGTGCTGATCCCGCTGGTGCTGAACGCGCACGCGGGGACGCGCTACGGGATCCCCTTCCCCGTCTTCGCGCGCGCCTCCTTCGGCACGGTCGGCGCGCACGTGCCCTCGCTGCTGCGCTCCGTCGTCGCGTGCGGCTGGTTCGGCATCCAGACGTGGATCGGCGGGCTGGCCATCCACGCCATCCTGTCCATCCTGTGGCCGGGCTGGGCGGAACTGGGCGGCGGCTGGCAGTTCATGGGGCACGGGCTGCCGCTCTACGCGAGCTTCATGCTGTTCTGGCTGGTCAACATGTACTTCGTGTGGGCCGGCACGGAATCGATCAAGTGGATGGAGACGGTGGCCGCGCCGTTCCTGATCGTGGTCGGCGTCGCGCTGCTGGTGTGGGCGGCCGGCGCGGTCGGCGGCATGGGCGTGCTGCTCTCGGGCTCCACACAGCTGACCGCCCAGCGCGCGCCCGCCGGGACGGGCTCGTTCCTGCTCACGCTGTTCATTCCGTGGCTGACCGCCATGGTCGGGTACTGGGCGACGCTGTCGCTGAACATCCCGGACTTCACGCGCTACGCGCGCAACCAGCGCGACCAGATGGTGGGCCAGGCGGTGGGCCTGCTCACGACGATGCCGCTGTTCGCGTTCGTCGGCGTCGCGGTCACGAGTGCGACGGTGATGCTGTACGGGGAGGCGATCTGGAACCCGATCGACCTGCTGGCGCGGCTGACGCGCGAGTACGACAGCCCCGCGCTCGGCATCGTTGCGTTGCTCGTGCTCATCATCGCCACGCTGTCGACGAACATCGCGGCCAACGTCGTCGCCCCCGCCAACAGCTTCTCGAACCTGGCGCCCCGGCGGATCGGGTTCCGGCTGGGCGGGCTCATCGCGGGCGGCATCGGCATCGCCATCCTGCCCTGGCGCCTGCTCGACGCGTACCAGGCCTGGCTGATCAGTTACTCGGGGCTGCTCGGCGCGGTGGGCGGCGTCATGATCTGCGATTACGTGGTGATCCGCCGCGGTGTACTCAGCGAGGACGCGCTGTACGATCCCGATGGCGCGTATCGGTACCGGAAAGGCACGAATCCGTGCGCGATGATCGCGCTCGCCGCCGGCGTATCGGTCGCATTGCTCGGCAAGCTGGTCCCGCCGCTCGACTTCCTGTTCAACGGCGCGTGGTTCTCGGCGACGCTCGTCTCGTTCGCCGTGTACTATGCGCTCATGCGTTACTCGGAGGCCGCATGAAGATCTATGATCTGTCCCAGCCGCTCAACCAGGACTGCTTCTTCTGGCCGTACTATCCGCCCTTCGAGGTCAAGTACATCAAGCGCAAGGTCGAGCACGGCGTGAACGCGCAGTACATCATGACGTCGAACCACATGGGCACGCACCTGGACGCGCCCCGTCACTTCGTGACCGGTGGAAAGACCATCGACGAGCTGCCGCTGGAGTGGCTGTACGGCCCCGGCGTGATCGTCGACCTGCGCGACGAAATGGACGAGCTGGCCGTCTACACGCCGGAGATGATCGAGAAGCGCGTCGAGGTCCGGGACGGCGACCTGCTCATCCTGCACACCGGCTGGGGCCGCTTCGCGCAGTTCGGCGAGTCGCCCAACGAGGAGCGCTACGTCCACTACCATCCGGGACCACACCCGGACATGGTCGCGTGGCTGCTCGAGAAGAAGATCCACATCTGGGGCGTGGACGCGATCTCGACGGACCACCCCATGAACCTGCCCATCGGCCGGTTCCTGGGCAAAGGCACGTTCGGCCACTGCGACCGCGTGCGCGCGCTGGCCGAGCGCAAGTTCGGCAAGGACGGCGTCGCGAAGCTGTTCCCCGATGAGCACTACCAGCTCACGCACAACGCGCTGTTCCCGCACGACTGCATTCACGTCGAGAACCTGGGCGGCGACATCGACGCGCCCGAGCTGCAGAACAAGCGCCTCATCATCGGCTGCTTCCCGTGGAAGTTCAAGGGCGGGGAGGCCGCGTTCGCCCGGACTGTCGCGTTCCTGCCGGACGCATGAGGCGATCCGGATCGCCGCACCTTCGCGACCCGCAGCAGGCCCCGGCTCGAGGCTGTCATGGCTGACGCGATCGCGACACTCTCCGCGTCCGAGCTGCACGATCGGCTGCAACGGCGCGAGCTGACGGCGGCCGAGGTCGTCGAGGCCGCGCTGCAGCAGGTCGACCGGCTGAACGGCGTGATCAACGCCGTGTGCACGCGGAACGAGCGCGCGCTCGACGACGCGCGTGCGCTGGACGCGCGGCGCAGGCGAGGCGAGGAGCCGGGCCCGCTGTTCGGGCTGCCGGTCGGCATCAAGGATGTCACGCCCGTCGCCGGGCTGCGCACCACGTTCGGCTCGCCGCTGTACCGCGACCACGTCCCCGACGAGGACGCGCTGATCGTCCGTCGTATCCGTGCGGCCGGCGGCATCATCCTGGGCAAGACGAACACGCCGGAGTTCGCGACCGGCGGCAACACGTTCAACGATGTCTTCGGTCGGACCTGCAACCCGTGGGATGTCACGCGCAGCGCGGGCGGCTCGACGGGCGGTGGTGCGGCCGCGCTCGCGACGGGCATGATCGCGCTGGCGGAAGGCACGGACCTGGGCGGCTCGCTGCGCATCCCGGCATCGTTCTGCGGCGTCGTGGGGCTGCGTCCATCGCCCGGCCTCGTGCCGACGTACCCGAGCGACTTCGCCTGGGATACGCTGCAGGTCACCGGGCTGATGGCGCGCACGGCGGAAGACGTCGCGCTGGGCCTGCAGGCCGTGTCCGGCCCGGACGCCAGCGCGCCGCTCGCGCAGCCGACGGCAGGGCGTGACTTCCTCGACGCGGTGCGGCGCGGCCTGACGCGCGACCTGCGCATCGCGTACTGCCCCGACATCGCGGGCATCGGGATCGAGCCGGAGATCGAACGGGCCTGCCGGACCGCCGCGTTCGAGCTGACACAGGCCGGCGCGCACGTCGACGAGATCGTGTTCGACCTGTCCGACGCGCGCGACGCCTTTCTCGCGCTGCGCGGCCACTGGATGCTGGCGCACCAGCACGCGCGGCTGGCGCACCTCGATGCGATGGGCAAGAACCTGGCCGGCAACATCCGCCGCGGCCTGGCCACGACCCTGCTCGAGCTGGGCGCGGCGGAGCAGGTGCGCGGCTCGGTCTGGCACCGCTTCCGCGCGTTCTTCGATCGCTACGACCACCTGCTCACGCCGTGTATGGCCGTCGCGCCGTTCCCCGTCGAACGCGACTACCCGGAAACGGTGGCCGGCCGGCCGATGGAAACGTACATCGACTGGGTCGCGCCCACGTTCCTGCTCTCGCTCACCGGCCTGCCCGTCGCGTCGGTCCCGTGCGGCCTGGACGGCGCGGGCCTGCCCATCGGCTTGCAGATCGTGGGCCGGCCGCAGGCGGAGGAGGCCGTCCTCACGGCGGCCGCCGCCGTGCAGCGGGCCCGACCGATCGGCCTTCCGGATCCCGAAGGCATCGCGCCGCCTCGCGCGTGATCCGCGCCCGGGCCCGCGCCGCTCGGCCCTCGCCACACGCCGCTCGTCCCCGGTGCCGAAACTCCGCCGTTGATCGCGACGTAGGTGCGACGGGCCGACGGGTGCAACCCTTGCGCGGCCGGGCCCATCCAACGGGCACACACGAGCGGAGACATTCACCGATATGGTCGACTTGCATAGATCCCTTGCAGTGACGGGCGCGCTGCTGATCGCGGGCGCAACGGCCGTACAAGCGCAGGTTGCAGTGAATACCGGGACCAGCGGCGTGGCCGGAGACGCCACACCCCTGCAGGCGACTGCGGCAAGGTGGACGGGCCCGGCGGCGGCGATCGACGGGCGGCTGGATGAAGGGGCGTGGGCCCGGGCCGGTATCGTGACGGACTTCATCCAGATGCGGCCCAGTCCCGGCAGCCCGGCATCGGCGCGGACGGAAGCACGCGTGCTGTACGACAACGACGCGCTGTACATCGGCATGTTCATGGCCGATGCGCCAGACTCGATCGCCGCCCAGCTGGTGCGCCGCGATGCGTCCGGCACGTTCACGGACTGGGCGCACGTGATGATCGACAGCTATCACGACCGGCGCACCGCGTTCCGCTTCTCCGTCACACCGCGCGGCGCCAAGAAGGACGTCCTGCACTACAACGATACGCAGGAAGATCTCAACTGGGACGCGGTGTGGGACGTGGCCACCGCAGTGAATGCGGACGGCTGGACCGCGGAGTTCCGCATCCCGCTCTCGCAGCTGCGCTTCTCGCGCGGCGACGGCGACGGGCTGGTGTGGGGCATCAATTTCGGGCGCGAGATCGCGCGGCGAGGCGAATGGGCGTGGTGGTCACCCGTGCTGCCGCGCGTGGGCGGGCTCGTGTCCCAGGCCGGCGAGCTGATCGACCTCGAAGCCGTGCGCCCGCCTCGCCGGATCGAGGTCATCCCGTACACGGTCGCGCGCGTGACGGCCGCGCCCGATCAGCCGGGCAATCCCTTCTACGCCCGGCGCGATGGCGATGCCGCGGTCGGCGGCGATCTGCGCCTGGGCATCGGCTCGAATCTCACGCTGTCCGCGACGGTCAACCCGGACTTCGGCCAGGTCGAGGCCGATCCATCGGTCGTGAACCTGACCGCGTTCGAGACCTTCTTCCCGGAGAAGCGGCCCTTCTTCACGGAAGGCGCCAACATCTTCTCGTTCCGCATCGGCACCGATGACCACTCGGGCGAGAATCTGTTCTACTCGCGCCGGCTGGGGCGTGCCCCGCAGCGCTTCGTCGCGGCGCCGGGCGGCTGGACGGATGTGCCGGAGACGACGACGATCCTGGGCGCGGCCAAGCTGACCGGGCGGACGGCCGGCGGCTGGACGATCGGCGCGCTCGGTGCGTTCACGGCCCGCGAGGAGGCTCGCATCGCCCGTACGGGTGTGGAAACGCTGACCACGACGGTCGAGCCGCGTTCGCAGTACGGCGCGTTCAGCCTGACCCGCGATTTCCGGCGCGGGCGGAGCAGCATCGGTTTCCTGGGCACGGCCGTGCACCGTGAACTCGACGATCCGGGCCTCGCCTTCCTGCGCTCGTCCGCCTGGGTCGGCGGCGTGAACACACGCCACCGCTTCGCGAACGATACCTGGGAAACCAGCGGTTATCTCGCCGGCAGCCACATCCGGGGCGGTGAGGAAGCGATCCTGCGCGTGCAGCTCGCGCCGGGCCATTACTACCAGCGGCCGGATGCCGGCCACATCGAGGTCGATCCTACGCGCACCTCGCTGTCCGGCGCGATCGGCCAGTTCATCCTCGACAAGGTCGGCGGCGGCAACGTGCGCGGCGCGATCGGCACGCACTTCCGCACGCCCGGCTTCGAGGTCAACGACGTCGGCTTCCAGCAGGAGGCCGACCAGGCCGTCGTCTTCGCCAACCTGCGCCTGCACCAGTTCCAGCCGCGCGGCATCTTCCGCAGCTTCCACGTGGGCCTCAACCCTTCCGCCGCGTGGAACTGGGACGGTGACCGCGTGTGGACGCAGCTCGGCTCCTTCGGCAATTACGAACTGCGCAACTTCTGGGGTGGCGGCTGGTGGGCGGCACGGCAGTTCAGCGTGCTCTCGCCGGGCACGCTGCGCGGCGGACCCGCGGTCCAGCGCCCGGCCAGCTGGCGGTTCAGCACGTGGCTCAACAGCGACCGCCGCAAGTCGGTGACCGGCGCACTCAGCGCTTCGGGCGGCGCGCAGGATGGCACCGGCGCATGGGACCTGTCCCTGCGTCCGTCCGTCTCGTTCCGCCCGTCCACACAGCTCAACGTGACGCTCGAGCCCGGCCTCGGCCGGGCCCGCAATACCTGGCAGTACCTGGGCCAGCCCGTCGCGGGCGCCACCCCCGTCTACCTGATGGGTGAGCTGGACCAGACGACGGTCAGCCTGACGACGCGGATCAACTACACGATCAGCCCGACGCTGTCCTTCGAGCTGTACGCCCAGCCGTTCCTCAGCGGCGGCGATTTCACGGCGTTCCGCACGCTGGGCGCCGCCCGGTCCGGCGACTTCGACGAGCGCTTCCCGCGGATCGCGGCCGGCGCGCTGACCTACGACGCCGCAACGCGCCGTTACCGGGCGGACACGAACGGCGATGGCTCCTTCGAGACCGTGTTCGCGAACCCCGACTTCAATTTCCGCCAGATGCGCGGCAATGCCGTAGTGCGCTGGGAGTACCTGCCCGGGTCGACGCTCTTCCTCGTGTGGGGCCAGTCGCGGACGGCGTACCTCCAGGGCGAGCCGGGCGACGCGTTCGCACTGGGCCGTGACGCGCGCCGGCTCTTCAACAGCGATGATGGCTTTCCTACCCCGGTCACGAACGTGTTCCTGATCAAGGTGAGCCACTGGATCAACCCGTGAGGGTCGAGGGCCGGGGCCGGCGCGGTGCTCTTGGACGGCCGCGTCGGTCCGGCCAACGGCGGATTTCAACCGCGGAGAGCGCGGAGGGCGCGGAGAACGGAAGAACTTGATCCACCTCGGCGTTTCATGACGTCCGGGTCGAGTACTTCGGTACGAATTCAGGGCTTCGTGTCCCTCCTTCGCGAACGTTGCCGTCGTCGCCACGACTGATCTGATCGTCCGCCGTCCTCCGCGCCCTCCGCGCTCTCCGCGGTTGAAACCCCGCCCCGAACGCTGCCGCGCCCCGAACGCGGACGCCTCGCCCCGAACCATTTCAGACCGGCAGCACGATCGTTAGACTGTCGCCATATGCCGAAGAAGAAGACCTCTGCGCACTCCGCGCTCGGCCGGCTCCGCGCCCTCGAAGCGATCCGTCACGAGTTCGGCACGGATGCCGGACAGCGCAAGCTGGAGCTGCTGCGCGCACTCGAACGCGGGCGGCTGCGCTCCGCGGCGGCGGTGCACCGCCTGCACGAGGTCCTGTGCTTCCTGCGCGCCTACCCGGACGGGCCGGAGGTGCTGGCCCAGGTCGAGCGTATGCTGGGTGGGTTCGCGCAGCGTTCGGATCTGCGGACCCATGCCGATGCGCTGCAGGACTCCGGGATCGCCGGCACGCCCATCGTCTATTCGTTCTACACGTCGACGGCGCAGTGGCTGGCGGAGCGCTGGCCGGACCGGTTGACGATCGAGTGGGACGACATCGAGCGGGCCGACCTGCTGGAGCGCGCGCTGCACCTGCTCGTGCTCGAGGCGGAGGTGCCGGCCATCGATGAGTGGTCGTTCGCGCTCGAGGACTGGGTCGACCGGCTGAAGGGCCCCGACGAGACCGATGCGACGTTCCTGATCCGACGACTCGGCGCGCTGCCGGCGTCCGATCCGATCCGTCAGCTGCTGTTCGAGGAAATCGGCCTGTCCGTGCGGCTCGCGCCGGGCCCGGACACACCCAGCCGGACCCATGCGCGCGTGCCGGTCCGCAAGGTGCACTGGCAGACCGTGCCGTCTGCGACGGGCCGGCCCGATCTGTGCCGCGAGATCGTGCGCGCGCCGCGCGCGGTGCGCGCCGTCTCACGCGCCGAGGGCCAGCGGCTCATCGATCGGGCGCGGGAGGCGATGGTCACGCGCAACCGTGACCTCGACGTGTTCGCGTACGGGGATCCCGGCGATGTGCGTCTCGTCGACTGGGGTGATGGCCTGGCGTTCGCCGTGATCGGCGCGCGCCCCGAGCGGCGCCTGCTGCTCGAGGCCGTGTACGGCTTCCTCACGCTGCGCAACGGCGTGCCCGTCGGCTACGTACTCAACAGCGCGCTGTTCGGCTCGGCGGAGATCGCCTACAACGTGTTCGACACGTACCGCGGCGCCGAGGCCGCGCACATTTACGGCCGCGTGCTGGCCACGGTCCACCACATCTTCGGCGCGGACGCGTTCACGATCTACCCGTACCAGCTGGGCGGGCACGGCAATGATGAGGGACTGGTCTCGGGCGCGTGGTGGTTCTATCAGAAGCTCGGGTTCCTCGCGCGCGATCGCGAGGTGCTCACGCTGATGCGGCGTGAACTGGCAGCGATCCGGCGGCGGCCCGGACACCGCTCGAGCCTGGCCACGCTGCGCGTGCTGGGCGAACAGAACGTGTACCTCTACTGCGGCCGCGAGCGGGACGACGTGATCGGCATCCTGCCACTCGCCAACGTGGGGCTGGCCGTCGCCCGGTACGTGGCGACCCGCTGGGGCGCGGACCGCGAGGCCGCGGCCGCCGCGTGCGCGCGTGAGGCCGCGGCCCGGCTGGGCGTGCGCAGCTTCCGCGGCCGCACGCCCGGAGAGCGGCTGATGTGGGAGCGCTGGGCGCCGCTCGTGATGACGCTCCCCGCCATCGAGCGGTGGCGGGCTGCCGACCGGCGTGCGCTGGTCGAGGTCATCCGCGCCAAGGGCGGACAGCGCGAGTCCGACTTCGTGCGCCTGTTCGACGCGCACGCGCCCCTGCGCCGGGCATTGTGCGACCTGGTCGCCAGCATCGACCCCGACTGATCGCCGGGCCGTGTCGTCAGCGCGGCTCTGCCGGGCTCAGCCGGCGCAGATTCCCGCCGTCCACATCGACACGCCAGATCGCACGTTCCTCGCCCTGCATCCCCGCGGGCAGGTGCACGAACACGATCGTGCCGCCGTCCGGCGACCAGCGCGGATCGATCGCATCGCCGGATGACATGGACACGAGCCGGCGCTGGCCGGAGCCGTCGCTGTTCATCACGAAGATCTCGGTCCGACCGTTGCGCCACGACATGAACGCGATGCGCTCTCCATCCGGGGACCAGGATGGGTACATGCCGTTGGCCGGATCCGCGGTGAGCGGCGTGAGCGGGCCACCGGACGCGTCCATCGTGTGCACATCGCGACCGACGTGGAACGCGAGCCGGCCGCCGTCGGGCGAGTAGACCGGGAACCACGCCGTGCCGGTCTCGGTCACACGCGTCTCGTTCATGCCGTTCGCGTCCATGACCCAGACGTCGAAACCGCCGGTGCGGTCCGACATGAAGGCGATGCGCCGGCCGTCCGGTGACCACGATGCGGCCACATCGCGCGCGTCGTGGCGCGTCAGGCGGCGCACGTTCGAGCCGTCTGCATCCATCGCCCAGATGTCGAATCCGCCGTCACGATCGGAGTCGAACGTGATGGTCCGCCCGTCCGGCGACCACCACGGATAGCCCTCGTCCGCGCGCGTGTCGGTCAGGCGCGTCGCACCCGAGCCGTCCGCGTTCATGACCCAGATGTCGCCCTGGCCGTCGCGCTCCGAGAAGAAGGCGATGCGCCGTCCGTCCGGCGACCAGGCGGGCGCGCCGTCGCGGATCACGCGTCCTGCCGTCTCACTGCGGCGCCCGAAGTACCAGCCGCTGATCGCGCCGGCCGCGCCGCCGAGCACGAGGATCGCGGCGATCGGCAGCGCGTGCCGGCGCAGCGCGCCGCCCGGGCCCGGCCCGGAAACGGACCGGGCGGGACGGTCGGTTCCGCCCCGCCCGGCATCCCGTCGTTCCCTGCGCCGGCGGCTCACCTGGCCGGGTCGCGCACGAGGTTGAAGTCGTACTCGAGCCGGATCGTGTCGACCACGCTGAGCACGCGGGCGACGCGCGGCTTCGTGAGGCCGAAATCGTCGAACGTGAACGCGGTCTTGGCAGTGCCGCGCACGCCCTGCGCCGTCGGCCGTGCAACGACGTCCCAGGTCGTGGCCCGTGTCGTGCCCCGCACCGTGAAGTCACCCGTCACGCGGAACGACAGCTCACCGGTCGCGGGCAGCGGCATCGTGAGCCCGCCCAGTGAAACGGGCACGAAGAAGGCGTGCGTGTTGGCGCTGTCGGCCGTCTCCAGTGTGTTGCGCTGGATGTAGCGATCCCGCATCTGGGCATCACTGGTGAGCCCCGTCAGATCGACGGCGAAGCGCGATTCCGCGCGCACGACCGTGCCATCGGCTTCCACGACGATCGCGCCGGTCACGCCGTTCGTCGCACCGACGGCGTCGCTCGGGAACTCGATGTTGGCCAGCTGCTCGCGCACGCGGTAGCGCACTTCGTTCCCGTCCGCTGCGGGCACGAAGCGCGTGCGCCGTGCATCGCTCCCGGTGGGACCGTCCAGCGCGGCGCTCGCGGCAGCCGTGCCTGCGCCATCCGTCGCTTCACCGGCCGGTAACGGCGTTCGCGCGCCCGTCCACCCGGCCACGCCCACAGCCAGAACGGCCACACCCGCCAGACTCCGTCGCATCTGCGGTTTCCCTCCGTCTCGAGATTCGACCTGCCCCGGATCCATGAAACGCACAGGGTGCCCGCAGCGTTGGCAGCCCCCTCCCCGGAACCGGTCGCGGATTCCGGCGACGGGGCGGACGCCCGGCCGGACCGCACCGGCCATGTGAGGCGCCATACTACCGTTGGATCACTCTCGGGAGAAAGGAGCCCCGTGCGACGGCTGGCGGTCGCTCCGGGCGGAGAGAAGGGACGAGAACGGATTCATTTGAACCGCGGAGAGCGCGGAGGGCGCGGAGAACGGAACAGATTGATTTTTCAACGGCGGGAATGCCGGAGCCGATGGTGCCGCGATGGCCGGCTGCGGCCGGACCGTGCG
>JBFFZF010000064.1:0-22127 GCA_041568755.1 Longimicrobiales bacterium | reverse complement strand
TCCCGGTCCATCACGACACAGGCGTGCGTGACGGGCCCTGTATCATAACAGGGCCCCGTCACGCTGGCACAACGCGGTCCGGCCGTCGCGGCCGGGGCGTCGACGGCGGCTACGAGATGGGTCTGATCTTCTTGCGCAGCATGAACACGCCTTCCTTCATGCTCGTGATGACGATCGTGCCGCTGGCAAAGAACGGGTAGTTGGACCACGACCCGTCGAAGCCCGGGTTGTTCTCGCCCGGCACGGTGTCGAAGAAGCCGACTTCGCGCGGCGCGACCGGGTCACTGATGTCGAGAATGCGCAGTCCGCTCACGTAGTTGGACTGGTACATCAGGTTGCCGCGGATGTACAGGTTGTGGTCGCTCGCGGCCGTCTCACCCATGTGCTCCTTCACGAGCACGGGGTCGTCCAGGTCCTTCACGTCCCAGACGAGCGTGCGCGTGCGCGGCACGGTGCCGGACGTCTCATCGCCTTCATCGTTCATGTAGAAGTACTCGTGCCGCTCGTCCAGCCAGCCCTGGTGCGCGTAACCCACATTGGGATAGGCCGCACGCGAGATGGCGATGGGCTTGGTCTTGTCCGTGACGTCGGAGATGGACAGCATCGTCTCGTTCGAGCCCAGACAGATCTCGCGGCCGCGATAGGCCTCGTCCGGTCCCTGGTAGATCACGCACTGCGCGTCGTGGCTGTAGCCCGTGCCCTGGATGCCCGTCTGCATGTCCTGGAAACAGCTGGCGAACTTCGGGTTCTTCGGATCGCGGATGTCGATGATGTGCAGGCCGCCGCCGCACGTCTCACCGCCCGAGTTGGAGCCGACGGCGTAGGCGAAGCCGGCGTCCTCGTTGATCACGATGTTGTGCGCGCTGGCGATCCGGTCGTAGTGCGCGTCTTCCGTGAATGTGACCGGCATGGCCGCGCGATCCGTACGGCGCAGGCGCGTGAGATCGAAGACCTGCATGCCGTGCGGGCCCGCGCCGTCGGCCACGATGTAGGCGTGGTCACGGTACACCTTGATGTCGCGCCACGCATTGGCCTGCGAACCCGCGTGCATGGGCAGATCGCCCGCGTACACCGGGTTGTACGGGTCGCTCACGTCGATGAACGATGTGCCGTCCATGCGCCCGACCAGCGCCCATTCCCGTCCCGTCTCCGGGTCCGTCCAGCCCCACACGTCGTTCAGCTGGATGCCGCGCTTGCCGCCGATGTCCTTGACCGGCAGGAACGACAGCAGGTCGACCTCGCCGCAGCCGAAGTCGCGCGCCGTGCCGCCGGCGCACCCGACCATGCCGCCCGTGACGGCGGGCAGACTGGCCGCCTCGCTCATCACGTGACCGGTCCGCGTCCACGCGCTGCCGCTCCGCTCGAAGACCACGACGGAGCCCAGCCCGAAGTCATCGCCGATCGCGCCGGCCGCGGCGATGCTGCCGCGCGCGTCCAGTGCGCCGCCCAGGCCATCGCCTTCCTGCAGATCGGCCACGTCGATCGGCGGGAGTTGCTGCCACTGGCCGTCCGCGCCACGCGTCAGGCGGAACACCCGCCCGGACGCGACCCCGGGCACGCCCGCCCACACCTCGTCGCCCACGCGCTGCAGCGTCGACGGGTACGAGTTCGACGGCTGCGTCCCCGCGGGCGGTGTGATGCGCCCTGCCTCCGACCAGCCCGTCGCCCCGGCGCGGTAGACGTGAATCGCGCCCACGAACTCGTTCGCACCCGTGGCGCCGACCAGCAGATCGTCGCCTGCGAAGGCGAGCGCCGAGCCGAAGAACTGGTTGGGCTGTTCCCCGGCAGGCCGCAGGATGGCGGACTCGGTCCACGTACCGTCCGCGCCGCGGCGGAAGACGTACGCGGCACCGCGATTGCGCTGCGGGTTGCGCGCGCCGACCGCGATGCGGTCGCCGTCGATGGCCACGGCGTAGCCGAACCAGTCGTTCGGCTGCCCGTCACTCGCGCGCAGTTTGGCCGCCTCGCGCCACCGCTCGCCCTGTTTCTCGAACACGTAGACCGCGCCGCGGCTCGAGTCCGCCGCCCAATCGGACATCAGCACGATGCGTCCATCCGTTGCCGCCATCCGGCCGAACGAGTGATCCGGGTTCGCATCGTTCGGAACGAGGCTCTGCACCTCACGCCACGCGCCGTTCGCGCCGCGCCGGAACACGTACAGCGCGCCGGACTCGCGCGCGATCGTCGCTCCGATCAGCAGATCGCCCTGTGCGAGCGCGAGAGCGCGCCCGAAATGATCGTTCGGCTCGGCATCGGAGGCCTGCAGCCGGGCCGCCTCGGCCCAGCCGCCCGCGCCATCCTTCCGGTACACGTACACGTACCCGGGGCGTGTCGTGTACAGGGACTCGCCGACCAGCACCTCTTCGCCCGCCACCAGCACGGACTGGCCAAAGCCCTGCGCCTCGATCGCGGCCGGGCCGACGGCGAGTCCGGCTGCCGACAAGGCCGCCGTCAGAACGACGGACAGGACGGAACGCGCACGCGCGTTTCCGACGTCGATGAACGGGATTCCCTTCTCTCTGTCCATGGATCCTTCTCCGCTGGTTCCAGAATCTTCGGGCCGTGGCGAGGCAGGCCCGCATGCGCTCATACACCCGCCGGCCGGTCCGCGACCCGGCGTCCTGCGTGCCGCAACGCGTCACTTCCGGTCCGATGGATGCAATTTCCACGTCATGGGTGGCTCCGGTAAGGGTCCGGTGCAAGGTCTGCGGGGGCAACCGGCCACTGGACGGGGACGAGTCGCCCGCGCCGGGCCTGACCCGGCCCGGCCCTCCGTCGTGTCCGGGCGGCCGCATGCCTGGCTTGACCCCCGCGCCACCCTGGCCGACCTTGCGCCGGTCCGCCTCCGGGGGGAGCCGACAGTGAACCGTGAGCCGCACGTCGAGCGCTGGCTCGACGATTTCTTCCGTTTCTTCTACGCGAGCCAGCCCGTCGATGCAACGTTCATCGGCGTGCACGAACACGACCACGCCCTGCCCGACTGGTCGGAGCACGGCATGGGCGACGCGCTCGCCGACATGCAGGATCTGCTCCGGCGCGCGCCGGGGATCGCCGCTGGCCGCGGCACGTCGTCGGAGCCGGCGGACCCCGCTGTCGTGCACGCAGCAGCCCTCGAGAGCGCCGGCGTGGCCGGTCTCGATGCACGCCTGGCCTCCGGTCACATGCGCCTGCGCAGCGCGGAACTCGAGTCCACGCACTTCGAGCGTGGCAACCCGGCGCTGTACACGGGCGAAGCGGTCTTCGGCGTGCTGTCGCTCCTGCTCACGGATTTCGCGCCTCACCCGGAGCGTATCGTCGCCGCGACCGAACGGCTCGCGGCGATCCGGCAGCTCCTGGCGCAGGGCAAGGAGAATCTGCGGCAGGCGCCCGCTGCATGGACGGAACGTGCGCTCACCGAGTGCACGGGCGCGCTCGCGTTCCTGACTGGTGGCGTCGAACGGCGTCGCGCGGCCTGGACCCGGGACGGTCTGCCGGCCGGGCTCGCTGGCGCGTTCCAGACGGCCGCCGCCGGGGCGGCACGCGCGTTCACCGACTTCGGCCAGTGGCTCGAGTCCACGCTGCACGGACGCCGCTCGTCGGCCGAAGGCTGCGGCCCCGAGCTGTTCGAGCGCGCACTGCGCGATGGCCATGCGCTGGCCGAAGACGCGGACGCGATCGAGGCCGCCGCAATCGCGCAACTGGCGCGGGCGCGCCGCGAGGTCGGCGTCGCTCTGCACCGCGCCGGTTTTCGCGATGACGCCGCCGCACTCGAGGCGCTGGCCGCACAACACCCGCCCGTCGATCGCTACCTTGCCCGGCACCGCGAGATGCGCGACGAGGTTCAGCAGCTCGTGGAACGAACCGAGCTGGTGACGTGGCCCGACGATCCGGTGCGTTTCGCGGAGCGACCCGATTGGGCGCGCGCGGCCGCGCCGCATTTGTACTTTCTCGTCTACCGCGCGCCTGCCGCCTTCGGACGGCCTCCCGTACACGACGTCCTGATCCCGCCCATCGACACGGACCTGCCGGCCGAGCAGCAGGCCGCGCTGCTGCGCGCGACGAATGACAGCGTGATCCGTCTGAACCACGTGATCCATCACGCCGCCGTCGGCCACCACGTCCAGAACGGCCACGCCTGCCGCAGCTCCTCGCGCATCGGCCGCGTGGCCGCCGTCGACGGCGCGTCCCGCATCGCGCTCTACTGCGGCGGCACGATGGCGGAAGGCTGGGCGTGCTACGCGACGGATCTCATGGCGGAAGCCGGCGCGCTCACGCCGCTCGAGCGCGTGGCCGAGGCCCGATCGCTCGTCCGCATGTGCGTGCGTGCGATCGTCGATGTCCGGCTGCACCACGGCCGGCTTTCCATCACCGATGCGGCGACGTTCTACGAGCGGGAGGCAGGCATGGACCCGGGACCGGCGCGCAGGGAGGCCGTGCGCAACAGCATGTTCCCGGGCACGGCACTCATGTATCTCGCCGGGCGGAACCGGATCCACGAGCTTCGCGCCGGGATGGAGGCGCGCATGGGCAGCCGGTTCCTGCTGCGCGACTTTCACGACGCGCTGCTGTCGTACGGGTCGATTCCGGTCTCGATCGTGGCGGCGCACCTGGAACGGGGTGCATCGGGATCGGAGGTTGTGATGGATGATGGGGTACGACGGCAGGTGGGGTCGTGAGGCGTGCGGTTGCGTTGCTCGCTTTCGCGATCGCGCTCTATGCCGCCGGCTGCGCCGGCGGCGATGCGCCGGGCGGGCGGACGGACGCGGCCGCGCGGGACGGCGGCCGCCGCATCCTGCGCCTGGCCTACGAGCGCGAGATCGACGTGCTCAACGCGTTCACCAGCCAGAACCTGGCCGACATCATGTTCAGCATGGTCGAGGGGCTGGTCACGACGGACGACCGCAACACGTACATTCCCGTGCTCGCCCGCGAGATCCCGAGTGAAGAGAACGGCCGCATCGTGCGCCTGCCGGACGGCCGCATCGAGATGACGTGGCCGCTGCACGAGAACGTGCGCTGGCACGACGGCGTCCCGTTCACCAGCCGCGACGTGTGCTTCACCTGGCGGTTCGTGACCAGCCCCGGCTCGCAGACGTACAACCGGGATCAGTACCTCGGCATCGTCGACTGTCGCATGCCGGACGACCATACCGTCGTGTTCGTCTGGGATGGCCCGTACGCCTACTACGCGGGCCTCTTCGAGGCGATTCTGCCCGAGCACGTGCTGGGCGGCATGACCACGGAGGAGATCGTCAATCACACGCCCTACAACCGCGGCCCGGCGCTGGTCGGGACGGGTCCGTTCCGGTTTGCCGAGTGGAAGGCCGGCGAGTACATCCGCGTCGTGCGCAACGACGACTACTGGCGAGGCCCCGGGTACCCGCGTATCGACGAGGTGGTCTGGTCGTTCATCCCCGACACGAACACGCGCCTCAACGCGCTGCTGGCGGGCCGGCACGACTGGGGCCGCATCCTGCCGACGCAGGTGGCCGCGGTCGAGGGGCTGGACGGCTACGAGACGCACCTGGTCAGCTCGAACAGTTTCATGCACTTCGACATGAATGTGCTGGGCGAGCGCGGCGCGCGCCTGTTCGCTGATGCGAACGTCCGGCGCGCGCTGTTCCACGCGATCGACCGCGCCGCGATCGTCGAGCAGCTGATGCAGGGCACGGTCACGATCGCGCACACGCCGATTCACCCGACCAGCCCGTACCACAACGCAGGCGTGCGCCGCTACGACTACGACCCGGCGCTCGCGGCACGGCTGCTCGACGCGGCCGGCTGGATCCCCGGGCCCGACGGTGTGCGCACGCGGGCCGGACAGCGTTTCGCGTTCGTCATGCTGAACCGCGCGGGCAGCGCGGACCGCATCGCCGTCGCCCAGGTCATCCAGGCGCAGCTCAAGGCGATCGGCGTCGAGGTCACGTTCGAGACGCTGGAAAGCGCGGCCTGGACGCAGCGCTGGCGTACGCGCCGCTGGGAGGCCATCGTCAGCGCGTGGTTCCTGCCGGCCGACCCCAGCCTGACCGGACTGTTCGCCTGCGACGGACCCAACAACATGACGGGGCTCTGTTACGAGACACTGGACGCGGCGCTGCGCGCGTCGGACCGGGCGCTCGCCTTCGACGACCGCAAGCCGCTGCTGGATGCTGCGCAGATGCAGCTCGCGGAATCCGCGTTCATGCTGCCCATCTACTACAACGTCGTGCCTGAAGTCGTGAGCGCGCGCATCGGCAACTACCGCGGCAGCGGCACCAACTTCGGCAGCTTCTGGAACCTCTGGGATTGGACGCTGGACGGTACCGGCGGATCATGAACTGGATCGTCCGTCGCGTTCTGCAGATGGTGCCGCTCGTGCTGGGCATCACGATCGTGCTGTTCGCGGTGATCCAGGCCGCGCCCGGCGGACCCGAGGCCGCCCTGCTCGAATCCAGCCGCTTCATCGATCCCGCCGCCATCGAGAGCTACCGCGAGCGACTCGGCGTGGATCAGCCCGTGCCGGTCCAGTACGTGCGCTGGCTGGGCGCAGCCGTGCGCGGCGACCTGGGCATCAGCTTCTCGACGACGCGACCGGTGGCCGGCATGATCCTGGAACGGCTTCCGGCCACGCTCGAGCTCATGCTCAGCGCCTTCGTCCTTGCCGCGATCCTGGCGTTCGCGCTCGGCCTGCTGAGCGCCGTCCGGCAGTACAGCGCGTTCGACCACTTCGCGACCGGCGTGTCGTTCGCCGGCATCGCGATGCCCGTGTTCTGGTTCGCGCTGATCCTGCAACTCGTGTTCGCGGTCCGGCTGGGCTGGCTGCCGGTCTCCGGGACCGGGACTGTGGGTGACACCTCGCTGGGCGATCACCTCAGGCACCTCCTCCTGCCGGCGACCGTGCTCTCGGTCCGCTACATCGCCGGCTGGTCGCGCTACCTGCGCGGCAGCATGCTCGATGTGCTGCGCTCGGACTTCATCCGGACCGCCCGTGCCAAGGGTCTGCACGAGCGTGCCGTCGTCGGGCGCCACGCGCTGCGTAACGCCGTCATCCCCGTCGTGTCCGTGATGGCGCTCAACCTCGCGGACCTGTTCTCGGGGGCCATCATCACGGAGACGATCTTCGCCTGGCCCGGCATCGGCCGGCTGTTCGTGCAGGCGATGTTCGCGCGCGACTACCCGCTGCTCATGGGCATCCTCCTGCTCGGCTCGGTCATGGTCCTCGTCTTCAACCTGATCGCCGACATCGTGTACGGCCTGCTCGACCCGCGCATCCGCCATGCGTGAGTGGCGCCGACTGCGCCGGCACCGGCTGGCCCTGCCTGCCGCCGCCGTCGTGACGGTGCTGGCCGTCGTGTGTGCAGCCGCGCCGCTGATCGCGCCCTACGGCTTCGACGCGATCGACCTGGCCGCGATCCGGCAGCCGCCCTCCATCGGGCACTGGATGGGGACCGATGACCTGGGCCGCGACCTGTTCACCCGTGTGCTCTACGGCGGCCGCATCTCGATCCTGATCGGCGTTCTGGCCGCGTTCGTCGGGACCGGCGTCGGCTCGTTGATCGGCAGTGTGGCCGGCTTCTACGGCGGTCGCACCGATGGCGTGCTGATGCGCGTGACCGACATCGCCTACGCGATTCCGACGCTGCCGCTGCTCATCGTCATCAGCTCGTACACGAACGCGGCGGCCGTCACCATGGCGCTCGTCATCGGCCTGCTCAGCTGGATGGCGACGGCCCGTGTGGTGCGCGCCGAGGTGCTCAGCATCCGCGAGCTGTCGTACATCGAGGCCGCGCGCGGACTCGGTCTGTCCAACCGGCGCATCATCCTGCGCCACGTGCTGCCCAACACGCTCGGCCCCATCATCGTGGGCGCCACCCTGGCCGTGGGCAACGCGATCATCCTCGAGTCGTCGCTGAGCTTCCTCGGACTGGGCGTGCAACCACCGACACCCACGTGGGGCAACATGCTGCAGGACGCGCAGGCCACCATGGCCACGAACCCCTGGCTCACCATCTTCCCCGGCCTGGCCATCCTCATCACGGTCCTGGCCGTCAACTTCATCGGGGACGGACTGCGCGATGCCTTCGATCCCAGAGCAGGCTGACATGACCGAGAAACTGCGTGTGGCCGTGATCGGTGCCGGCCGCTGGGCCGCGGCCGCGCACCTGCCCGGGTTCCAGCGGTCGCCGCTGTGCGAGCTGGTCGTGCTGTGCGATCTGGACCGCGCCCTGGCCGAGCAGCGGGCCGCACAGTTCGGCGTGCCGGAAGTCGAGACGGACACGGAGCGCCTGCTCGCACGCGATGACATCGATGTCATCGACATCGTCACGCGCGGCGATCACCAGGACCTGGTCTTCGCCGTGCTCGAGGCCGGCCGCCACTGCCTGGTCGAGAAACCCGTGTGCCACGACTACCGGGATGTGCTGCGTGCGGACGCGATCGCGCGCGCGAAAGGCCTGAAGACCCGCGTGGGGCTCACGTTCCGATACGCGCCCGCCGTCATGTACATGTTCGACCTGATCCGCGAGGGTTTCACCGGCCGGCCCTTCATCTTCAACGGCTTCGAGCAGAACTCGCAGTGGCTCGACCCCGACAACCCGATGGACAAACGGATCCACGCGCGCCGGCCGGCCGGCGAGCCGGCCTGGGGCGAGGACCTGTCCAGGGAAGGCATCGAGGTGTCCAGCCTCGAGGGGTACGGTGCGCCGACCATCGACATCGGCCTCGAGTGCATCGGCAGCGACCTGACCAGCGTGGTCGGCATCCTCGCCAACATGGTGCCCTTCCGGCGTCGTACGAACCTGGACACGGCACAGGAACGGATCAACATCGATGACGCCGACATGTTCATCGCGGAGGCCGCCAACGGCGCGCTCTTCTCGCTGCAGTCGAGCTACGTCACCATCGGCAACTACCCCGGCATCGAGGCGCGCATCTTCGGCGAGGCCGGCGCGATCGTCGTTCGTCTGGTCCAGGAGGCCGGCCGCTTCCAGACGATCCACACCGCGACGGCCGCTGCGGTCGAGTTCGTCGAACGCGACATCCCCGCACAGTACTTCCCGCCAGGCCACCAGCCGGGCGACAGCTGGGCCGCGACCTTCTACGGCAACCTCGTGCACGACTTCTGCCGTGAGATCATCCACGACGAGGCCCACAGCCGGGCGGACTTCGGGCAGAGCGCGCGCGTGCAGGAGATCATCAATGCCGTCACGCTCTCCCATCGACGGCGGGCCTGGGTCTCGCTGCCGCTCGACGACGAGTGACGAGGGCATCGCCCCCCGGGAACGGGGCGCCGATCGTACGGCCAAACGACGAATCAACCGCGGAGAGCGCGGAGAGCCGCGGAGAACGGAGTATGGATCCATGAATCTTCACGCGCGGGCGCAGCTCGACTTTGACAGAACTTCACGGGCGCCCGGATCCTCGAATGACCATTCGCATTTGCTCTTGAACATCCGTACTTCTATTGATCATTCGTTTCTGTTGTTCAAGTCTTGCGTTTCTATTCAATCATCCGTTTTCCGCGCCCTCCGCGCTCTCCGCGGTTGACTTCTGTCTGCAGGAGGAAACGATGACGCCCGAGGACACGACAGGCAGGTCTCGCCCCGTACGGTGGGGCGTGCTCTCCACGGCTTACATCGGCCGCGCTGCAGTGAATCCCGCGATCGCGGCTTCGAGCAACGGAGCCCTCGTCGCGGTCGCGAGTCGGGACGCGGACCGGGCGCAGGCGTACGCCACGGAAACAGGCATACCTAAACACTACGGCAGCTACCAGGCCCTCCTCGAGGATGGAGATGTGGACGCGGTCTACATCCCGCTGCCGAACAGCATGCATCGCGAGTGGACGATCCGGGCGGCGGAACGCGGCAAGCACATCCTGTGTGAGAAGCCGCTGGCCATGAACGAGGCCGAGTGCCTCGAGATGGAGGCTGCGGCCGCGGCGAACGGCGTCCTGCTGATGGAGGCGTTCATGTACCGGTTCCACCCGCGCACCGAGAAGGTGCTGGAGCTGATCCGGGCCGGCGCGATCGGCGACGTGCGGATGATCCGCAGCACGTTCTCGTTCCGCATCACGCGGCCGGACAACATCCGGCTGAAGCCCGAGCTGGGCGGTGGCGCGCTGATGGACGTCGGCTGTTACTGCGTGAACATCAGCCGCACAGTGGCTGGAACGGAACCGCTGCAGGCGCGGGCGACGGCCCGCTGGAGCGCCAGCGGCGTCGACGAGCAGCTGGAGGGCACGCTCCACTTCCCCGACGGCATGGTGGCGCAGTTCGACTGCGCCCTCACGCTCGAACGACGGGAACGCTACGAGATCTCCGGAACGGACGGGCACCTCGTGGTCGAGGCGGCCTTCCTGCCCGGCACGGGCGACGTCGTGATCCGTGAGGACCACGGCCGCGCCGCACCCGTCGAGCACCGCATCGCGGGCGTCGACGAGTACGTGCAGATGGTCGAACACTTCGCCGACTGCGTACTCCGCGGGGAGTCACTCCGCTACGGCGCAGGCGAGGCCGCGCGCAACATGCGGGTGATCCATGCCCTCTACCGGTCGGCGCGGCACGACGGCGCCGGCGAGAAGGTCACATGACGTCGAAGCGATCCAGGTCCATGACCTTGTCCCACGCCGCCACGAAGTCGCGCACGAATTTCTTCCCGGCATCCGCGCTGCCGTAGACCTCTGCGATGGCCCGCAACTGCGAGTTGGAGCCGAAGATCAGGTCGACGCGCGTCCCCGTCCACAGGACCTCGCCCGTGCCACGGTCGCGACCTTCGAAGACGTCCGGATCCTGCGCCGTGGGCGCCCACACCGTGCCCGGATCCAGCAGGTTCACGAAGAAATCGTTGGTCAGCGTTCCGGGCTTCGTCGTGAAGACGCCATGCTTCGACCCTCCGGCATTGGCATCCAGCACGCGCAGTCCGCCGATCAGCACGGTCATCTCCGGCGCCGTCAGCGTCAGGAGCTGCGCCCGATCGATCAGCAGTTCCTCGGGCGTTACCGCGTACTTCTTCTTCTGGTAGTTCCGGAACCCGTCGGCGGCCGGTTCCAGCACCGCGAACGAGTCCACGTCGGTCTGCCCCTGCGACGCGTCCATACGTCCCGGCGTGAACGGCACCTCGACCTTGTAGCCCGCATCCCTCGCCGCCCGCGCAACCGCCACGCACCCGCCCAGAACGATCAGATCGGCCAGAGAAATCCGCTTCCGGCCGGACTGGGCAACGTTGAACTCCGTCCGGATCTCCTCGAGCGTCTCGAGCACCTTCCTCAACCGCGCGGGCTGATTGACTTCCCAGTCCTTCTGCGGCGCCAGACGGATGCGCGCCCCGTTCGCCCCGCCGCGCATGTCCGAGCCACGGAACGTGGACGCCGACGCCCAGGCGGTCGTGACCAGGTCCGCGATCGACAGGCCTGACGCGAGAATCCGCGACCTGAGTCGGGCCACGTCTCGCGCGCCGATCAGCTTGTGGTCGACCACCGGCACCGGGTCCTGCCAGATCAGCTCCTCTTCCGGGACCTCGGGCCCGAGATACCGCGCGCGCGGACCCATGTCGCGATGGGTCAGCTTGTACCACGCCCGCGCGAACGCGTCGGCGAACGCTTCGGGGTCTGCGTGGAAGCGACGCGCGATGGGCTCGTAGATCGGGTCCATCCGCATCGCCATGTCGGCGGTCGTCATCATGGTCGGGACGCGTTTCGACGGGTCGTGCGCGGCGGGCGCGAGGTCCGCGGGCGCGACGTCCCTGGGCGCCCACTGCCAGGCGCCGGCGGGACTCTTCGTCTTTTCCCACTCGTAGCCGAAGAGCATGTCGAAGTAGCCTGAATCCCAGCGCGTCGGGTTCGGCGTCCAGGCGCCCTCGATGCCGCTCGTGATCGTGTCATCGCCCAGGCCGCTGGCGAAGCTGCTCTTCCAGCCGAGGCCCTGCTCCTCGATGCTGGCGCCCTCGGGCTCGGGCCCGACGAGGGCGACGTCGCCGGCGCCATGGGCCTTGCCGAAGGTGTGGCCGCCCGCGGTGAGCGCGACGGTCTCCTCGTCGTTCATTGCCATGCGCGCGAAGGTCTCGCGGATGTCGCGGGCCGAGGCGAGCGGGTCGGGCTCACCGTTGGGGCCTTCCGGGTTCACGTAGATGAGACCCATCTGCACGGCGGCGAGCGGGTTCTCGAGTTCGCGATCGCCGCTGTAGCGCTGGTCACCGAGCCAGGTGTCTTCGCTGCCCCAGTAGATGTCTTCCTCGGGCTCCCAGACGTCCTCGCGCCCGCCGCCGAACCCGAAGGTCTTCAGTCCCATCGATTCGAGCGCGCAGTTGCCGGCGAGAACCATGAGGTCGGCCCACGAGATGCGCCTGCCGTACTTCTGCTTGATCGGCCAGAGCAGGCGTCGCGCCTTGTCGAGGTTCGCGTTGTCCGGCCAGCTGTTGAGCGGAGCGAACCGCTGCGTGCCGGAGCCCGCGCCGCCGCGACCGTCACCAATGCGGTACGTGCCGGCGCTGTGCCACGCCATCCGGATGAACAGCCCGCCGTAGTGACCGTAGTCGGCGGGCCACCAATCCTGCGAGTCGGTCATCAGTGCGTAGAGGTCCTTCTTCAGCGCCTTGAAATCGAGTTTGGCGAACGCCTCCGCATAGTCGAACTCCCCGCCCATCGGGTTGCTCTTCCGGGAGTGCTGATGGAGAATTCTCAGGTTCAACTGGGCCGGCCACCAGTCCCGATTCGACGTGCCATGGCCTGCGGCGGGTCTCGCTCCACCCGTCACGGGGCACCCGTTCTCGTCACTCATCGTTTCTCTGTTCCCTGTCTGGAGTCCCAACCACGAGCCGGGAATATAGTGCGACACGGCCCGACCATCGAATTCGTGCCGTGCGCCCGTTCAGGAAACAAAGCTGGACGGTCGGATGTCGGGACGGACCTGCTCAGACGCCGCGGCGGATCAGGACCCGGACACGGCTGGCCAGGACATCGCCGATGGCGAGTGAGGCGGTTGCGGCGGGGCTGGGCGCATTGAGGACGTGCAGCGCGGCCGGTCGTTCGATCCACAGGAAGTCATCGACGAACTCGCCGGTCGGCAGGATCGCCTGCGCGCGGACGCCCGCCGCGGCCGGGTCGAGGTCGTCCCCGGTGATCGCGGGGATCAGCCGCTGCAGTGCGCGCACGAAACGCCGGCGATCGAAGGACTGCGCGAGCTCGCGCGCGACCATGCTGCGGTGCCGCGCGACGAATCGCCACAGTCCGCCGTAGCGCAGCGCGTCGGCCAGATCGCGCACGTCGAGGTCGGTCCTGTGATAGCCTTCGCGCGCCAGCGCCAGGACCGCGTTCGGCCCGGCGTCGATCGAGCCCGTGATTTTGCGGGTGAAATGGACGCCCAGGAACGGGAATCCGGACTCCGGCAGCGGATAGATGAGGTGGCGAACGAGGTGGGCGCGCGCCTCCTTCAGCCGGTGGTACTCGCCGCGGAACGGCACGATGCGGCACGGTGGCGATTCGCCGGCCATTTGTGCGATGCGATCCGCGTGCAGGCCGGCGCAGTTGACGAGCACGTCCGCGTGGAATGCGCCCGCCGTCGTTTCCACGACCCAGCCCGTGCCCTGCTGCACGATGCGGCGAACGTCCGCGCCCGTCCGGATCTCCCCACCCGCCCGCTCGACTTCGCCGGCCATCGTCCCGCACACGGACGCGAAATCGACGATGCCCTCCTCGGGCACGTGGATGGCCGCCACGCACTGCACGTGTGGCTCGATCTCGCGCGCTTCCGCGGCATCCAGGCGGCGCAGTCCGGAGAGGCCGTTCTGCCGTCCCCGCTCGAGCAGCGCGTCGAGGCGCCCGGCCTCGTCCTCACGGACGGCCACGACCAGCTTGCCGCACTGCTCGTGTGCGATAGAGTGCTCGCGACAGTACTCGACCATACGGCGGAGGCCGTCGTGCGCCAGCCGGGCCTTCGCGGAACCGGGCGCGTACTGCAGCCCGGCGTGCAGGACGCCGCTGTTGTGCGTGCTCTGGTGGCGGGCCACGCCGGGCTCCTTCTCGAGCACGCGCACGTGGCCGGCCTCGCCACCGGCGCGCGTGAGCGCGCGGGCCGTGGCGAGCCCGACGATGCCTGCACCGATGATGACGATGTCGGGACTCCGCATGTGTCGTCACGCGCTGGGACCGGGACTCCTGCCGCGCACGGTGGCGTGTCCGGTCCGTGCGGGCAAGTCCGGCGAGCGCGGGTCGGGCCTACCGGAACGAGAAGAGCACCCCGACCTCCGGCGCCCAGTCCGTCGCCTTGGATGTGATGCCGAACGCGTTGTTGAGCTTCAGGATGATGTTGCGCCGCAGGAAGACCTGCGCCTCGGTGATCAGCTCGACCTCATCTTCGGACCCCTCGACCGCGCCGAACAGGCGGAGCCCGCTCGTCACACGGCGCAGGTATTCGAAGGCATACTCGCCGGACCCGATCTTCTTTTCCGCGCCGTCGTACTCGAGGGCCAGCCGGAACGTGGTCGTGCCCCAGGCGAAACCGCGCACCAGTCCCGTGCCCAGCTTGAACTCCCAGTGCTGCGTCCCGGTGAGGACCTTGTCCTTCTGCAGCGGGAATACCGTCTCGAAGTACATGAAGTACTCCGGTTTGCTGTCCGTCTCGCGGTTCCAGCGCCAGCGCAGCTGGCCCTCGACATCACCCAGCCCCGACTCATCGAGCCGAGCCGGCAGTGCGGTCGGATCGTCCGCGGCCTTGTCCAGCCTGGCCGTGATCACCGCCATCTCGAACTCGATGGCCAGCCGGTCGGAGATGCCGTAGCCCAGGAAGATCAGACCTTCACTGGCGCAGTAGCGGCCGCGGAAGTCGCGATCGAGTCCGTACCCCAGCTCGGCCGGATCGTACTCGTAGTTGTCATCGACGTAGTACTCGAAGAACGGGTAGAACAGGAACTCGCCTCGGTCGATCGTGATGCCGAACATCGACGTCGGCTGGCCGGGCCCGCGGTCGCGCGACCGGTCGAACGCCTGCGCGTGCGCCGAAGTCGCGAGCAGAACACCGCCCAGTCCGGTGGCGAGCGCGATTCGCATGGGACCACCTCCGTGGTGTCTCTTCCATGCGAGGAGCCCGCGAGGCGGGCCTTTCGTGACAGTGCCGGCGCGGTCCGGTCCGCTACGGCGCCCCGCTGCGGCCGGCTCCGGCCGCAGCGGCCAGCGGGAGCACCCACACGCCCGCGCTGTCCGGCTCCACCTCCGTGATCAGCCGCCGGCCTTCCTTCAGGAACAGCGTATGCTCACCGACACGGATCTCGACGCGCGCTGCGGCACGCGGGATGCGCACGTCGAACGACGCGTCCGACGCAGCGTTGTCGATGACGAGCCGCTGATCGTCCGGGTCGTCCGTGAAGAGGACGCCGCCGCCGATCGCCTCGACTTCGACTTCGGCGCCATCGATCAGAGACACGTGCAGCCGCGCCGCGCGGTGCGCGCGGGTGAACTGGATCGTGAGGGCGAGGCCCGGCGCGATCGCCACGCCTCCGCCGGCGGCCTCGGCCTGCGGCTCGCCGGGCACCCGCTGCACCGGCGCATCCGCACCCGTCCCGAGCAGGCGATCCATCCAGCCGTGCACGGGTGATCCGGGCAGCGCCCACGCCGCGCCCGCAGCGCCGGCCGTGAGCGCGATCAGCGCGGCACGGCGCAGCCAGGTTCGCGGCGAGGCCGGGCGCGACCCGGGCGCAGTCGGATCCTGCAGCCGGGCCCGGGCGATCACGTGCGCGGCATCGATCGCGGGCGGCGCATGGTCGAGCGTGGCCAGCAGTCGGGCGACGCGCTCGTCCTCCATCTGCACGGCCTCCACACGAGCGCGGCACGCCGCGCACACCGCGACGTGGCTGCGCACGGCTTCCGCTTCGGCCGGCGGCAGCTCGTCGTGCGCCAGACGCTGCATGCGCTCTTCGTCAGGATGCCTGTTCATCCTCGTACGCTTCCCGGAACGCGGCCCGGGCACGGGCCAGCAACGTTCCGACGCTCGTCTGGTTGAGCTCGAGCGCCTGCGCGATCTCGCGGTAGGCATAGCCTTCTGCGCGCAGCAGCAGGAGCTGCTGCTCGCGTTCGGGCAGGCGATCCAGCGCCCGCCGCACGCGCCGGCGTGTCTCCTCGCCCGCGAGCGTCGCGTCTGCGGCTTCGGCCGGATCGGACAGCGTGGCCTCACCGCGTGCGTCCGTGAGCAGCTGCGCCCGACGCTGGCGCCGGGAACGCGCGTTCCGGAACAGGTTCATCGCCACGGAGATCAGCCACGCGGCCGGCGCGGCCGGCGCTTCGCCTCGACGGTACAGCCGGATGAACGATTCCTGCGCCAGATCGGCTGCCAGCGCCGGCTCTCCCGAGATGCGATCCATGATCCGGTAGATGCGTGTGAAATGCGCCCGGAACTGCCCGGCGAACCAGGCATCGAACTCCGGCTCGCCCGCCGTGTGACTTCCCTGCACCGCGCTGCGCACACGGACCTCTGTATCGGGCGCAGGCGCGCTTCCAGCGCGCGCGCCACGTATTTCTTCTGGTGTCCGTGTCGCCGGGTGTCGCAAGGGCTCAGCATCCTCCACGACGGGCCTCCATGCAGAGGAGCGTTCGACGGGCTTGGCTTGTGACAATCCCGCTCAGAAGCGCCAGTCGAGGCCGATGACGAGAGGCGAGATGGGGCGCAGGTCTACGGCCGTGCGCTCACCTGTCTCGGCATCGATGGCCCAGGTGAGCAGGTTGTCACGCGCGAAGACGTTGGTCACCGTGCCGAACACCGCGACCATGGCGTGGCGGCCGGCAACATCGAGGTCCCAGTGTTTGCGCGCGCCGAGATCGACCCGGACGTATGCGGGCAATGCGGCGCCACCGAGCACCGCACCCGTGTAGTCCGGGCTGCCGGCAAACTCGCAGCCGCCGTCGATCAGGTTGCAGGACTCGAACTCGAAACCGCCCGGGATCGCCGTCGTGCGCCGGCCGAACACGCCGGTCACACCGGCCCGCACCGAGGATGTCACGGAGGGGAACACGATCGCGCCCGCCTCCAGCGTCTGGCGTGCACCGTGGTCCGGCACCCATGCCACGTCCGCGTCGACGAGACGCACCCGCTGCCAGCCCCAACTGGCGAGCAGGCCGTAGCGGGTCCGGCTGAGGGAAGCTTCGACCGCGATGCCGCGCGCGCGCCCCGACCCGATCGCGTTGCGCAGCGCCAGCTCGTCGGACACGAACGGTCCGCCCGCGTGCGGCGCAACGAGCACCAGCCCGTCCAGCACGCGCGTCCAGGCCTGCGCGCTCACGCGCAGACCCGCGCCCGCCCGCAACTCGACCGCCGCCACGGCCTGGTCACTGCGCGCGACCGGGACGCTTCCGGCGCCGGCGCCCGTGTGCAGGTCGGCGGGAAAAATCATGCCGACGACGGATTCGGCGTTGCGCAGCGACTGCGCGTACTGGTGGAGTCGGGCCAGGCCGCCGGAAACGGTCAGGACCGACCGCGGCGTCCAGCGCACGTGGATGCGCGGGCTGAATTGCGTACCGCCCGCGGCGTGCGTGGCCGATCCGCCGATCGTGAGCGCGGCCTGGCTCCCGAAGACGCGGGCGTGCTCGACGAACGCGGCGGCGAGCGGCATGCGCGTTTCGAGCGCGGCCGGGGCGGCCGCCGGATCACCCGCCACCTGGTAGCTGGCCCGGCGGTGCTCGAGGCGGACCCCTGCCTGCGTGTGTGTGCGGGCAGCGTTCTGCGTGGCGGTCAGGACCAGACCGGCATCATGACGCCCGGAGGACAGCCGCACCGGCCCGTCGTCGGCGCCCGTCCAGTCCGCGCGCGAGCGAAGGTGCGCGCTCCAGGCCGTGACGTCCAGCGTGAGTCCGGAAAACGCGCGTGACCAGCTCGCGCCGGTCGATGCGCTGCGCCAGGCGAACGCGTTGCGGCGCGCGTCGTGTGCCGCGGCCGGCACACCCGCGGCCGTGGATGGCGTGACGCGTGACGCGGCGTCGATCTCGTTCTCGTTCTCGTAGCGCAGCAGCCGGATCGTGCCGCCCAGTGCGGGCGCTTCCAGCTTGGCGAACAGATCGCCGGCCTCGCTCGTGATGTAGGAGCCCTCACGCGTCCCCCCGAACCCGGGCGGCACTGCCGTGCGCAGGCTCAGCATGTACCCCGCTCGGTCGCCGCCCAGCGGGCCGTCCACCGTCACCCGGGCCTGCGCTGTGCTCACGCTGCTGTGCACGCCGTGCAGCGGACCCGGTCTGCGTGTCGTGCCCGCGATGACGCCGGCCAACGCATCGGGCAGGCGAGGCGACGGCGCGATGGAGACGAGATCGATGCGGGCGAGCGCGTCAGGATTCCAGGCACTGAACACACCCGCCGCGTGATACGGGCTGAACACGGGGATGCCGTCCAGTACGAACGCGGTGTGGTCCGACGCCCCGCCACGGATGTGCACGCCGGTCTGCATCTCCGGCGCCACCACGACCTCGCCACCGGCCAGAGCGCGGAACGCATCGGGCTCGGCCAGCTGCGGATGATTGCGCAGTGCGGCCTGTGTCAGTCCGCGTTCGGTGTGCGCGCCCGCAGCCGCGTCGGCCTCGACGCCGCGCAGGGCGATGGGCGGCCGCACCTCGATCGTGCCCAGCTCGATCGGCGCCGGGCGCAATGTGACATGGATCTCGAGTCGACCGGAAGGCGGGACCAGCGCGTGCAGCGTGCGTGGCTCGTAACCCATGGATTGCACGACGAGATGCTGCGGGCCTGCCGGCACATCGGTCAGGACATAGCGACCGTCTTCACCGGTCGTCGTGACGCGATCGAGGTCGGGCAGCCGGACCATTGCACCGCGCAGAGCCGTACCGTGCTCGCCGTCCCGGACGATGCCGGTGACGGTGGCCTGCATGCTCTGGACGGCGAGCGCGAGCCCGACCGCCCCGACCACGATCGCGGTCATGCGGACTCACTCGCGGAGGCTGATCACCCGCCGGCTCTGCCAGTTCGTGAGGATCTTCGGCTGATCCTGCAACATCCGGTTCAGCTCGGCGATGACGGTATCGATGATCGCCTGCAATTCGGCCGCGCGCTGCTGCGTCGCGGTCTCTACGAGCGTCAGCACCTCGAGCTGGCCCGCCGTGGGCCGGGCCTGCGCCCCGTTGATGCCGCCGGCCACGAAACGGAGCTGCTCGACGATGCGTGGCCAGTCCCTGTAATTCATGGCCTGTGGCGGACGCTGCACTTCGTTGCTCAGCGTCTCCAGGCGATCCTGCGCCTCGCCGGCCTTCTCGCGGATCTGCGCCGCGTTCGGCAGTCCCTTGCCTTCGATCGCGCCGAGCAGCCCGTCGACCTGTCCGTTCAGATCGCGCATCGCGCCCGTCATGTCGTTCAGCTGCGACTGCAGATCGGTCGCCCGCTTCGCCGCTGCGAACCGGGCCGCGTAGTCGGCGGCCGTCGCGCCGACGTTCGGATCGCCACGCAGGTCGAAACGCGTGGACAATTCCTGGCCGTCCGCGACGATCGTCGCCGTGTACGTACCCGGCACCGCCGTCGGTCCGGCCGGCCCGCCGCCACGGCCACCGAACCCGAAGCCCTGCTGTGCCGGCGCGCCGCGCGGCCCCGTCCAGCGCAGGTCCCACACGGCCCGGTTGATGCCGGCCCGCGCATTGTTGTCGCGGAACTCACGGACCACGGTACCGCTGGCGTCGCTGATGCGGACCGTGACGCCGGTCGCGCGCGTGCCCTGGCCGTTGCGAGCCGTGGCGCCGTTGCCCGGGCCACGTGCGGCAGCGCCGTCCGCCGCCGTGACATCGGCGCGCACGCGTGCGGCCGCCGCGTCGGACAGCCAGTAGTGGATGTAGGCTCCCGCCTGCGGGTTCTGCCCGCGATACACGGACTGGCCCAGGTTGCTGCCGCGGCTCCACATCTCCCAGTCGGTCGCGGTACGCATCTCGAACAGGTGCACGTCCTTCTGCATCGCGTCGGTCAGTTCGACCAGCGGCTGGATGTCGTCCAGGATGAATGCGCCGCGGCCGTGCGTGCCAATGACCAGGTCGTTGTACTGCCGCTGGATCTGGATGCCGCGCACGGAGACGCGCGGCAGGTTGTTGCGGATCGAGACCCAGTTCCGGCCGCGATCGAGGGACGCGAAGATGCCGCGGTCCATGCCCACGAACAGCAGGTTCGGGTTCTTCGGGTGCTGGCGCACCTCGATCGCGTAGTCGTCCTGCGGCAGCCCGGCCGACAGGTCGCGCCACGTCTGCCCGTAATCGCGCGTCTCGTAGACGTGCGGCTTGAAGTCGTCCATGCGGTGGTTGTCGACGGCCACGTAGGCCGTGCCGCGCTCGGTGGGCGAGGCGTCGATGTTGCCGATCCATGCTTCGGCCGGCAGGCCGGTCACGCGGTTGCGAACGTTGGTCCACGTCCGACCGTCATCGCGTGAGATCTGGATGTTGCCGTCGTCCGTGCCGACCCAGATGACGCCCTTCTCGACCGGCGACTCGGCGATCGTCAGGATCGTCGTGTGGAACTCGGCGGCCGTGTTGTCGTTGTAGATCTCGCCCCCGGAATCGAGCTGCTTGGCCGGGTCGTTGGTCGTGAGGTCCGGGCTGATGACCTCCCACGTGTAGCCCTGGTCCCGGCTGCGGAACACGACGTTGCCGCCCCAGTAGACCACGTCGGGATCGTGCGGCGATGTGTGGATCGGCGCGTCCCAGTTGAACCGGTACCTCGCCTGCGCCATGCTCTGCCCCTGCGAGCCGACCATCCACGGGAACGGCTCGATCGAACGCGTCTGGCCCGAGCGGATGTCGGTGATGCGGAAGTAGCCGCCCTGCGCGTTCGAGTACACGAGGTGCGGCTTGCCGGGCACCGGCACCGTGAAGAAGCCGTCGCCGCCGCTGACCGTGTACCAGAAGTCCGCCAGGATGCCGTCCGGCTCGTTGGTCCGGCTGGGGCCGCACCAGTTGCCGTTGTCCTGCAACCCGCCGCACACGTAGTACGGATCCCGGTCGTCGACGAAGATGTGGTAGAACTGCGCCAGCGAGAAATTGCGCTGGATGTGGAAGTTCTCGCCGCCGTCCAGGCTGACCTGCCAGCCGCCGTCGCTGCCCGACAGCAGCCGGTTGCCGTCGTGCGGATCGATCCAGATGGCCTGGTGATCCCCGTGCACATCGAAGGCGATGCGCTGGAACGTGCGGCCGCCGTCCATCGACTTGGACAACCCGCCGGACAGCGTGTACAGGATGTTCTCGTTGGACGGGTCCACGAACACGTCGGCGTAGTAGAACGGCCGGAAGTTGAGGTTCCGGTCCGCGCTCACCATGCGGAACGTCTCGCCGTAGTCCTCCGAGCGGAACAGCGTGCCCGCGGTCGGGAACTCGGTGATCACGTAGACCACGTTCGGGCGTGACTGCGCCACGCTGATGCCGATGCGCGCCATCGGCTCGTTCGGGAAGGTCGTGATCTTCTTCCACGTCTCGCCGGCGTCACGCGACACGTAGAACGCCGTGGCCTTGCCGCCCTCGTCGAACCGCCACGGCCGGCGCCGGAACGTCCACATGCCCGCGTAGATGTTGCGCGGGTTGGACAGATCGAGGTCCAGATCCGAGCAGCCCGTGTCCTGGTCGATGTAGAGGACCTTCTTCCACGTGCGCCCGCCGTCCGTCGTCTTGAAGACGCCACGCTCGTCGTTGGGTCCCCACTCGCGGCCCAGCGCGCACACGAGTGCCGTGTCGGGGCTGCGCGGATCGACGACGATGCGCTTGATGCGCTCCGTGTTGCGCAGGCCCAGGTGGGCCCACGTGCGTCCGCCGTCCGTCGAGCGCCACACGCCCAGACCGTACGACACCGAGTTGCGCGGATCGCCCTCGCCGGAGCCGAGCCACACGACGTTCGCGTCCGACGGCGCCACGGCCAGGGCGCCCACCGAGTAGGCCTCCTCATCCTGCCACTGCCCCTCGAACGTGATGCCGCCGTTCGTCGTCTTCCACACGCCGCCATCGGCGCCGCCCACCCAGAAGATTCGCGGATCCCCCGGGATCCCGGCGATCGCCGTCACGCGGCCGCCCATGTTGACGGGCCCGATGTCCCGCCACGTCAGCCCGGCGATCGCGCGGGCTACGGCGGCAGACTGGTCGGCCCGCGCGCCGGCGGCCGGCCGGGCCGCGGACGTCGCCTGGGCGTCGACGGACAACGGGCCCAGGACCGGAGCGAGCAGCACGAAAG
>JBFFZF010000063.1:0-22463 GCA_041568755.1 Longimicrobiales bacterium | reverse complement strand
GTCGCCGGCATCGATGTCGAGGTCCAGCAGCGCGCGGATCGAACTCCCGTACTCGGCCCGGTTCAGTCGCTGGAACACGCGTCCGCCCGGATCCGCCTTCGCCGCAGCAGCATCGTCCAGCAGCTGCTCGAGCGTCTCCGCCAGCAGCGTCAGCGTGTCCCCGGCCGGCCGCGGCATGCCGGGCGGAGGCATCATCCCGGCGCGCAGCTTGCGAATCATCTTCTCCGCGATCTCGGCGTTCGCCGGCGCCTGCGCGACGTCGAACTCCAGCAGCGACAGATTGCCGGTCATCAGCCCGGGGTTGTGACACACGGCGCACGTGCGCCGCACGACCAGCGTGAGATCCTCGGGGGATATCGGGGCCGCAGCGGGAGCAGAAACGGCGGGTGCCGCCGGCCCGGCGACGAGGGCCGCCACCGGACCCGGCGCGGTGGGCACCAACGGTGCGCCGGGCGCTTCCGGCACGTCCTGCAGGACCATGAACAGCCCGAGGCCCGCGGTCGTGGCCAGCAAGATCTTCATGCCTTCGTCTCCCGCTCTCTTCTCACGGACCGCCTCGGCCGCAACCGGCGCGGCCCGCCCCGCGGCGCGACCCCCACCGCCAACGCATGACGCGCTCCCCGCGACGCCCGTTGGCAAGGACCCCCTGAGGCTAACGCCGGATCGCGCCCTGCGCCAGAATCGCGGCGGCCCCCGCGAACCAGGCGCCCGGCGCGCACTCGTCGCGGACGGACCCCCCGTTTGCGTCCGGGCGGCGACGCCGGATCCCGCCGCCGCGCAGCCCGACACGCCCGCCGCCCGGCACCCCACCCGCCCCGCAGCCCATGCCGCCCTTGCCCATCGGCCGCCCTAGCTCTAGATTTCAGAGTACTCTGGAAACGATGGCCACAAGCACGGACCGACGAAGGACGGACATGACGATGAACGAGACCCTGGCAAGAGACGTGGCGTACGTGCGCGAGGCCGTCGAGCGGTCGTCGCGCGGGCCGGCCGGGATCTATTTCGTGTGGGCCCTCGTGGTGGGCCTGGGCGGACTGGTCCTCGACCGGCGGCCGGAGTGGGCGGCGCTGTACTGGATCGTGGCGACGATCGGGGGTGTGATTGCGAGCGCGGCGCTGGGCTGGCTGCACGGCCGGCGCGCGGGCGTGCGGTCTTCGCGTCAGGGGATGCGGGCGTTCGCGCACTGGATGGTGGTCGCAGCGGTGACGTTCGGGGCGCTGGTCGTAGCGGTGCGCGGCGGCATGCAGCCGGAGGCGCTGGGCGGGCTGGCGTTCCTGGTGGTGGCGCTGGGCTACCTGCTGGCCGGAGTGCACGGCGATGGGAGTGCATGGGGTCCGGGCGCGGTGGCGCTGCTGGGCAGCGGGCTGCTGGTGTTCGTGGCGGATTCGTGGTTGCTGACCGGCGTCGTCTGTGGTCTCGCTCTGGCCGGAATCGGCGCGCTGGGCCTGGCCCGGGGCGGGTCGGGGCATGGCTGAGTTCCCGGGCGTGGACGGGCTGGACCGTCTGCTCGAGCACCGCACGCGGCTGGGTGCCTGTGTGCTGCTGGCGCGCAACGAGGCCATGACGTTCCGTCTGCTGCGCGATCTGCTCGACGAGACGGACGGGAATCTGGGTGCGAACCTGGAGAAGCTCGAGCAGGCCGGCTACATCGCGGCGAGCAAGGAATACGAGGCGCGCAGACCCGTGACGTGGTATTCGCTCACCGCCGCTGGCCGGCGGGCGCTCATGGGGCATCTGGATGCGCTGGCCGGGCTCGCGGAGCACGCGCGGAGGCGGCAGTGACGGGGCGGATCGTGCGCAGGCGGGCCGTTGCGCGTGCGGCACGGGTCATCGCGCGGACCTTGGGCGTGCTGGCCGGCGCGGCGCTCGTGGGCGGCGGTTGCACCGGCGCGGAAACCGGCGGGTGGTCGGGCGTGGTCCGGGACAGTGCGGGCATCGCCCTGATCGAGAACACGGACGCGGGACTGTGGCGCGCGGGTGATGCGTGGGCGGTCACGAAGGCGGTGGTGATCGGGGACGCAGGCGATCCGTCGGGGAATCCGCCCGTGGAGCTGGGCAATGTGACGGGCGTGGCCGTGCTGTCGGATGGCCGCATCGCCGTGCTCGATGCCCAGGCCGCGCAGGTCCACGTGTTCGCGCCGGACGGCACCGCACTTCTGACATTCGGCCGAAGCGGTCGCGGACCGGGCGAACTCACGGACGACGCCGATGCGTTGTGGGCCGAGCCGGGCGACACGCTCGTCCTGGTGGACATGGGGACCATGGCGATCAGCCGGTTCCTCGCGGATGGCACGTTCGTGCGCGCGGTGCGCATGCCGGTCGAGGGCGGCTTCACCTACAACTGGAAGGGCGACGGCCGGGGGCTGGCATACCACAACGCGCGTCAGTTCCGCGGGCGCATGGCGGACACGCTGGAAACGATCGAAGTCCGTGATGCCGGCGGTGCGCACGTCCGCACGGTCGCGCGCTACGGCGCGCGCGACGCGCTGCGGGGCGACGCGTCCGGTCTCCGGCTCACGCTGTTCGCGCCGGAGACCCGCTGGACCGTCGATCGGGACAGCGGCGGCGTCTGGATGGGTGACACGCACAGCTACCGGCTGCTTCATCACGCGCCGGACGGACGGATCGACCGGATCGTCTCGAAGCCGTACACGGCCCGCCCCGTGAACGCCGCGGACCGGGCGTTCTACATCGATGCGATGGTCCGCCTCTGGCAGACGCGCGTGGGCGCGTCGATGCGGCCGCAGCTGCGCGACGCGACCTCGTTCCACGAGACCATGCCCGCGTTCGTCGATGTACGGGCCGGACCGGCGGGCACGCTCTGGGTTCAGCCTTTCCGCGGTGTCGCGGACATGCCCCCGGCCGAACGCGAGACGTTCGATCCGGAACGGGATCTCGGCGGGCCCGACTGGGATGTGTTCGACGGGCGGGGCCGTTACCTGGGCCGCGTGACGCTGCCGCCGCGTTTCACGCCATACGTCTTCTGCGGCAGCACGCTGTACGGCGTGGCCCGGGACGCGTACGACGTGCAGCGCGTGCTGCGCCTCGAGCTGCGACGCGCGGACGGCGAGGCCATCGATGGGTAGCGGGGCGCGATGACGATCGCCCGGCCCGGCACGAGGCCGGACCGGGCGATTTCACAACCGCTGCGTCGTGCCCGCGGCTAGCGGCTCAGCGGTGCTCCGCCCCGGCCGCGGCCCCGCGCAGCAGGCAGCGCATCCACGACCTCGATCATGCGCCGGCGCGTCGCCTCGTCGGGCAACCGGCCGCGGCCGCCGCCCAGGTTGTCGATCATGTGGCGAGCCTGGCTTGTGGCCGGTGTAACGCAGGTCACGCCGGGGTGCGCGGCCACGAACTTGATGAAGAACTGGGCCCACGATTCCATGCCCAGCTCGCGCGCGAAGTCCGGCACGGGCCGGTCACCCACGCGCTGCCAGAGCCGGGTCCGGCCGAAGGGCACGTACACCAGCACGCCGATCTTCCGCTCGATCGCGAGCGGCAGAACGCTGTTCTCGACTTCGCGGTTGTCGATGGCGTAATCGACGCCGATGAAGTCGATCGGCTCGTTGCGCATGATCTGCTCGAGAGCGGGATACTGGTTCTCGCTCGTCGTGGTGACGCCGATGTAGCGCAGGCGCCCCTGGTCTTTCATCTGCTTGAGGATGCCCAGCTGCGTCGGTACATCGCCCAGGTTGTGGACCTGGATCAGGTCGATGGGCCGCTTGCGCAGCCGCTCGAACGAGGTCTGGATCTGCGCGTTCGCGGCCGCGGGGTCCGCGTTGCCGCCGCGCGCGACGTTGACCTTCGTCGCCCAGAAGATGCGGTCCGTGATGCCCAGTTCGGCCGCGATCGTACCGGCCACTTCCTCCGACGCGCCGTAGCTGGGCGCCGTGTCGAACACGGTGCCGCCCTGTGCGATCATGGTCGGGAGCACGTCCCGGAGTGCACTCACGTCCTCGCTGCGCGCGACCTGGGAGAACGTGGCCGAGCTGCCCAGCCCGACGATCGGCACCGGTTCCCCGGACGACGGGATGGCACGCATGATCATGGGTTGCTGCAGGGCGTGCAGCAGGCGGGGGTGCAGCGTGAGCGCGGCGCCAGCGCCGAGCGTGAGGCCGAGCCATTCGCGACGTGTGACCATCGGGTTCTCCTGGGTGTTGCGGTCCGGGTTCAAGGGTCGTGGCGGGGTCCGGCTGCAGGGATGACGCGCCAGCCGTTGGTCCCGTTGGCCGGTACGGCCCCGGCGGCCGGCGATCGCGCCGCCGCCTTGCACCCCGGCCCCTGACCTGCGGTTCCGTCCTGCCGGGCATCAGCCCCGCGTGCTGCTCGACGCGGTGCGCGGGAAGATCTGCCGGAACGCCGTCATGAACCGGCTCATCTCCTCGGGCAGTCCGACCGACACGCGGAGATGGTCGAGCATCGGCGGGAAGGGCCGGCCGACCAGGACGCCTTTCTCGCGGAACTCGGCAATGACGGGCTGGACCGGGCGCCGGATGTGCACCATGAAGAAGTTGGTCTCCGACGGGATCACGGTGTAGCCCATCGCCTGCAGCTCGGCGACGATCTTCTTGCGCAGCGCCAGCGTCTCGCGGCGCACGCGCGCCTCCGACGCGCGGTCTGCGAGCGCGGCGACGCCGCCCCACTTCACGATCGCGTTGATGCTGCCGGTGCTGTACGGGCGCATGCGCCGGATCAGCTCGGGCGGGGCGACGGCGTAGCCCAGGCGCATGCCCGCCATGCCGTAGATCTTCGAGAACGTCCGTGCGACAATGACGTTTCTGCCTGCGACGACGTACGGGACCGACGTCTCGTACGCCGGGTCTTCGATGTAGTGGTGGTACGCCTCGTCGACCAGCACCGGCACATCCTCGGGGATGCCGTCCAGCAGCTGGCGCACCTCGCGGGCGGTCACGATGCGCCCGGTCGGGTTGTTCGGGTTGCACAAGTAGACGAAGCCGACGTCGCGCCCGTTGCGGCGCGTGGCCGCGATCAGCGCGGGGATGTCCTGCCGGTGGTCGTCGAGCAGGTCGACCAGGATCGCCTCGGATTTGATGTTCGTTGCGTGGTTGTAGACGGAGCCGTACGACGGCTCCGCGCCGACGACCTTGCGTCCGCCGTCCAGGAACGTGCTGCCCACGACATCGAGGATTTCGCCCGAGCCGGCGCCGAGCATGATGTGGTCGGGCTCGACGTTGTGGTGTTCGGCGATGGCCTGGACGATGCCGCCATCCGGGTAGCCGTAGCGGTTGGAGTATTTGAATGCCCGTGTCATCGCCTCCATGACGGCCGGCGATGGGCCCCACGGATTCTCGTTGTTGGCCAGCTTGGCGAACGCGTCGTACTCGTCGGCCTGGCGCTGGCCGTGGCGGATCGTGCGCGGCGTTTCGGGCCGGGCGGCCCACAGCGCGTCCGCCGGCGCGATACCGGCGTAACCGAGGGTGCCGGCGACGCCGGCGACGAAATGGCGTCGGGACAGGCCGGGTCTGGCGGTCATGGGCGCCTCCATCGTGGGGCGTGCGGATCGGACGGCTGCGGATCCGGGAAGTTACGGCGGTGGCCCGGCGCAGAGAAGACACGGCCAGCGCGCTTCCGCCGTCGCTCGGCGCCGCATACTATGGACGAGGCGCCCGGCCCGGTCGTGGTCCAGCGGTCGGCGCCTCTCCCGGGGCTTCGCGAGGGTCTCGCCGCCTCGCCCGGCCCGCGCCGCAGGAAGCGGAGGGATGGCCCATGCCACGACTCTCGCAGCCGCTCGGCTCGCTCCGATCCGCCTACGACGTCGTGGTCGTGGGCTCCGGCTACGGCGGCGCCGTGGCCGCCTGCCGGCTGGCCCAGGGGGGACTCGACGTGTGCGTGCTCGAGCGCGGTCACGAGTTCGAGCCCGGCGATTTCCCCGGCAACGCGACGCAGGCACTGCGTCAGTTGCAGATCGATTTCCCGCGCATGCGTCTCGGCCGGCGCACCGGCCTGTTCGATTTCCGCGTCAACGACGACCTGAGCGTGCTGGTCGGCTGCGGGCTGGGCGGCACGTCGCTGATCAATGCCAACGCGATGGTGCGGCCCCTTGGCCTCGACCCGGACGACCCGGACGACCCCGACCCGGGCATCCTGGGCGACGATGCCTGGCCGGAAGCCCTGCGTCGCGACAGGCGTCGTCTCCTGTCCGGGTACGATGAGGCCCGCGCGATGCTCGCCGGCCGGGCCTACCCGGCGCCGGGCCGGTCGACCGATGCGATGACCGACGGGAAGCGCGAGGCGTGGGGCCGCTTCCCGCTGCCCGGCAAGCTCGCCGTGCTCGAACGTGCCGCCGGCCGCGAGAAGGTCCAGCTGCCCCTGCTCGCCGTGTCGTTCGACGAGCACGTCTCCGAAGACGGCATTCAGCGCCGCGCGTGCGTGCTGTGCGGCGACTGCGTGACCGGCTGCAACCACTCGGCGAAGAACACGCTCGACACGAACTACCTGGCGCGCGCGCGCCGGTATGGCGCGGCCATCGTGTGCGGTGCCGAGGTGCGGTCGGTCGAGCCGGCGGATGGGCAGCCGGCCGACGTGCCACCTGCGTTGTGGAACGTGTGGTTCCGGCCCGACGCTCCGCGCGGCTGGAGCGGGGGCGAGCGCCCCGAGATGTTCGTGTCCGCACGCGTCGTCGTGCTGGCCGCGGGCAGCCTGGGCTCCACTGACATCCTGCTTCGCTCCCGGGCACGGACCGGGCTCCCGCTGTCCGATCAGATCGGCGAGCGGTTCACGGGCAACGGCGATGTCATCGCCTTTGCCTACAACAACGATCCCCTGCCGCGTCGCAACGGCCGCGACCACCCGGACGACCGCGATGAGCTGAACGTTCACGGCATCGGCCACGGCAACCGTCGCCTGCGCAGGCTGGAGCCCGTCGGCCCGACGATCACCGGCATGATCGATGAGCGCTCCCATGATGAGGAACCACCGGGCATGCTCATCGAGGAGGGCGCGATCCCCGGTGCGCTCGCGCCGCTGCTGCGCTGGTTCGCGCCCATCATCACGCGCATCAGCGGCCGCGACACGGATTCCGGGCCGCGCGACCGCGTGCGCGAGTGGATCCGCGAGTTCCGGTCCATGCTGCTGGGCCCGCGCCGAGGCGCACTGGCGAACACGCAGACGTATCTGGTCATGGCGTGGGAGAAAGGATCGGGCCGCATCACCCGCCGTCGCGACCGCGTGCGCGTCGCCTGGCGGGGCCTCGGTCACCAGCCGGTCTTCCGCGCCGTGCACCGGCGCTTGCGCAGGCTGACCGAGCGCACCGGCGGCACGCACGTCATGAACCCCTTCTGGACGCGCCTGGCCGGGCGACGCCTGCTGACCGTGCACCCGCTGGGCGGCTGCTGCATGGCGGAGGACGGCGCCGCCGGCGTCGTCAATGACCGCGGCCAGGTCTTCACTGGCCCGGGCACCGGCGTCTACGACAACCTGCTCGTACTGGATGGCTCGATCGTGCCGATGCAGCTCGGCGCCAACCCGCTGTGGACGATTGCGGCACTGGCGGAGCGCGCGTGTGCGATGCTGCTGGTCGAGCCACCTGCCGGCGTCTGGCCCAACCCGCCCGCCAACGGGCCGCCCCCGCTGCCACCCGCACGGCCTGCGACCGTCGGCATCCAGTTCTCGGAGCGCGTGAGCGGACATCTCCATGAGGAAGACGGCCGTCGAACCCGGTTCCGTCTGCGCCTCGTCATCGAGGCGCCGGACCTCGACACGTTCCTCGAGGAGCCGCCGGAGCGTACCAGCGACAAGCCGGCCGCGCAGCGGGAGCCCGATGATTCGCACAAGGCGATGGCCTTCGGCTTTGGCGTGGCACCCGCCCTGTCGGACCGGCCGCTCACCGTGACCACGGGGCGGTTCAACCTGTTCGCGAAGGACCCGCGCTGGGTCGAGACGCGCATCATGCGCTACAGGCTGAAACTGCGCGCAACCGATGGCCGCGAGTTCGAGCTGGATGGACGGAAGACGATCCAGGGCTTCGCCCCGTTCCGCGACGTGATCCGCTCGCTGTTCGAGATGGAGTTCGAGCTGCACGAGGTGACCGGAGGCGGCCGTGTCCGCGTGGGCGATGGCCGGCTCCGCATCAGCCCGTTGCAGGTCGTCCGGACCGTGTTCGCCGTGCGCATCCTCCGCCGTCGCCGGCTGCGCGACGCCGTGACCGGCCGGCTCCGCTTCCTGCTCTTCTTCGCGCGCGCGATCTGGCGCGCCGCAGCCTGGCCGCTGCGCTCGGCCCGTCCCATCGATCCCGATGTCGAGCGGCCCGCCAGCAAGCTGCGCCGGCCGAAGAACGCATATGGGATCGAGGTCGCGCCGTTTGCCCGCACCGTCACGACGGACGACGGCGCCGAGATCCTGCTGACCCGGTATGATGGCGGCGAGAACGGCCCGGTCATCCTCGCACCCGGGTTCGGCACATCGACGCTGCTCTTCCGCATCTCGACCATCAGGCCCAACCTCGTCGAGTACCTCGTCGGCCACGGTTACGATGTGTGGCTGCTCGATTACCGCGCCAGCGACCGCTCCGCATCGTCACGCACGCAGTTCACGATGGACCAGATCGTGCGCCAGGACCTGCCCCTCGCCGTCCGCGTCGTTGCGGAGGAGACCGGTAAACGGCCGCAGTACGTGGGCCACTGCGTCGCGTCCGTCGCCATGTTCATGGCGCTGCTCTCCGGTGAGGTCACGGAACTCCGCTCCATGATCGGATCGCAGTTCTTCCCGTTCGTCTACATGCCGTGGCAGAACCGGGTCAAATCAGCGCTGCGCATCGCCGAGATGCTGGAGTTCGGCGGCTTCGCGCCGGTCCTCACGCCAGACTTCGATCGGTACCGACCGCTGCACTCCCGGCTCGTCGATCGCCTGCTCTACTTCTACCCGAGCCGCGAACGGTGCCGCAGCCCGGTCTGCCGGCGCACGCTGTTCCTGTACGGCGAGAACTACCAGCACCGTCTGCTCGACAGCGAGACGCACGACGCCATCTTCGACATGTTCGACCGCGCGAACCTGCGCACGTTCAAGCACCTGACGCGGATGTGCCGGGCGCGTCGCGCCGTCGACCACGAGGGCAGGAATCGGTATCTGACCGAGGACAATGCGAAAAAGCTGGAACTGCCCATCACGCTGCTTCAGGGGCAGAACAACTACCTGTTCCTGCCGGAGGGCAGCCGGCGCATGTACGCATGGCTGCTCGAGCACGGCGCCTGGGGACCGGGCCCGGGTGGCCGGCAACTGCGCGAAGAGGCGTACAGGCTGGTCACGTTCGAGGATTTCGGCCACATGGACACGTTCATGGGCAGGGACTCGGCACGCATCGTCTTTCCCGAGGTGCTGGCAGGGCTGCAGGAGGCGGACAGGTTCCTGAGCGACCGGCGGCAACAGACCTGATCAGCGTGTGGGTCGCTCCGGATCCGCCGGTCGGAGGATGATCGGCCCTTCGATCAGGTGCGGCTCGAGGTCGAAATGATCCGCGGACTCGAGCAGGCCGGGATCGGCCGGATCCGGATCCGGCTCATCCGCCGGGCTCTGCGGCGCGTCGGCCTGTCCGCCTGACCCGGTGCCGCCGCCCGGCGCGACATCGGGGCTGGCGTGGTCCTCGATGCGACGGCGCCAGCGGCGAGGTGTGCGGCGCAACCCGATCGGATAGATCTCCAGCCGGCCGTCCTCACGCAGACACATGCGCACGAAACTGCGGAAGTCGATGATGTTCTGCGACAGGTACGCCTCGTTCTCGTGACAGCCGAACCACAGGACCGACAGCACGAGATAGAGCGCGAACAACAGCCCGCCGGCCAGCCAGCCGGCCAGGACCAGCGCAGGCGCGATCGCGTAGGGTTGCCACGCGCCGATGACACCCAATCGCTCGGCCCCGCGCAGCACGAGCCAGCCCAGCACGATGGCCAGACTGAGGTGTGCGAGACCGTGTGTCAGCCCCCACGGCCACGTGGTCCACGCGGATCGCCTGCGATTCGCCGCCCAGGCAAAAACTCCCGCGAGGGACACGAAAATGGCGGGCAGCACGGCCGAGAGCGGATCGGCGCGCAGTTCGAGCGCGGCCTGGAGCATGTATTCGCCCAGCATCTGGGTTGCGGGCTGCGCGCGGATCACGCCGGGCGGCGGAGCCCCGGACGGCGCGAACAGGTAGTGCGCGATCGCGTACAGGACGCCGAGCATCAGGCAGAACGCCATGTTCGCGCCGCGGAACGGCAGCCACAGCGTACGCCACAGCAGGCGTGCTGACTCCGCGCGGCTCGGATAGGGAAAGCCCGACTCCGTCAGATCGACGTCACCCGCCGGTGCGTTGCTGTCGTGCAGGCTCAGCTTGCGCGGCAGGAGGTGCGTGGCGCACAGGTAGGCTCCGCCGGACCCGGACGTGATGCGCTGGCGATCGTCGTCGCTTACGAAGCGGGCGTAGTGGTGGACATCGCCGCTCAGCATCACGGTCGCTTCGGCGCCGGCGGCCCGGATGGCCTGCTCCTCGAAGAACCGCAGGTTGCGCAACCCATCGTCGCGCCGCCCCGCCTCGTACCAGGCCGGCTTGGGCGTACACACGATGATGCGATCGCCTTTCTGTACGAGGTCCTGATCGCCGTGCGGCGCCCCCGGACTGCCGCGCCGCACGGCCGACAGGTCGAGGAAGTGCTTCAGCTGGGGCGGATCGATGCGCGTGGACAGCTGGATGTCGACGCCCCACAACCACCACCGGTGCGGCAGGCGGATGGCCCAGTAGCTGCGGCTCTGCCACAGACGCCACCCTCCGATGTTGCCGCCCTGGCAGAACACGCGCACGAAGTTCGTGAGGCCGTCGTACCAGTCGTGGTTGCCGGGGATGGCGAAGATCGATGCGGAGCGCTCGCGTTTCGGTCGGGCCGGATCCGGTTCATTCGGGAAAGCAGCCGCCAGCGGGCCCTGCAGGCGGGTCCTGTACTGATCGCGGCTGGGCGTCGGATACACGAGATCGCCGCCGAGCACGACGAGGTCCGCCCGCTCGAGCGGCTCCTCCAGTCCGCGCAGGTGAAGGCGCTTGCGGGCCAGCAGACTGGCCATCGCGTAGGTCGCGTCGAAGCCGTCGCCGATGTCGGCAATGAAGTCGATCCACAGGTCGCCGTCTCCCTCCACCACGGCATCGGGTCCGGAGGGCCGCAGCGCGACGCGTGATCCGTGGCGGGGCTGATCCTCCGGACGGAGCCGCGGCAGGACCGCCATCGACTCGCGGCGGTCGATGTAGCCGGCAATCGTCGTCGAAAAGAAGGCGTGGAACGCCGCGCGCAGCACCTCGATGGGGTGCAGCCAGCGCGTGGGGCGCCGGCGGACGATCTTCTCGTCCGACTGGAACAGACCGCGCAGCGTCACGTCACTAACGCCGGCGTGTCATGCGCCCTGCGTGTCGGCCGTCGCCGCATCGGCATCATCCGGTTCACCTCGCCGGCGCCCGTGAACGCCTCCGGATCCGCTGTCGTCGTTCTCGTCATCGTCATCACCCGGGTACACGAGGCGGAACGCGATGTACAGGGCGACCAGGAGTACGAAGAGCTTCCACAACGTGTGGGCGACGAGTTCGTCGTTGCCGCCGCCCGGCCACAGCATGGCCACGACGTAGACCAGCCAGCCCAGGAAGATCCAGTACCCGATCGTGAACAGCACGTAGGCCAGCACTTCCGTCCAGTCGCGCGTCTTGTCGCGCCGCGGGTTCGCCGCGCGCTGTTCTCTGCGCTTCTTCGCGTACCACAGGGATACGAAGATCAGCGCGGCCCCCAGGAGCCCGAGGACGAGCAGCGTCAGGATCCAGCTGCCGGTCACAACGGAGGCTGCGTTCTGCACGGGCTGGTTGAGCTGCACAGCGATCAGGAGGCCGGGCTCGATCGTCATGGGCATGGGATCCCCCTCGTCGAGAAAACGGGCCTGCGAGTCGGGACGCGCGGCCGCCTCGTGCGGCGCGCGTTCAAGCCAGGTTCAGCCGCGCGGCGATGCCGGCAAAGCGGGCATCACCGCGGATCGGGTCGAACACGGGATCGACGTTGATGAACATGACCTGCCCGTAGCGCTCGTCCACGGCCTGGTCGAGCGTGCGGAATGCGTCGTCGAGGTCGCCGAGCGCGCCGTGCACGACCGTGCGCAGCACGGCCGGCACGTAGAACCGCTGCGTGATCTGGTCCATCTGCTGCAGGACCTGGCGCGCCGCGTCGTGCTGGCCGAGCGCGGCCAGACCCTGGCCGAGCGACATGAGCAGCGCGGGCACGGGGCCCAGCCGCCCGATCGCCTCACGCGAGATGCGCACGGCCTCCGCAGCCTGCCCCGCAGCGGTCAGCGTCACCGCGATGAAGCATGGTGCGGCGTAGTACTCCGGGTTCATCTCGGCGGTGGCCCGCAGCTCGGCCAGCGCGAGCTGGTAGTCGCGGGCACGGTAAAGGAGCATGCCGTTGTGGAAGCGCATGGGCAGCGAGAACGGCTCGAGCTGCAGCCCGATGCGCATCTGGTGGCGGGCGTCGTCGAAGCGGTCGAGCGCGACCAGCAGGGCGCCGTACCACGCCCGCGCATTGCCATCGCGCGGGTTGAGCGCGACGGCGTGCTGGTATTCCTGATCCGCGGCCGTGAAGTCCAGCTCCCAGATCTCGTACAGGTGGGCGCGCGTCGGCCGGATCTCGGGAATCAGCGGGTCCAGCACCAGCGCCCGCTCGCACGCCTCGGCCGCGAGCGGCAGCACGTCCGAGGGCCGGCGATACGCGAACTGCGCCTGCGCCATGAACGCGTCCGCCAGGCCCACGTACGCGAGGACGTAATCCGGGTCCAGCTCGATCGCTGAACGGAACGACTCGACGGCCTGCTCCATCGCATCCGGCGTCCTGCGGTTCCAGTGGTAGCGGCCCAGCAGGTAGGCCCGGTACGCCTCCGGCGTGTCCGTGCGCCGCCGCACGAGCAGTTCGACGGACTCCGACAGTGTGATGCTCAGCGCCTCGGCGATCGCGCGCGAGATCTCTTCCTGGATGACGAAGATGTCCTCGACGTCCCGATCGTAACGGCCCGACCAGAACGGCATGCCGTCCGCCGTGTTGATCAGCCGCGCCGCGATGCGGATGTGATCGCCCGATTTGCGCACGCTGCCCTCGACCGCCCATTGCACGTTGAGCTGCCGGCCGATCTCGCGGATGTCGAGCGGGCTGTGTTTGAAGGCGAAGCTCGACGTGCGCGCGGCGACCGTGATGCCGGACAGGTCGTTGAGGACGGCGATCAGCTCTTCGGTCATGCCATCGCTGAAGTAGTCGCTGCCGGGTTCCGGGCTCATGTTCGCGAACGGCAGGACCGCAATCGACGCCGGCTCGGGCCTCGCCGGCTGCGTCGGCGCGGGGGCGCGACCGGGCTGGGGCGCCACGACGGCCGGCGCCGGGGCGGCGCCGGGCCCGTTCCCGCTGCGAATCCGGCGGACCAGCTGGATCATCTCGTCGAGCGGTCGGAGCTGCCCTTCCTCGGCCGCGAGCCGCCGCTCGTAGCTCTCGAAGTGCTCGAGCGCTTCCGCGCGCAGGCCGGTCTCGGCCAGCAGTTCGATGAAGCGCAGCTGCGCCTCGTCTTCGAACGGCTCGAGTTCGGCCCAGGCTCGAGCGATCGCCATGGCCCGGTCCGTTTCGCCCGCCTCGCGCGCCGCGCCCAGCGCTTCCCGCCTCGCCTTGCGGTGCAGCCGGCGCAGCTTGCCGCGGTGCGCGTCGACCCACAGCTCGAACTCCTTCGTGTTGACCAGGTAGGTGCCCTCCAGGAAATCGCCGCCGTACCACGCGAGCGCGTCGTCCGCCCGGCCCTCGGCCAGCAGCTGCTCGAAGCGCGTGGTGTCGACCGCGATCCCTTCGCCCACACGCAGCCCGTCACCGGCGGCCTCGATCCAGCCGTCACCCAGCGTGCGGCGCAGTTCGTAGACGGTCTGATGCAGGTTGTGGCGGGCGCGCGAGGGTGCGCTGTCGGGCCAGAGCCGGCCGATCAGGCGATCGGTCGACTCCTCACCCTCCGTCGCGACACAGACGAGCAGGGCGCACCGCTTCGGCTGGCCGGGCAGATCCTCGAGCCGCTCGTCATCCCGGAAGATCCGGACACCGCCGAGCGTCGTCACACGACCTATCATGCGTTTCCCGGGTTGTGCCTCCCTGCGGCCGGCGCCGGGGGCGTACGGGCGGCGGGAGGCCGGGATCGGGCACTGCCACTGCACTGCAGGGCGGGGATACGACACGCTCCAACCTTATATACAGCAAAGACCTCCGGCTGCCAAGCACACCCGGCGCGGGCGCCCGTGAAGGCCGATCTGAGCGGAATCTGATCGGCGCCCGGGGAACGGGCCCTCCGATCGGAGAAAAAACCCACTCCGGGAGCCGCTTTCTGAGCCGGGTCTGAGCCGCGCCGCCTATCCTGGGAGCACGTCGATCGGCGTTGTCCGACGGCGGCATGACTCGAAGTGGAAGGTGACCCGTGACACTGCTCCCCGATGACACAGGGCTGATGGCGGCCCCCGCGGCGCCGCCGACGGCGACCGCTCTTGCGGCGCCCTTCGACGCAACGATCACGAATCCGATCCGGCTGGACCGCGTTCGCCGCGCTGCGGCCGCCCGGGCCGAGCCCCAGCTCGACCGGCTGACCCATGCCGCGGTCGCTGCGATCCGCGCGCCGGTCGCAGCCGTCGCGTTCGTCGGTCAGGACCGGCAGATCTTCAAGAGCGTGACCGGCCTGCCCGCGGCCTGGAACGGGATCCGGGAGATCCCGCTCAGCCATTCGTTCTGCGTGCACGCCGTTTCGACGGGCGAACCGCTCATCGTGCCCGACGCGCGGCGGCACCCGCTCGTGCGCGGCAACCCTTCGGTCTCCGAGCTGGGCGTGCTCGCCTATGCCGGGATCCCGCTCAAGACGCGCGACGGACTCGTGCTCGGCACGTTCCATACGCTGTCGTGGTCGCCGCGGGAGTGGACGGATTCCGAGGTCGCGCTGCTGCGCGGTCTCGCGGCCGTGGCCATGATGGAGATCGAGCGGGAGCTCGACGGAACACCGCGTGTTTCGAACGGGACCCCGACGCCCCGGTCCACGGGCGGCAGCCCGCGCGTCGAACCCAGCCCGTCGGTGGCGATTGCCCGCGACCGCCGCGAGGCCGTTCTGCGGCAGCGTCTGCAGCGTGCGATCGGCGACGCGTTCCTGGTCGGTCAGCGGATCGGGCGGGGCGGTTTCGCCGATGTGTTCGACGGCTGGGACCGGCGGCTGAAGCGCCCGGTCGCGCTGAAGGTCCCGCGTCCCGACCTCGCCAACTCGGCGGAGCGCCTGGAGCGGTTCCGGGGCGAGGCGGAGAGTATCGCGTCCGTCCGCCATCCCCACGTGCTGCCGATCCACATGATCGGTGAGGGCGATGGCCTGATGTGGCTGGTGCTGGCGCGCGTGTTCGGCGAGTCGGTCGAAGCGTGGATGGCGCGTGCGCCGGCCGCGCCGATCGATGAGACGACACGGATCCTGCGCGCGGTCGCGTCGGCACTGCACGCCGCGCACACGGCGGGCATCGTCCATCGCGACCTCACGCCCGGCAACATCATGCTGGACGGTCCGGAACGGCACGTGTTCCTGATGGACTTCGGTCTGGCGCGCGCCATGGACGTGGCCAGCCTCCGCTCGACGGAGCCGGGCACGTTCGTCGGCACACCGCACTTCATGAGTCCCGAGCAGGCGACCGGCGACCGGGCCGACCAGCGCTCGGACCTCTATTCACTGGGCGCGATCGGCTACCGGTTGCTCACAGGCCGGCTGCCGGTGGATGGACCCAACCTCACGACCATCATGATGGGACACATCGCGCAGACCCCCACGCCGATCCGGCGCCTGCGCCCGGAGTGCCCGTCGTGGCTGGCGCGCGTCGTGGAGCGGTGCCTGGCCAAGGACCCGGATGATCGGTGGTCCACGGCCGAAGAGATCGTCCACGCGATCGACATGGAACGCTCGCACGCCGCCTGATCGCAGGACCGGATCGTGCAGACAAAGACAGTGCCGCCGGCGGGACCTCGCCGGCGGCACTGCATGCAACTGCCTGTCTCGCTTCAGCTGATCGCGAAGCAGTAGAACAGGCCGTTCCCGCCCGTTCCCTGGAGGTTCTGCTGGCTGCACCCGCGCGAACCGTGCGCCGAGTTCCACGAGGTCGGGTTGTCTCCGCCGCCGACCTTGTCGTGATGACCGACGCGCGCGCTGCCTTCGCCGCTGCTCGTCCAGTTGCCGCACGTCGTGTCCTCGCCCGCGGCATACGCGGTGCCATCCGCCTGCGAGCCGGTGAGGATGTCGTGCATGTTCGGCGAATCGCCGCGCCCGTTGATCGGCTCGCCCTTCTCGCTCAGCACGGTGGCCTTCGTCCACTTCTCGTTCTCGCCGTGCAGGTCCGCCACGCTCGACGCGATGAGCTCACCCTTCGCGTTGTACCACGGACCCGTGCCGATCCGGTCACGCGCATGCACGACGCTGGTCGCGTCCGGCCCCGTCGTGCTCAGGTACGCACGCCACGTGCGGTCCCCCGCGCCGACCGCGTAGGCCAGCCGCTGGCAGTGATCGTCCGCGCCCGCCAGCCCGCCCAGCGCCGCCCCGTTCCCGGGCCCGCTGCTCGTGAGGAAGAAGCTCATACGCGCACTCTGCCCCAGCGCCGGCTGGGCAACGAATGCAAATGCAAGCAGAACAAGCAACCCACGCCTCATTCCTTCCCCCTTTCCCTTCTCCCTTTCCCCGAAACTCTCCCTCTCCCTCTCCCTCTCCCTTACGTCCAACTCAAGTCGTGCTTCGACAGCGGCAACGACCGGACCCGCTTCCCCGTCGCCGCAAAGATCGCGTTGCACAGCGCCGGCGGAACCGGTGGCAGCGCCGGTTCGCCCAGTCCCGTGGGCGGGTGGTCCGTGAGGTGGAAATGCACCTCGACCGGCGGCACTTGCTGCATGCGCAGCAGCGGGAAATCGTGGAAGTTGCTCTGCACCGTGCGGCCGCGTTCGATGGTGATCTCCTGGCCCAGCGCCTGGCCCAGGCCGTCGAGGACCGCGCCCTGCACCTGGTTCTCCGCGTTCAGCGGGTTGATGATCTGGCTGCCCACATCGCCGGCCACCCAGATCCGGTCGACCGAGACTTCGCCGGCCCGGCTGACCGTGGCCTGCACGACTTCCGCGAAGTAGCCGCGGTGGCTGTAGTGGAAGGCGATACCCATGCCGGTGCCGCGCGGCAGCGTGCGCTGACGCGTGCCCCAGCCGGATTTCTCGCCCACGACCCGGAGCACGCCCGCGATGCGCTGCCCGTCGATGGGCGGCCCGCCGCGGCCGCCGCCCGGCGCGCCAGCGTCCTGGCCGAGCAGTTCGAGCCGGAACTGGAGCGGGTCCCTGCCTGCGGCGTGCGCGAGCTCGTCGATGAAACACTGGATCGCGAACGCGATGCCGTTGCTGCCCGGCGCGCGCAATGCACCCGTCGGCACGCCGAACGGGATGAGCGACGCATCGATCGCGAAGTTCGGCACGAACCGTTGCGGGAACTCCGTCGCGCTCAGGCTGGCACTCGAGGCGAACCGGCCGTTCTCGCCGAACGAAACGAAATGGTCGCGCCAGGCGGTGAGCCTGCCCTGCGCATCGACACCGCCTTTCAGGAAGTGGAACCCGGCGGGCCGGTAGAAGTCGTGCCGCATGTCGTCCTCACGGCTCCACACCAGCTTGATCGGGACTCCGACCTCTTTCGCGATCCACGCCGCTTCGACCATGTAGTCGTTGCTCAGACGCCGGCCGAAGCCGCCGCCGATGCGCGTGAGGTGGATCGTGATCGCGCTCTCCTCGATGCCCAGCGTCTGCGCGACCATGCGGCGGCCGCTCTGCGGCGTCTGCGTGGGCGCCCAGATCTCGATCGCGCCATCGCGGAAGTGCGCCGTGCAGTTCTGCGGCTCGAGCGGCGCGTGCGCGATGAACGGGTACTCGTACGCCGCCTCGACGGTCTTCGCCGCGCCAGCCAGGGCCGCGGCCACATCGCCGTCGTTGCGCAGCGACTGCTGCGCGGGCTGCGCCGCCAGTGCGGCCGCCTGGCGTGCGAACGATTCACTGCTCTGCGTGGCCGTCTCGCCCTCGTCCCACGTCACGCGCAGCCGGTCGCGCGCGCTCTTGGCCGCCCACCAGGAGTCCGCCACGATCGCGACACCGCCGAGCAGTCCGCTCAGATCGCTGCCGCCCTCGACGACGAACGCGTGCCGCACACCGGGCCGCGCGGCGATCTCTTCGAGATTGGCGCGCGCGACCTTGCCGCCGAAGACCGGACACTTCTCGAACACGGCGTAGAGCATGCCGGGTACGGTGACATCGATCCCGTACAGCGGCCTGCCCGTCACGATGGAAGCGTTGTCGACACCGGCCACGCCGGTGCCGATGATGCGGAAGTCCTTCGGCTCCTTGAGCGACACGCTGGCGGCGTCCGGAGCCGGCAGCGTGGCCGCGCGCGCGGCCAGTTCACCGTACGTCGCGCGCCGGCCCGAGCCGCGGTGGTGGACCACGCCCGACGCCGTCGTGCACTCCGCGGCCGGAACACCCCACGTCGCGGCAGCGGCGCCCACGAGCATGGCGCGGGCTGCGGCGCCGACGGTGCGCATCGGTTCCCAGCTGTTGGGCGTGGCCGTGCTGCCGCCGGCGAACTGTCCGCTGAACCGGTCCGTGTCGAGGCCGGCCTGCTCGACGCGCACGTCCTTCCAGTCGACATCGAGCTCCTCGGCGATCAGCATGGGCAGCATGGTCTTCACGCCCTGTCCGATCTCCGGGTTCTTGGCAATGATCGTGATCACGTTGTCCGGCGTGATCCGGATGTAGGCGCCCAGACCGGCCTCGAGCCCGCTCGCGGCGGCGCCATCGGCGGCCAGCGCCGCGCTCGCTTCGCCCGCGCCGAGCAGATCGAACTGCGTGCCGATCAGGATGCCGCCGCCCGCGAGGGCGGTGACGCGGAGGAAGTTCCGGCGATCGACGGATCGCGCGAGCATCGGCTCGGTCGAGCCCTGCGTCGTGTTGCTCATGGGGCCTCCTTCCGGCCGGGCCCGCCATCCGTGGAGGTGGTGCCGGCGGCGTGGTGGATCGCCGCGCGGATGCGCAGGTAGGTCGCGCACCGGCACAGGTTCCCGTTCATGGCCGCATCGATGTCCGCGTCCGTGGGCTTCGGCGTGCGGGCCAGCAGCGCAGCCGCCGACATGAGCTGGCCGGCCTGGCAGTACCCGCACTGGGGCACGTCCAGCTCCTGCCAGGCTTTCTGGAGCGGATGCGATCCGTCGGGCGACAGCCCCTCGATCGTGGTGACATCCGCGCCCTGTACGCTCGAGATCGGCGTGACGCACGAGCGCGTGGGCGCGCCGTTCAGGTGGACCGTGCACGCGCCGCACTGCGACATGCCGCACCCGAACTTCGTGCCCTTCATGTCGAGCGTGTCCCGCAGCACCCACAGGAGGGGCATGTCGGGCGGGACATCGACTGTGGTACTTCTGCCGTTGACTCTGAAGGTGACCGTCATGGCCGCTCCCTGGTGCCCGTGGTTCGTCCGGGTGGCATGGCTGCGCTGCGTCGCCACCGCGCCGTCCTGCCGAAGGTGGCCCGTACGGGCCGCATGTGTCCAGTCTGCAACGGGGACGCGCCGCGCGCCGCCCGCGTTGGTCGCTCTAACGTCGGGTGTACTTGCGCAGGGTCTGCGGGCCGACCTCGGCGCCGTAGACGTTGCCCAGCGCGTCCGCCGCGACGCCCTCCGCGCCGCTCGTGCCGGCGCTCGGTCCGTTGTTCGGATCCGCCGTGTCCGGGATGAACGCGGTCAACTCACCCGTTCTGGCGTTGCCGATGTAGATGCCGCGCTTCACGCCGGGATTGCGCCGGTCGTTCGACTCGGAGTCGGCCGCGTAGAGCACGTCGTTGCGGTCGATGAAGAGCCCGCTGGGCCGGCCGAAGTGCTTCCACGTGGCCAGATGGCGGCCCTGCTGATCGAAGATCTGGATGCGGCTGTTGCCGCGATCACCGACGAAGAGCCGGCCCTGCGAGTCCATTGCCAGCGCATGCGGGTCACGGAACTGCCCGTCGGCCTCGCCGGTCTCGCCCCACTGCATGAGGAACGTGCCATCGGCCGCGAACTTCATGACCCGGTTGTTGCCGCCTGTGCCGTGACCGTCGACCACGAAGATCGAGCCGTCCGGTGCGACGAGCACGTCGGAGGGCTGGCTGAAGACGTCCGGCCCGCTGCCTGACACGCCCTTCCTGCCGAGTGTCATGAGGAGCCGGCCCTCCGGGCTGAACTTGTAGATCACGTGCCCCATGCCCTCGGGCTGCTGCTGCACGAAGCCGACGGCGTCGGTGACCCAGACGTTGCCCTGCCGGTCGACGTAGATCCCGTGCGGCCAGGCGAACATGCCCGCGCCGAACTGGCGCAGCAGCTTGCCGTCCAGGTCGAACTGGAAGATCGTCGTGAGGTTCTGGCGATCGATGCAGCTGTTCTGTCCGCACCGCTCGGCCACCCACATCGACATGCCATCGGGTGCCGGGTAGACGGCGCTGGTCGCGCCGTACTTGCGCCCGTCAGGCAGCTCGCCGAACGCCTCGCTCGCGACGCGATACGGGTTGGGCGGCAGCTGCTGGGTCACTTGCGCGGCCAGCGGCGAGGCAGCCAGCGCGAGGGCCAGGAGGGCGAACGGGCCTCCGGTCGGGCGAGCGGGCATGGATCCGGCTCCGGCGGTCAGGGTGTGTACGGCGAGTGGCGGTACGCGACCCTGCAATTGTCCGACACCGGCGCCCCCCGGTCAAGCCCCGGACACGGCGACGGGCACGGGACCGCCGTCGGCCCCGCGCCCGCCGCCTCCGAATGTACGGTCGCGCCGGTCCGGCTACCGCTTGTTCCAGAAGGCCGGGTCGGCTGCTTTGGTCGCCTCGTCCACGTAGGACATGGTAGGGCTCAGCCGGTACCGGTTCGTGACGGTGTTGAGTACGGCCTCGAGCGAGAACTTCTCGAACGCCTCGCGCTCCTTGGCGGTCATGCCCGCGCCGACGGCCTGACCGGTCGCCAACATCTGATCGAACTCGGCATAGTCGTTGACCGACGAGAAGATCATGTACGTACCGCCGGGCATCCCCGCGGTGACCATGTACACGCGGTAGCTCGAGTTGGGCGCCAGCCGCTTCGAAATCTCGCCGTAGAGCTTGGCCACTTCGTCGAAGTGTGACTCGTGACCCGGCCGTACGCGGAACGTGGTGATCTCCCAGAAGCGCGCCTTCGACAGGTCGGGGAAGCTGCCGAAGCTCAGGTCCGGGCGCGCCATCAGCTGGATCTGGCGGCCGGCGACCAGATACTGCGCGTCCTCCCGCCAGAGCCGGTTCAACTCCGCGCTCAGCACCGGATCCGCGTCGTTCCGCTTCATGGCTTCGCCCTGCGCGGCATTCGTCGCGAACGGCTGCGTGTACCATACCTCGTACGTGCCGGTCATCGACTCGAGCGCCAGATAGGTCTCAGGCGCCCTCGCCTTCGTGAACGCTGCGGGCCAGCCCGCCTCGTGGCGCGTGTGCGCCTCTTCCATGCCGAGCTTGACCTCCTCGATGTAGATCGTGATCAGGCTCGGCTGCGTCGTCGGAACGGGCTGCTGCGCCTGCACGGCCACCGCCGTGGCGACGAACAGCACACTCGTGATGGGCAGGAAACGTTGCTTCACACCGGCCTCCCGGGGTTCTGGCGCCGCCGAAACGGCGCACGCACGGCGGACTCGCCGCCGGTCGTGACGACGAGTCTCCGTCTATCGATGCGTTAGGGGTAGACTCCAATACGGGGCGGTGGGACCGCCTGCGTCAAGTGCTTCGTGCGGTCTTCGGGCGGCAGCCCCCGGGCGCCGGCCTGCCCGCTCGGCCATCACGACCGCGAAATCAGCGTCCCCACCATCACGTTGAAATGGCCGTCGACCAGGCAGACGAACGGGTAGGTACCCGGCGGTGGCACGGTGAACTCGACTTCGACCGACTGGCCGGGCGAGGCCATGGCAGTCCACGCGATCATTCTGTCCTTGTGCTGCATGGGCACGTACCCTGTGTCCGCGGCGTCGTAGGCCGCGGCACCCAGCGTGTCGATGTCATCGTCGTGCAGCACGATGACCAGGTTGTGCCCGAGCGTGCTCTCGTTCACGTAGCGGATGTGCACGCGCGTGCCGGCACGCAGGCTGAGGCGGTCCGGCTCGAAGGACAGGTTGTAGCCGGTGGTGCGGATGGTGATCACGGTGTCGGGCTCGGCGGTCGCGTGCACGCGATCGAGCGGCGATGCGCAGTACGTGCTGGACCACACGCGCGGCATCGCCGGCTTCTTCGGCACGTCGAGCATCGAACGGCTCGCCACCGAGCCCGCACTGCTCGCGCAGACGCAGCGTTTTCGCGCCATGAAGCTGAACGATTCCCGAAACGCCTGATCCCGTTCGAGGAAGAAACGATGCAAACGATCGGCGCCTGCACCAT
>JBFFZF010000062.1:0-22483 GCA_041568755.1 Longimicrobiales bacterium | reverse complement strand
CCTGCCGGGGCGGCGGGCAGAGGACGGCGCACGGTGGGGGCACGATGGGCAAGCAGGAGACGCTGGGCGACCTCGAGCTGCTCGTGATGCTGGCGGTGATGCACGCGGAACCCGAGGCGTACGCGGTTCCGGTCCGGCGGGAAATCGAGCGGCGGACGGGCCGCGGCATGAGCCGGGGCGCAGTGTACGTGACGCTGGAGCGGCTGGAGAAGAAGGGTCTGCTCGCGTCGGCGCTGGGGGAACCGGTAGCGGAGCGTGGGGGCAAGGCGCGCCGCTATTACCGACCGACGCGGCGGGGTGTGGCCGCGGTCCGGCATGCGCATGCGGTGCACGAGGCGATGGTGGCCGGATTGGAGCCCGTGCTGGAGCGGGGGCATTGACCGCCGTATGGGGCGCACCGGTCACGCGCCCGCGTCACGCAGCGCCGCGAGGATCTCCGCGCGCACGCCCTCGTCCGTTTCCCGCGGCAGGCGCTCGTGCAGCGCGGTGTGCGCGGGCGTCGAGCGGATGCGCCCCAGCGCCCACGCCGCGTGCGCCCGGGCCAGCGGTTCGCCGTCGTGCAGCGTGGCGGTCAGCGCGGGTATGGCCCCGTCCGCCCCCCAGTTGCCCAGTGCCACGACCACGTTGCGCAGGAAACCGGTGCGGCCGGCGCGCCGGATCGCCGAGCCGCGCGAGAACGCGTCCCAGGCCCCGGGATCGCTGGCCGTGGCGTGCAGCGCCAGCAGCGCTGGTGCCTCGGTCCCGGGATGCGCCGCCGGCGTCGATCGATCGGGCTGGACGCCGGTCGGCGGTGCGCCCGGGCCACGTGCCGCGTAGGCGGGTTCCGCCGCCGGGGCGGCGAAGCGCCGGTTGAACGGGCAGACGTCCTGACAGATGTCGCATCCGAAGACGCGGTTGCCAATCGCTTCGCGGAGCGCGGCCGGGATCGGCCCGCGCTGCTCGATCGTCAGGTACGAGATGCAGCGGCGTGCGTCCATCAGGGGAGCGCCCGCGGGGGTGCGGCCGAGCAGCGCGCCCGTGGGACAGGCCTCTATGCAGGCGTTGCACGTCCCGCAATGGTCGGCCGCGAACGGCGGGTCGGGCTCCAGTTCGACTTCGACGAGCAGGACACCCAGGAAGAAGTACGAGCCGCGGCGCGGGTGGATGAGCATCGTGTTGCGCCCGAACCAGCCGAGTCCGGCGCGCCGTGCCAGCTCGCGCTCGAACACCGGACTCGTGTCGACGCACGCGCGTGCGGCTTCCAGGCGACGGCCCAGCCGGTCTTCCAGCCAGCGCAGCAGGGCGAGCAGCCGCGGCCGCATGACGCGGTGGTAATCGCGGCCGCGCGCGTAGCGCGCGATGATGCCCGCGGAGGGCGGCGTGTCCGCATCGGCATCGGCACGGGCCGGATAGTGGTGGGCGACGACGATGGCGGAGCGCAGTTCGGGAAAGCTGTCTCGTGCATCGGTGCGGCGCGCGACAGCATCGGCCCTGGCCATCCAGCGCATGTCGCCATGGTGGCCGGCTCGCAGCCAGTCGCGGTAGACGGCAGCGTGTTCGCTCGCGTCGAGTTTCGTGATGCCGGCGGCCTCGAAACCCAGTCGCGCCGCGGCGGCCCGGATTCCCTGCTCGAGCGTACCGCCCGTTCCGGTCAGGCCCGGTTGCGCGTCCACACGACGATCACGCCGCAGTTCCCGTTCGGATCACTCGAGAAACTGGTCCACTCGATGGGCACCTGCGATGGGCCCGCATAGATCTCGATCCCTTCGATCCAGGTGGGCGGCATCTCATCGATCGAGTAGCCCTCGTTGATGCGCACGCCATCGATGACGAAGCGGTACGGACAGTTGCCGCGGCCGATGGCCATCAGACCGGGCCAGTTGCGCTGCTGCACGAGGCGGATGCCCGCGACGCGACGGAGGATGTCGGTGCCGCGCAGCGCGTGCATCGCATCGATTTCCTGACGCGAGAGGAATGTGCCGATGCCGCGGGTCTGACGGTCGTAGAAGCCGCGCAACTCGAGCGTGCCGGAACGGACGACGACTTCGATCGGATCGAGGGGAATGGCCGTCGGCGCGATGCGGATCGTGACCTGCAGCCGCGCCAGATGATCGACGGCGATGGAGTCGCGCAACTCGGCGTAGGCCACGTGTTGCACACGGACGGTGTAGACGCCCGCCGGGATGCTGTCCAGCTGGAACGTGCCGTCGTCGGCCGTGAGTCGGCGCAGCGCACCCTGCCCGAGATCGACCACGGCGGCCGCGATCGGCTGGTTGTTCTCGTGATCGATGACGCGCCCGCGCACCCGGGAGTATGCCGCATTCATGCGCAGGTCCACCGCGGCGCGCTCGCCGTCGCCCAGCATCATACTCTCCGGCCGGCTGCGGGCGGAACCGCCTTCTGCGACGACCGAGAACACCAGTCCCGCCGGCGCCTCGCAGAACCGGTAGGCGCCCGAGCGGTCGGTTTCAACGGTACGCTCGGACTGGCGCGCGCCGCGGCTCTGGAACCAGGTGAGGCGGACCGTCACATCCTGCAGCGGAACAGCGGTAGCGCGGTCCCGGACGGTGCCTTCGACGATGGCCGTGTTCGCAGGGCGTGCATCCGTCGCGCATTCCTGCGCCGGCTCCTGCGCATGCGCGGGTGCCGCCGTGCCGATCGCGAGGCACGTGAGGAAGGCGGAAGTGAGGAGCGGGTTGCGCATGCGCACCACCGGATGCAGGGTGTCGCCCGACGCTCAGACGGCGGAATTGACACCCCACGGGCCAGAAGTCTAAGATCCGCGCCGATCATACCCCGGTCAAGGATCCTTGTGCGCACGAAACGCAGAACCATTCGCGTCGGCCATTCACCGGACTCGGACGACGCCTTCATGTTTTACGCGCTCGCCGCTGACAAGATCGACACCGGCGAGCTCGACTTCGTTCACGAGCTGCAGGACATCGAGACGCTGAACCGGCGCGCCCTGGCGGGCGACCTTGAAGTCAGCGCCGTGTCGATCCATGCGTACGCGTACCTGTCCGAGCGGTACGTGCTGCTGCCGCACGGTGCGTCCATGGGTGAGGGGTACGGCCCGCGGATCGTGGCACGCGAGCCGTTGACGGCATCCGACCTGTCGGGCCGGCGCGTGGCCGTGCCCGGCACCATGACATCGGCCTACCTGGCGCTGCGCCTGTTCCAGCCGGATGTCGTGCACGAGGTGGTCCCGTTCGACCGGATCCTGGAGCACGTCGCGGCGGGCCGGGCGGATGCCGGCCTGATCATCCACGAGGGCCAGCTCACGTACGCGGACGAAGGCCTTTCGCTCGTCGCGGATCTGGGCGCCTGGTGGGCGGCCGAGACCGGTGGGCTGCCGCTTCCGCTGGGCGGGAACGTCATCCGCACGGATCTGGGCCCGGCCCTCGTCACCCGCGTTTCCGATCTGCTTCGTCAGTCCATCGCGTTCGCGCTGGACCACCGGACCGCGGCGCTGGACCACGCGCTGCAGTACGCGCGCGGGCTGGACCGGCGCCAGGCGGACGAGTTCGTGGGCATGTACGTCAACGCCCGTACGCTGGATTACGGCGAGGACGGCCGGCGCGCCGTGCGGCTGTTCCTGGAGCGGGGCCACGAGGCAGGGCTCATCCCGCGCCGCGTCACGGTGCGCTTCGCCGACGACGCAGGCGCGTTGATCGACTAGCGACCCGGTCGCGCACGCACCGGCGCGGCAGGGCTTCGGTGAAAAAAGGGAGCGCGTCCCGAAGGACGCGCCCCCACGGCCGACCCTGACCCGCCCCCGGGTTTCGGGCCGGCTGCCCCGTGCGGACCTTTCAGTTGCCCTTGCCGGGCGGCGCGTCGTTCGGGGGCGGCAGACAGGTCTGCGAGCCCCACGATTCGAAGCATTGCCCGAAGACACCCTTGGTCTGCTCGACCGCATCACCGAGATCCGTGATCACGGGCGGTGAGTAGCGCTTCTTCGCCATATCCCCTCCTGTGGTTGTTTTGTGTGACACCGTCGGGACGCGCGTCAGGCCGCCGTCTGCGTCTCACGGACGTCGCCCACCCAGCGTCCCGCACGGACCGCAAGCCAGGTCTCGAGCGCGAGGGCGCTCATCAGATGCACGAGATGCACGGGCAATCCGCGCCGCGCCTGATCCACGGCCTGACGCAGCGCGTCCGGGCGGATACAACCCAGCTGGGCCAGGATCGGATCGCGCAGCATCCGGTCGATCGCGGCCTTCTCGTGCTGGAGCGACCAGACGATGCGCGCATCGATCGATCCTTTGCTGCGCCGCGTGCGCAGCCGTTCGGGCAGCACACCCCGCATCGCCTCGCGCAGGACCCACTTGTGCACGCCCGGCCGGATGCGCAACGCGACCGGCAGCGTGAGCGCGGCCTCGACGAGAGGCCGGTGCAGGAACGGGTAGCGTACGTCGAGCTCGCCTTCGAACGGCCAGCCATGGACCCACATGGGTGCGTGGGCCAGATCGGCCAGGACACCGGCCTGGAAGCGGTGGCCGGGCCTGGCCATGCCGCCGCGGGCGCCGGCAAGGAGTTGGGGGACGTGGTGCTGTCGAGCGAACGCGGGATCGATCCACCCAGGCACGCGTTCCGCGTCGGTCGGGTCCGACGCGCGTGCGGCGGGAAGGAACGGAGCCACGAGGTATTCCCGTGCCATACTCCAGAAGGACTGGCGTGTGGCGATGGACCAACCTGCGAGCTCCCGGATCGCGACGTTGTATCTGCGCTTGGCGGCGAGATCGGTGATGTAATGAAGATTCCCGAACAGGTAGTGGTCCGATCCGAAGCCGCTCAACAGCACCCGTCCCCCGGCATTGCGGACTGCATCGACGACGCGTCGATCGCGGGCGAAGAACGGATAGAGGGGTGTCGGCGTGTCCGTGCGCGGCGGCCCGCCCGCGTCGTGTTGCCACGCCCAGTAATCACAGATCTGTTCATTGCGCAGGCCGTACTGCTTGACGACCGCGTCCGAATAGTCGCGCTCATCGCCGCCCGTGAGCGTGTCCACCAGCGTGACCGTGCCGGCCAGCATGGGCTCGCCATGGCCGAGCAGGCTGGCCGTGGCCACGACGGACGACGAGTCGACACCGCCCGACAACTGCGCCCAGGTCGACGCCGGATTGCCCAGACGGAGCGAGACGGCGTCACGGAACAGCGCGGCGAACCGCTCGACGGCCGCACCCTCGTCCAGCCGGTCCAGCGGCGTGATGTCGGCCGGATTCCAGTGCCGCTGCACGGTGCGCACCGTCCCGCGCTGCACCACGCACGCGCCGGGCGGCACGGCGCGCACGTCCGCCCAGATGGTCTCGGCACCCGGCTTCGCCATGCCGGTCAGGAAACGGGCCGCGTACGCCAGATCGACCTCTTCGCGCGAGCCCAGGACGCCGATCTGCGATGCCAGGATCAGCATGTCGGGCGTCGCGCGCAGGTAGAGGGGCCGGACGCCGAATCCATCGCGCACGGCGACCAGCTTGCACGCGTTCGGGTTCCAGTAGGCGAAGGCGAAGTCGCCGATCAGGCGTCCCAGCAGGCCTTCGCCCAGGGCGTCGATGCCGGCGAGCGCGACCTCGAGGTCCGAGATCGAGGGGTACAGCGTCATGCCGGCGAGGCGCGCGATCTCCTGGCGGTTGTCGAGCCGCACATCGCCGACGCCGAGCAGCCGGTTCCAGCGGCCCAGCAGCGGCCGGCCGTCGCGCGTTTCCCGGGCAACGGCCGCGAACGGCCCCGTGAGCGTCGCGTTCAGCTGCACATCGCCGACGGCGGCACGCATCTGACCGATGTGGGCGAGCAGATCGTTCCGGTCGATCGGCGCACCATCGGGTCGGAAGGCACACAGATACATCGTCAGCTCGCAATGCTCGGGAAGGGCGTGAGCCGGCGCACGAAGTCTTCCGCCTCGTTGATCGGCCGGCCGCCGTGCTCGACCCAGGCATGCGCCGAGAACGGCATGGGGTGCACACCGATGCGCAACTCGACGGGCACGCCCCGCCGCGCCAGCAGGATGTACAGGCCGACCGACTGCTCGAGGCACTGCGCCCGGCCCGGATAGAAGCTCGCAGCTATGGCCACGCGCCGGACCGTCTCCGCGACGAGCGCGGCGGGATCCGCGCCGCTCCCCGGCCGCGGTCGGGCGACACGGCGCGCCAGCCGCACGGCGTCACGCAGACCGCGCGCGCGCAGCGCGATGTCCGCGAACGCCAGCGCACCGAAGCATGCGGGCAGAGACGGCGCCCGTCGCGCGCTCATGACCGCACCAGACCGGAGTCGAGAAGCGTGCCGATGAAGCGACGCGCATCCGTTTCCATGCGAATCCGCTCCTCTCCATACTCGTCGACCATCCGATCGATGAGGCGATCGAACGGGAGGCCTTCCAACAGAAGCTCCCAGATGCGCGAGCCCGTCTCGTCCAGCCCCCAGTAGCGGGTCCGGGCGAGATCGAGCAGCACACAACGGCCATCCCGACGTGCCGTCACCACATCGCGCGAGGGACGGTAGGTCGTTCCGTCGACTTCCATGGCCGCGGCTGCCGATGCCTCCCCGACACCTGACGCAAGCATGTGCTCCTCCCGTTCGATCACCCTCCTTCAGTATAGTCCTCACGCGCGCGTGGATGGTTGGACCGCTGTAAGAGGCGTGTAAGAAAGCGGTTGGACGATGTTGGATTTCTGTTGGAGATGTTGGATTTCTGTTGGACCGGGTGGGTGGCGGGCGGGAGCGGGCGGGCGCTGGCGATCACGGCGGGCGGGCGAGCCGGCCGGACGCAGGGCTCAGTTGTTGAAGCGGTACCCGACCTTGGGGACCGTGACGATGTGGCGTGGGTGAGCGGGGTCCTTCTCGATCTGGCGGCGCAGTTCGACGATGTGTGCGTCGACGGTGCGCGTGGAGATGGTGACGGGGTGCTCCCACACTTCACGGAGCAGTTCGTCGCGCGAGATGACCTGGCCGGCCCGGCGCGCGAGGGCGACGAGCAGGTCGTATTCGCGGGGTCGCAGCCTGACGGCGCGGCCCTCGCGGTAGACCTGCTGGCCGATCATGTCGATGCGCAGATCGCCGAACTCGAGCTCGGTCGGTTGCGCGGGGGCGAAGCCTGCGGCCCGCTGCAGCAGCCGTTCGACGCGCGCGATGAGTTCGAGCAGGCCGAAGGGTTTGGTGACGTAGTCGTCAGCGCCCAGGCGGAAGCCGCGCACCTTGTCGGTCTCCTCGTTCTTGGCGGAAAGGATGAGGACGGGGGTTTCGATGTTCTCCTCGCGCAGCGTATGGAGCACGCGGTAACCATCGATGATCGGGATCATCAGATCGAGGATGACCAGGTCGTGCACGCCTGTGCGGGCCCGGTCCAGCCCCTGTCTGCCGTCTGCAGCGATGTCGATCTCGTGCCCTTCGATCTCGAGGTTGTTGCGGAGGCCGAAAGCGAGGTCGTTGCTGTCCTCGATGATCAGGATGCGCGCCATGAGTCCGGAACAGCTCAGGTGAGCGCGAAGGCGTCGGACGCGGCGGTGGGTCTGAGGTAAGCGCCGGGCAGCTCGATGATGACCCGCGTGCCGCCGCCGGGCGCGTCATCGACGGTGACGGTGCCAGCATGGAGACCTGCGAGTTCACGCACGATGGCGAGGCCGATCCCGCTGCCGGCGATGGCGGATTCCTGATCGCGCCGCAGGCGGAAGAAGGGGTCGAAGATGCGTTCGCGCTCCGCCTTCGGGATACCGGGGCCCTCGTCGTCGACCCAGGTCCGGACGCGGCTGCCGAACAGCGCCATGCCGACGGTGATGCGCTGGCCCGGTGGCCCGTACTTGACGGCGTTGTCGAGCAGATTGAGGAGCATCTGTTTGAGCGCGCCGGCGTCGACGGGTGCGATGACGTTCTCCTGCAGTTCGGTGCGCACCTCGATCGCGCGCGAGCGGTGCAGCAGCGCGAAGCCCTGTACGGCCTCGCGGATGTCGGCGGCCAGGTCGGCGGGAGCGGGATCGATGCGGACGTGGCGGCGTTCGGCGCGCGCGTACAGCAGGACGTTCTCCACGAGCATGGTCAGCCGGCGCGCCTCCTGGTCGATGATCTCGAGCGACTTGTCCTGTTCCGCCGCGGAGCGCACGCGGCCAAGGAGCAGCGTTTCCGCGAACATGCGGATCTGCGCGAGTGGCGTGCGCAACTCGTGGGAGACGCCGGCTATGAAGTCGGAGCGCAGGCGGGCGACTTCGTCCTCGCGGCGCAGCAGCAGGACGGCGACGAGGACGAGGGCGCCGTTCAGGCCGAGCAGCACGAGCACGAGCGGGAGCGGCGAAGCCGGCATGCCGCCGGCCAGCAGGCGAGGCGCGGTGGCCGGCAGGATCGCAACGGAGAGGATGGCGCCGGACAGCAGATCGCGCAGGGTATCCTGCGCCGCGTACGGGCTGCGCGGGTCACCCGCGGACGAGAAGATGACGCGCCCGAACGGGTCCGTGACCGTCGCGGCCAGGACGTCCGCGTTGTTCATCTCGTTCATGACGCGACGGTCAAGCAGGGGCCCGAAATCGAGGGTGGTGCCGAGGATGTCGGCAATCACCGCCGGCGGCGCCTGAAAGCCGATCGCGCTGAACGGTGCGCCGTCCGCATCGAGCTGCGCGAGGAACCCATTGATCCAGGTGGCGCCATCCTCTTCGGTGGCCCAGATGTCGACGCCCCAGGATGTATTGACCTGGGTGAACGGGTGGTCCCGAACGCGGCCGAGGAGCCGCGTCGCGAAGGCCGCTTCGGCGGGGCCGCCGCGAATCTCGACCTGCCCGGTGCGGAAGTCGATGAGAAACACGCGGCGCATGCGGCGGCGCTCGACGCAGAAGCAGCCTGCGGAGTCGGTGAGCAGCGAGGTGACCTCGGCGAGCGGCGGGCGCTCCCCGGCCGGGAGGCGGAGCGCGTCCGCGGCCGGCCCGAGCGTCTCCGTCAGGACGCCCTGCAAGCCGGACCGGACGCGTCCGGTCCATGCGACCTGGGCCAGATGTGCGTAGTCGACGAGCTGGGCCTCGGCCCGTTCCACGGCGGCGCGATGCGTCTCGCGCGCCGTGTGGGCAACGACGCCGGTCAGGATGAACATGGCGATGAGGACGCCGATCAGGCCGGCAAGGTGTGCCTTCCTGGTGGTCATCCTGGAGAGGACGGATTCGATCACGGCACCCTGGCCTGCTGCCTTCCAAGAGTCTCCGACGCGAACGATCGACGGATCGACGGCTCCGCGGGTGCGCCGGCGCGACCGCAATCGTTTCAAGGACGGTGGAGCAATCTACGGCGGCAGGGGAAGCCGGCTCAAGTGGGATCGCCCTCGACGCGACCGGCGCCGCCCGCGTCGTAGCGGCGGCCCTTCCAGGTCACACGCCGGCCGCGGGCCGCGCTGAGGAAGAAGAGCATGGCCGTGACGAATGCGCCCAGCGGGAAGATCCATGCGAACGAGCGGCGGCCGCCGAAGCGGTGGTAGGCCACGGTCCAGAAAGCGAGGGAGGCGCCGGTGATGAGGAGGAGCGAGCCCGGCGGCGCCAGCGCCCGGGCCAGGAGCGCGACGGGCGGCGCGACCCAGAAGCCGAGCAGGAACAGGCCGATGAACCAGGGCAGGACGGGCGCGAACACGCGCGGCATGGACTGGCGGGAGCCGATGGCCAGATTCTTGGCCCAGCCTTCGACGATCCCGCCCAGGGAACGGTACATGCGCGTGCTCATGACGTCGTCGGCATGGGCAGCGAACAGGCGCCGTCCGCTCGCCACGACCTGCTGCGCCAGCCGCACGTCCTCGATGATCTCGCCCCGGATCGCGCGGTGCCCGCCGGTCGCTTCGTACGCTTCGCGCCGGATGAGGATGAACTGCCCGTTGGCCAGTACATCGCGCGGGTTGGCGGTGGCGTTCATGCGACGGAAGTCGCTGTAGCGGATCAGGATCGCGGTGAACACGTGGGGCAGGATCACGCGTTCCCAGAATCCGAGCATCAGTTGACGGGGAAAGGCGGTCACGAGATCGGCCGCCCGGTTGTGCATGGCAGCGACGGCCAGGGTCAGCAGTCGTTCGTCGTGACGCGTGTCGGCATCCGTGAACAACAGCAGATCACCGCGCGCGTGTTCGTAGCCCTGCCAGCAGGCCCAGCATTTTCCGACCCAGCCGGCGGGCAGGTCGGCGCCTTCGACCAGACGGATGCGGTCGGGGTGGTGTTCCGCGAGTGCGCGACCGATCGCCGCGGTGCCGTCCGTGCTGCGGTCATCGACGATGACGATCTCGAAGTGCGCATAGCGTGAGGCGAGCAGCGTGGCCACGCACTGGCCGATGTTCTCCGCCTCGTTGCGTGCCGGCACGATGATGCTGACGGGCGGCACGGGCGCATCGGCCGGCGTGGGTTCGTGGGCGAGTCGGGGCCGGCGGCGGATCAGGAGCGGCTGCAGGATGGCGGCGGCCAGCCAGGGCAGAGCCAGCAGGACATCGTGCAGGGTCAGCATGCGTGTGCCGGGAGGCCCGTGCGTTCGGCTTGCCCGGCTTCTCCGGCGCGGCGTACGTTGGCGCGCGCCGGTGAACGGGCGTCGGGCAGCGCGGTCCGCACGCCCGCCCGGCAGATCCTCGCGGAGGTGCGATGCCTGTCGATCCGATGGAATGGCGTGCCGAGTTCCCCATCCTGGCGCACAAGAACTACCTGAATTCGTGTTCGCTGGGGGCGCTCTCCCGCCGGGCGCTCGAGCGGGTGAGCCAGTTCCATCAGGAATGGCATGCGTACGGGGCCTCGGCCTGGTACGAGCTGTGGACCTCCCGACTTCTGGAGCTGCGTCAGGCCGTGGCCGGCATGATCCGCGCGACGGAGCCCGAGATCGCACTCACGGCCAGCGTGTCGGCCGCGCTGAGCAGCATTGCCTCCTGCATCGACTACGGGGAACGTCCGCAGGTCGTGATCGCGGAGCTCGACTTTCCCACGCTCGGCTACCAGTGGATGGTCCGGCCGGACGTCGAGGTGGTGCGCGTGCCGAGCGACGATGGCGCGACGATCGACGTGGCGCGTTTCGCGGAAGCGGTGACGGAGCGGACCGCCATTCTGGCCACGAGTCACGTCTTCTTTTCGACCGGCGCGATCCAGGACCTCGGAGCGCTGGCCCGCATCGCGCACGACCGCGGTGCGCTGTTCGTCGTGGACGCGTACCAGAGCGCGGGCCAGGTGCCCATCGATGTGCGCGCCGCCGACGCCGACGTCCTGATCACGGGCCCGCTCAAGTGGCTGCTGGGTGGTCCCGGTCTGGCCTATCTCTACGTGCGCTCCGAACGCATCGAGACGCTCGTCCCCACCATCGCCGGCTGGTTCGGTGCGGCCAGGCAGTTCGAGTTCGACAACCGCGCTTTCGAATTCCGCGGCGACGCGCGCCGCTTCGAGCTGGGCACCCCTGCCCTGCCCACGGTGCACGCCGCGCTCGGCGGACAGTCGATCATCGACGAGGTGGGCATCGCGCGCATCCGCGAACGCAACAGCGCGCTCACCGAGCGCCTGATCGAGGGCGTGCGTGCCCACGGCTTCCGGGTCCGCTGTGCGCCACGCGCGGACCAGCGGTCGGCGATCGTGATGATCGCCCACGATACTCCGGCGCGTGCCGTCGAGGCGCTGGCCGCCAAGGGGATCATCGTGGACTGGCGGCCGGGGCACGTGCGCGTCTCGCCCCACTTCTACAACACCGAGGCGGAGATCGACGCGGTGATCGAGACCCTTGCTGCGGGAGCGCCGACGTGACAATCGAGGATGCGCAGCGCGCCGTCGACCTGTGGGTTTCAGGGCCGGGCGGTGGCTACTGGCCGCCCCTGTCGAACCTGGCCCGGCTGATCGAGGAGGTCGGTGAGTTGGCGCGCGAACTGAATGCGAGCCACGGACACAAGCCCAGGAAAGCGGGCGAGGCGACGACCGATCTGGCCCTGGAACTGGGCGACATCCTGTTCGTGCTGATCGCGCTGGCCAACGAGCGCGGCATCGACCTGGATGATGCGCTGCGTCGTGTTCTGGAGAAGTACGCCACGCGGGACGCGGAGCGCTGGACAGCGCACTGAGCGGGTCTGCGGGCATCAGGGCAGAATCACGATCTTGCCGAACTGCTCGCCACGCTCGAGGCGCTCGTGGGCGTCGCGCACGCGCTCGATCGGCCACACGACATCGATGACGGGTTCGAGCGCGCCCCTGAACACGAGGTCCATGACGGCTTCGAACTCGCGTCGGTCGGACATGGTCGTGCCCAGGACATCGATCTGCTTCCAGAACACATAACGCACGTCAGTGGTTGCGTGCGGGCCGGACGTGGCACCGTACACGATCATCCGGCCCCCGCGCGCGAGCGCGCGCACGTTATCCATCCAGGTAGCCTGACCGACCGCGTCGAAGACGACGTCGACGCCGCGCCGGCCGGTCTGCTCGTAGAGCGTGCGCCGGTGCCCGGCCTCGTGCCGGTCGTAGACGTGGTCGGCGCCGAGGGCGCGCACACGTTCCACGAACGCGGTCGACGTGATGGCGTGGACGACGGCGCCCAGGTGGCGCGCGATCGCGATGGCCGCGGTCGCGACACCGCCGGACGCCCCGGTGATGAGGACGCTCTCGCCGGCGCGCAGCCGCCCGCGACCGACCAGACCTCGCCATGCGGTGAGGAACGTCAGGGGCGCGGCGGCCGCACGTTCCCAGGTGCAGCCCGCCGGGATGGCGTAGAGGTTGGCGGCGGGCACGACGGCGTACTCGGCGAGTCCGCCGCGCACGTGCTCGCCGAGGATGCGGAACTCCGGGCACAGCGGGTCGTCGCCCGCGAGACAGGCTGCACAGCGACCGCAGCACAGGGACGGATTGACCACGACCCGATCGCCGACGGACCAGGCCGTGACCCGATCGCCGACGGCATCGACCGAACCCGCGATGTCGGAGCCGCCGATGTGCGGCATGTGCAGATCGATGGGCAGTCCGCGGCGCACGAAGAGATCGAGGTGGTTCAGCGCGACAGCCGCGACGCGCAGGCGGACGTCCGCCGGCCCGGGCTCCGGCACAGGCAAGTCCTCGATGCGCAGAACATCGGCGTCGCCATACGCGTGGAAGACGGCAGCCTTCATGGGGGCAGAATACCGGCGCCGCCCCGGTGCCGCCATGGCGCTGCCCGGTAGCGTCCGGAGCGATGCAGGATTATGCTTGGGTGTCACGATCTCTCCGCCTCATCCGTACGGGACCCGTGCACGACAGACGATCCGAGCCGGACGACGAGCTGTTTCACGAAATCGAGCGGCGGGCCCTGATGGGTCTGCCGGCCGAAGAAGCCGAAGAATCCATCGATGTCGTCGGCGCGTTGGCCGGCGGTGAGGCTCCGCCGGCCCCGACCGAGGACGCCACGCTGGGCGGCTACATGCGCAAGCACGGCAGAGTCCCGGCGTTCGAGGGCGGCGATGGGCAGCCGTACACGGTGGACATCGATGTCGAGACACAGCAGGACGGGACACACGTCGCCTTCTACATCTTCCTGCGCTGGGCGGCCACGGGCGCCGGCATCATGGATCACGTCGAATCCGGCGACATCGCGCACGCCGCCAGCGAAGACGACGCGCGACGGCTCGCCCTCGAGCGTTCGCTCTTCGAGGTACGTGCCGAGCTGGATGCGGCCATCGAGCGCCGAAGCCGGGAGACGGCCTGATGAGCGATTCGCTGCGCGTGACCGAGATCTTCCTTTCGATCCAGGGCGAGAGTACCTGGGCCGGTCTGCCGTGCACGTTCGTGCGGCTGACCGGTTGCCCGCTGCGCTGCGTCTGGTGTGATACGGCCTACGCTTTCCACGGCGGCCAGCGCATGACGCTGGAGGAGATCGAGCAGCGCGTAGCCGCGATCGGAACGCCGCTCGTCGAGGTCACGGGCGGCGAACCGCTGGCGCAGCGGGCCGCGTTCACGCTCGTGCGCCGCCTGCTCGATGCCGGCTGCACGGTCCTGGTCGAGACGTCCGGCGCGATCGACGTAACACCGCTGGATGCGCGCGCGCACAAGATCATGGATCTGAAGTGTCCCGGCTCCGGCGAAGCGCACCGCAACCTGTGGAGCAACCTCGATCACCTGACGGAGCGGGACGAAATCAAGTTCGTGGTGGCGGACCGCACCGACTACGACTGGGCCGTGGCGGTGATCCGCGAGCACGGTCTGGATGCGCGCGTTCGGGAAGGCGCGCTGCGCGCGATCCTGGTGTCGCCGGTCTGGGATGCCATCGACCTGCAGGACCTGGCCGGGTGGGTGCGCGATGATGGCTTGCCCGTGCGCATGCAGGTCCAGCTGCACAAGCTCATCTGGGGGGCCACGACACAGGGCGTCTGACGTTCAGGGTCCGACCGAGAGGAAGGGTGAGGCCAGCGGGATCAGCCCGCAGTGGTCGGGCGCGACCAGCAGGTCGATGCGCCAGCCCGGTCCGAGCGGCGCGTCGCCGGCGCGCAGTGTGTGCTGCACAATGAGCTGCAGCGTTTCCGTCAGTGCACTGTCGGGCTCGGTGCCGGCCGGGCTCTGTTCCCTGTACAGACGACGTGCGACCCAGCGTTCGCCGTCCGACCCTGCGGCGGCCCGGGCGGCGTTCAGCCCGAGCGCCCGCGCGCGGGCTCGTGTCGCCTCGATCACGAAGGCACGGCGCGCCGACTCGGCGGCGGGCTGGAACGGCGCACCGAGCGAACGGCACAGCCACTGGTCGATCGCGGCCAGGCCGGCGGTCCGGGCCCGACCGATGGCGGCGAAGCGCGTGGCCACGGCGCCGGGCAGCCGGATCCCCAGCCGCACTTCCGCCGTGTCGGTCGCGGTGCGCGCATCGAGCGCGATGGGCACATCGAGCATGCGGCGTACGAGGTCGTACGGCGTGAGGGTCCTGCCCAGACCGTAACGACGCATGAAGCCGTCGCGGGTGCTGGGATATACGGGCGCGACCTCGTCGAGAATCGAGATGAGCGCGTGGCCGGCCGCGCCGGTCATGTCGGGCGCGCGGGCGGTGCCGTACCCGGTCAGGATCTCGTCCTGGATGGACGACAGATAACCGTTCGTCCGGCCCTGCGCGGCGAGGGACGCAGCGACGAACCAGTCGATGTTGCGGGCGAAGACCTCCGCGGGCCGGCGCGCGTGATCGCCGGTCCCGTCCGAGGCCGGATTGACGGCCGCGCCCGCCAGCACCTGAACGCGCTGCGCGAGCCGGTCCTGCCCCTCGCGAACCGCGCGGTCGCTGGCGTAGTCGCCACGCACCCGGTACCGGCGCAGCGCGATCTGCCAGTCCAGGTCGTGGGCGATCTCGTGGGCCAGCGTCCCGGCCGCGGTGGCAGGCGGCAACGTGAGGGTCCGGCGACGCGGGTCGTGCATGGCCAGCGTCGCCTCCGGTCGCGGCCGGTCGCCGAACACGATGTGCAGGCCGCGCAGGTCGAGCGCGGGCAGCACGCGCACCATGTCGGCCAGGGCCGTATCGAGCACCCTGCGCAGGTAAGGGCGCCAGGCGGCATGCACGTCCTCGTCAAACGTGATCGAGGCGAGTCCGTAGCGCTCCTGCAACTCGCGCGTGGCCGGGCCGGGCATCCCCGGCTGCCAGACCGGCTCCTGCGCCCAGGTCCGCATTCCCCCCGCCGCATCGAGCGCCACGAGCGCGGGTCCCGGGTCGCGCTCGGCCCCGGGCGTGAGCATGGCGAGTTCGGCGATCAGTCGCTCCTCCGAATACGCGGCGGCAACGAAGCGCTCGCGCGCGGCCCGGCCGGCGGCGTCCAGCCACGGGGATTCGATCAGTTCCGTGCGGCGCAGGCGCGAGGCCAGCGCGATCGGCGTCTGCGGCGGCGCGTCGAGCGTGTCCGCGGAGGCGCGCAGGCGTTCGGCCGCGCTGCCGGTGAGCAGGGACGGCGGGCGCCGCTCCCCGAACCCGAGCGGCGCGCGCGGGGTGCCACGGCCAAGGTCCCGGATCACCCGGGCCAGGCGAGGCGCGGTCTCCATGGCGCGCAGCTCGGCGGCCTCGGTGGCCGGGGTCATGGCAGGCGCCTCGACGGCGAAGCGACGCTCCGCCCGCCAGCCGCGCAACAGCTGCAGGGGATCCTCGTGCAGGGTCGCGGCCTCGCGCAGCAGGCGGGTGACGTCGCGCTGCGCGAGCTCGCGGTCACGGACGAGCGCGGTGACCCGCGCGGCAATGTCCAGCCCGCCGGCCGAGATGACCCCTTCCGTGGCGGCCAGGGCATAGGCCAGGCGCACCGCCAGCTCGCCGGTCAGCGGGTCCGCGGCGTGCCGGACGGCGCCCTCGATCAGGTCGAGGTGATAGCGCCCGGTGCGGACCCCGCCACGCGAGCCGGCCCCGACGCGGTCGAGCACGACCGGGTCGATCGCGTAGGCCGCGCGGTCGGCGGTCCGGGCCAGCAGCGCCCAGGCCAGCCGGACCCGGACGGAATCATCGAGCCGGGGATCGACCATTGCGTTCTCGATGAGGCGGAACGGGCTGCCCAGGCCTATGCGCAGGCGCTCGAGGTAGCCGACCGCGATCACGGCCGCCGGGTTAGGTGTCGCGCGCGACCGGGCCTGCGCGATCCACAGCGCGGCCGCGCTCTCGCCCGCGGCCAGTTCCCGACGGGTGTCAGGCACGAAACGCGGGTCGCCGCCGGTACAGGCGGCGATGGCGACGATGAGCGTGAGGGCGCGCACGTCGAGACGCTGCGGTCGCGGGCTGATCACATTCCTTCACGCGTGCGAGACACGACGGTACCTCTCTTAGAGCTTCGGAGATTGCGGTGGGTTGGTTGATGGGCGGGCCGCCTCCTCGACAGCGCGCCGCAGCCTGGGCCAGACGGCGGTGGCCAGGGCGAGGAAATTGGCGCGCCGGTCAGGCCGGCTGGCCAGCCACGCCCAGGCCGCCGCACCGCCCTTCTCCGCGTTGCAGGCCCGGCAGCACGCGACCAGGTTGCCGTCCGACCGATCCCCACCCTTCACGCGCGGCTCCACATGGTCGACCGTCAGCATGTCGGCCGTGAACACGCCTCCGCAGTACACGCAGCGGAAACCGTCGCGCTGGAAGATGCGCAGTCGAGTGTCCGTTCCCGGGTTTCGCGCAGCCACACGGGTTGCTACACGGCTGCGCGCGGGCTTGGTCCGGCGTTGCGGTGGGCCGGGTCCGGCGCCTACCGTGCGCGCATGCGGCCCGACCCCCGTCTCCTGGCCCTGCGCGATGCGCTGACCGTACGCCAGACCACCCGCCTGCAGCGCGAGGTGCGCCACGCGGAGGCGGCTGTCACCTTGATCGTCCGGCCGGCACCCGTCCTGGAGGTCCTGTTCATCGAGCGGACCGCGCGCGCCCACGATCCCTGGTCCGGGCAGATCGCGTTGCCCGGCGGCCGGCGCGCGGACGCGGACAGAGACCTGCTGGCGACGGCGTTGCGGGAGACGGAAGAAGAGACCGGCATCGCGGTGCAGCACGTCGGGCACGTGCTGGGCAGTCTGGACGAACTCACACCGGCCACGAATCGACTGCCGCCCATCGTGATCGCGCCCTTCGTCGTGGCGGTGCCCTTCGAGACGCGGCTGGTGCCCTCGCCGCACGAGGTGCGCAGCACGGAATGGATCCCGATCGATGCTTTGTGCGACCCGCGTTTCGCGTCCGAGCTGGAGATCCCGCACGGCGGCACGACCCGACGGTTTCCCTCGATCATCTGGCGGAACTACGTGATCTGGGGCCTGACGCACCGCATCGTGCGCCAATTCCTCGACGTCGCGGCCGGCGCTGCCGGCGAGCCGTGAGCCCGTTCAGCGGGCGCGCCCGCCGCGTTGCGTCAGGCCGGGTTGCCGCACGCCTGCGCTGACGCCCGGGTACTCGGCCAGCGGACCTTCCGGGACGAGCGCGTCGCGCGTTTCCAGCGCACGCTCCGCCGCGCTCTCGACTTCGCCCTCCACGACGTTTTCGATCTCCTCGAGACGATCGCGCGCGACGCCTTCCGCGACCAGCCACTCCTCGTACAGACCGATGGGATCGCGCCGTCCCCACGCTTCGAACAGTGCGGCCGGAAAGGTGCGCCGCGCTTCCGCCTCGTCATGCGTCGCGTGGCCACCCATGCGGAACGTCTCCGCGCGGATCAGGGTTCCGCCTTCACCGGCACGCGCCCTGGCGGCGGCAATACGCGTGGCCGCGAACACATCGAGCACGTGATTGCCATCGACCTGCATGCCGGTCAGGCCATAGGCGGGCGCCCACGCATCGAGGTCGCCGGACTGGTGCTGATCCAGCCGCGTGCCGAGTGCGACCTGGTTGTTCTGCAGCACGAACACGGCCGGCACGCTCAGCACGGCGGCCAGGTTCAGTCCCTCGTGGACGATACCGCTCTTCGTCGCGCCGTCGCCGATCCATGTCAGTGCGACGCGCGCTTCGCCGCGCGCCCGGAACGCGAGCGCCACCCCGGTGACGATCGGGACCATCTGGCCGACGTGGGAAATGGGCTGGATGACTCCGCTGGACAGATCCCCGAAGTGCCCGTCCACGCCGCGGTTCGGTCCGGTGCGCAGGCCCAGGTAGCCGGCGAACATCGCGTCCAGCGACATGCCCATCTCGTGGCACGCGCCGGCGTTGCGGATCATGGGAGCCACGACGTCCTGCTTGCGATCCAGCGCGTGCACACAACCGACGGTCACGGCTTCCTCGCCCGTGCCCAGCCACGCCTTCGAAATCACGCCGCGGCGCACCCAGCGTTTCAGCGTGTAGTCGTGCACGCGGAACCGGACCAGTCCGGCGTACAGCTCGAGCAGCGTTTCCGTGTCCAGCGCGCGCAGGATGGCCCGGCGCTCGGCATCCGAATCGACGCGCTGCGCGTAGTCACGGACCTGTTCGGGGTCGGGTGTCCAGTCCGCGTATTCGGGCGGATCGATGCCGGGATGTCGGCGCATGTGCACAGGTTACGACGCCTGCCGGCATGGCGCCAGCCGACCCCGCATGCGATCGGCCGGCGTTGCGACGCGCGGTCGAGCGTGCCAGATTGCCGCCCCCGTGACGACTCTCTCCGTCCTCGACCCGGGAGCGATGGACCTGACGCCAGAGGAAACGGACCAGCGAACGGGAGGCGAGGTGCTGGCGGCGCTGCCGCTGGCCCTGCTCGAGTCGGTGCGCGATCAGGATCGGCCCGTCGAGATCCTCGAGGATGAGGACGTCTCCGTCAGTCTGCCCCGCCGCCTCGGGCTGAGCGGCGTCATCACCACGCAGATCTCCCGGTACGAAAGCGCCGCCGCTTCCGGCAGCCGTGTGCCGTTCGCTGAGCTGGACAGCCTGATGCGTCTCGTGCTGCGTCGCCCGGATGCCGAATCCATCATGCGTGAGACCGGCCGTCGTGTTGCGCGCCGCCGGCTGGGCGAGCGTCCTGCGTTCACGACTCGCCTGCTGCGCCGTTCCCGCTCGCTCATCTTCGTGCCAGCGCGGCGGGCGGCGCGGCGGTTGCTGGGCAGCCTGACCGGGGATACCGACGTGGCCGTGCGTGGCAGGCCCATGACCGTGGTCATGCAGCCGTCGCCGACGGCGGCGATGGGCATCACCGCATGCACGCTCTACACGGGCGTGCTCGAGGCCGTTGTCGAGTACTATTGCGGTGTACCCGCCGATGTGCTGCACGCGCGGTGCGCGGCGCGCGGCGATCCCCTGTGCGAATGGAACGTGCGCGACGGTCAGGGCGCGGGCGTCAGTCCTCCGTAGCCGGCTCATCCAGGCCGGCGGCGCGCACCAGTTTGCTGCGGATCTGCTGGTCGAAGGCCTCCCACTTGAGCCGCATCTGCTCGGAATCGGGTGAACCTTCGAGGAAGCCGACAGGGATCTCGAAACCGCCGGCTCCGGCTCTGCCGCCTCCGTAGAACCTGCCGCGCGCGTCCGCGCCCAGGGCTCGCTTGAGGAATCCGTCGATGTCGAGCGTGATCCGGTTGGTGCGTACGCTGCCGACCACGATCTCCCGCTCATCGTCCTCGCCGGTCAGCAGACCGTAGACGATCGCCGCACTCACGTTCTCCTCCGTGAGCAGGAAGTCGGCCGCCTGCGGGACTGCATCACGATCCGCGTGCCGGACGTAACCGACACCCGCGAGCGAGAAGCCGCCCAGCACACGCCGGTGCGTGAGCGCGGCCTGAATGACATCCATGGTGCCGCGCGACCGCTGCACATGGAGCACTTTCTCGACGAGCAGAACGTCCTGGTGGGCGCTCAGGAACGCACCCGCCGCGTACTCCGCGGGGCCGGCATGCATGAAACCGTTGGTCTCGCTGCGCAGCGCGTGCATGAGCGCCGTGGCCAGCCGGGCGTGATGGGGATCCTCACCATCCAGCTGGATGATCAGCCCGCTGTGCAGGTAGTCGGCGAAGATGGTGGCGGCCGCGCCGACGGGCCGGATGTCCGCGAACTCCGGTTGCAGCAGCTTCTGATCGGCGTGATGGTCGATGACGGCGAGCGTCGGGACGCCGGCCTCGTCGAGACGATCCTTCAGCCGTGTCGTCGTGCCCTGGTTGTCGATGAACACTGCGCCATCGAAGGTGTCGAGCGCGAGGGCGTCCGTGAAGCGCGTGAGCCGGATATCGAGCACCTGGACCAGCGCGCGGTTCTCCTGGTGGCTGATCCCGCCTTCGTAGACGGTGTCCGTCCGGATGTCGAAGGGCTCGGCGAGTTTCTCGTAGGCGAGCGCCGCGGCGATCGCATCCGGATCCGGAAAATCCTGCAACGCAATGATGTGTTTCTCGCCGCGGTGCGCGTCCAGGAAGTCGCGGAACGTCGCGGCCAGATCGGCGTTGCCGAAGCCGGCAGGCTCCGTGGGCGCGCGCGGGCTGTCCGGCATGCGGGTGTCCGTCATGAGTCGTCCCTCCCGGTGGGCAAGATGAGCGCTGCCGGAACCACCGTCCAGTGCGGCCCGGCGAAGGGATGACGCGCGACTCCGCCTGCGCCCGGGCCGGCGTGTTCCTTTCTGCTGCGGCCGGCCCTTGCCGGTCCGTGCGACGACCGGTCATCATACGGGCGACGACGCGCGCACCGGCCTGCGGACGGCGATGACCACGATCGACGCGATCCACGAAGCGAGACAGCATCTCGCGGGGCGGGTGCACCGCACGCCCACGCTGGCCAGCGCGTCGCTCGGCGGGCTCGCGGGCGCGCGGCTCTTCATCAAGGCCGAGCTGTTCCAGAAAACCGGATCCTTCAAGGTGCGCGGCGTCCTGAACCGGATCCGGCAGTTGACCGCGAGTGAGCGCGCGCGTGGACTGATCGGCATCTCGGCGGGCAACCATGCGCAGGCTCTGGCCTGGGGCGCGACAGCCGAAGGGCTGCGCAGTGTCGTCGTCATGCCCGAGCACGCTTCGCCTGCCAAGGTCGCGGCCAGCCGCGCCTACGGCGCCGAGATCGTGCTGCACGGTGACGTGCACGCGGCCTTCGCCCGGCTGGACGAGCTGCGCGCGCAGCACGGCTACACGCTCGTGCACCCGTTCGATGACGACGCGGTCATCGCCGGACACGGCACGGCCGGGCTCGAGATCGTCGAGGACGTGCCGGACGTGGACGACGTCATCGTACCCGTCGGCGGGGGCGGGCTGCTCGCCGGCATCGCGACTGCGGTCACGGCGCTGCGGCCCCGGACGCGCGTCTGGGGTGTCGAGCCGGAGGGCGCCGCGGGTCTGCGTGCGGCGCTCGACGCCGGCCACGTCGTGCGGCTGGAGCACGTGCACAGCGTCGCGGACGGACTGGCGCCGCCCATGACGGGCGAACGCGTGCTCGAACACGTGCGCCGACACGTGCACGACGTCGTGACCGTGAAGGACGCGGACATCATGCATGCGATGATCCTGCTCATGACACGCGCCAAGCTGTTCGTCGAGCCTTCGGCCGCCGCCGGGCTCGCCGCGCTGCTGGCCGGCAGCATCGCGCTGCCGGCCGGGCGGCGTGTGGTCATTGTGGCGAGCGGCGGCAACCTGGACATCGATCGACTCAAGGAGATGCTGTGACGAACTTCGGATCCCTGCCGGGCCCGACGGCGGCCCGGAACGGGCGCGGCGGGCGCGCGCTGACGCGCGGCGCGGCGCACACGGCGCTGTGGCTGCTGCTCGGACTCGCGCTCGGCGCGTGTGCCTCGAGCCCATCGACAGGACCTCGCCGCCAGGCGATGAACGCGGCCGATGTGCCCCGGCTCGCGCCGTACTCCTCGGCGGTCCGCACGGGCAACCTGATCTTCTTCTCGGGCCTCATCGGCAACCGGCCGGGCAGCGGCTCGCTGATCGAAGGCGGCATCCGCGAGGAGACGCGTCAGGCGCTCGACAATCTGACGCAGGTGATGACCGTCGCCGGCGTGACCCGCCAGGACGTGGTGAAGTGCACGGTCTTCCTGGCCGACATCCGCGATTACAGCGCGATGAACGAGGTGTACGGCGAGTTCTTCCGGCCCGACCCGCCGGCCCGCTCCGCGATCGGTGTGTCCGGTCTGCCGGCCGGTGCGCGCGTCGAGATCGAGTGCATCGCCGTGGCGCGCTGAGCCGGTCGATCGAGGCCTGGTCATGCCCGAGTCCCTCGCGTTCGCCGTCCT
>JBFFZF010000061.1:0-22975 GCA_041568755.1 Longimicrobiales bacterium | reverse complement strand
CTCCCGCGCAGCAGGGGGACGATCATCGATATGCGAGGTGACCGGAATATGGCCCGGGCGCAACGGAGCAACAAGCGCCGCAAGACCTTCTCCCGTGCGCGGCTGCGGTTTCGAACCGGCCGCGTCACAGTGTCGCTGTGTCGCCCGCGCTCAGCGGGCCGCAGCGTCGGCGAGCCGTGAGAGTCGCTGCCGGGCGTCGTCCACCAGCGGCTGCAGCTCCGGATCGGCGCTTTCCCACATGGCGATGAACCGCGCGTAACGATCCGCCGCGTTCTGCACCTGGTTCAGCGCTTCATGTGCGCGGGCCGCGCCGAGATAGGCCAGCGGCTTCAGGGCGAACGTCGTCGGGCCGCCCGCGTATTCGGTCAGCGTCCGATACCAGTCGAGCGCTTCTGCATGCCGGCCCAGCTCCGACAGAGCCGCCGCGCGCAGCAGGCGCTCGAAGTACGGTGGAAAGAACTCCGAGCGGCCCGAACCCGGCGTGTGCTGGAAGTGGGCCCGGCTGAGCGATTCGTACCGGCTCTGCTGAATCGCGTCGAGCGTGGCGCGCGCGTTCCCCGCCGCCAGCGCCGCTGCCGCGAGCAGGTGCGACACCAGGCTGCTCGCGAGTTCACGGACCGGGGGAGCACCCGCTTGTGTCATCAGCTCCCGGCGCAGCCGTTCCGCGGGCTGCGCATCCCCCATCCGGATGCCGGCCAGGCCGAGCAGGTAGGACTGCATGAGGGCCTCGGTTTCCGGCGGAACCACGGGATCCGGATTGGCTGTTGGCCCCGCGCCCGTGCGCCAGGCCTCGAGCCGCTCTGCGCTGGCGGATAACCCGCGTGTTTCCGGCACGCCGGGGAGCACCCGGTAGAACACTCCGAGCATCACCGACGCCAAAGGATCCATCGTCTGCTGCGTGACCGCTTCGGCCGCGTCGAGCTTTCCGAGCGCTGCCTGGATCCGGGGAAGCGCAATGCCCGCGGGCGCGGTGTCGTTCGGCATGGTGATGCTGCGGATCAGATCGGGAAGCAGCTCCACGGGTCCGAACTGAAGGACGCGACCCACCTCCAGACCGGTGAGCGGTCCGGCCTGCAGCTTCGCGCGCGAACGGTCCCGGTGCTCCGGGCCCGCCGCCCACGCACGCAGCGCGATGAGCCCCGTCATCGAAAGCGTGTCCTGCCCCAGCTGGGCGAACATGCGATCGATCAGGTCGGGGCGACCCTGGGCGAGGTAGACGTCGATCAGGTGCGAGACGGACGTGAGGTTCCCGGGGTCGACCGCCCACGCCTGCTCGAGCGGCTCGCGCGACGCGACCAGCGATCGGCCGCTGGCGTGGTAGGCATGGAAGATGTAATCCCCGAGCAGGTACCAGCCGTCCACATCGTCCGGATAGCGCTGCACGAAGCTGCGCAGCAGCGATTCCGTCGCCGGGTCATCCCGCATTTCCGCGACCCGCGCATCCAGCAGCATGCGATGGCGCGGGGAAAGACGGGCCGCAAGACGGACCGCCGCATCCGTTTCCGGCCGCACCAGGTTGCGCGGCACGACCCAGCCGTCGGCCTGCGACAGCCGGAGGTGTGCCAGAGCGAACGTGCTGTCCAGGTCGACGGCCTGCTGGAACGCCATCTTCGCGCGCGCCCAGTCTGCCCGCCGGAACGCCGCCTCGCCCTCCAAATACGCCTTCAGCGCGGGCAGCGACTCTGTCGTGACCACCGCCGCCTGCGCCATGACGGAGCCGCGCAGTTGCGCCGCGAGCAGCCGGGCGGCGAGTACGTCGACGTGACGGAAGATGTCTTCCGTGATTCCCTCGACACTCTCCGTGATCAGCGCGCTCGACTGGTCCGTGACGTCGTGAAGCGACGCCTGGAGACTCACGCTCGGCCCCACCTGCACGATGCTGCCCGTGATGATCAGGCCGGCTCCGAAACGGTCGGCCAGGGCGCGGGCGGTCTCCAGCGTGACCGCCGGCCGGCTGTCGCCCAGGGCCTTCAGCACGGCGCTCGGGTCCACGCTCTGCAGCCCGACCGCGCCGTCCAGCTTCGTCGAGAGAAGATTCACGATGCCGTCGCTGAGGTAGGCGATGCTTTCGCCACCGCGCACCTCGAACGGCATGACCAGCACGGTCGTGGCCGACCGCATGGCGCGTTCCTGGCCCAGCCGGGACCAGGCCAGTGCACCTGCACCGAGCACGACGACCACCACGCCCACGATCCACGCGGAGCGCATTCGACCCCGCGCCGCCCCGGCAGCGGTCCGGTCCGTGTCGCGGTCCGGACCGGTCTTTTCAACGCCGGTCGGCGTGACGTCGAAGATCCAGCTGAAGATCAGGGCGATCGGGAACCCCGCGATGAGCAGCACCAGGACGAGCCGTGTGGTCCATTCCGGCAGGTCGAGGATGGGAAACGTCGTTGCGGCCACCTCCAGGATCAGCCAGGCGACGGCCATGTAGATGAGCGCCACGCGCGTGACGCGTCTGCGGCGCAGCTCGGCGACCCAGCGGCTCAGCGGGCTCTCGGACATCTCTCGTGGCCTCCCCGTCGCCTCCTCAGGAGGTTCCGGCCGTCACCACGCCCTCGCCTTTCAGCCAGTAGCTGAACCACTGGCGCAGCCGGGCCAGCCGGTCCACCAGCAGCCACGGCTCACCCGTGCGTGAGAGGTCGTGGGTCGAGCGGGGATAACGCATGAATTCGACGGGCACGCCCTGCTTCTTCAGCGCCATGAACCACTGCTCGGCATCCGTCATGGGCGTGCGGTGATCTTCTTCCGACTGCACGATCAGCGTGGGCGTCTTCACCCTGTCGACGTACTTGAACGGCGACAGGTCGATGTACAGGCCGAGGTTGTCCCACGGCTTGCCGTAGAACTCGAACTCGGTCAGGCCCTGCGCCTCCGAGGTGCCGTACCACGAGATCCAGTTGCTGATCATGCGATCGGCCTGCGCAGCCTTGAACCGGTTCGTCTTCGTCGTGATCCACGCGGTCATGAACCCGCCGTAGCTGCCGCCGGTCACGCCCATGCGCGTCGAGTCGACATCCGGCCGGCGCGCGACGATATCGACCGCCTTCATCAGGTCCTCGTAATCCTCCATGCCCCAGCGCCCGCGCGTCGAGTAGGTGAAGTCTGCGCCGTAGCTGCTCGAGCCGCGCGGGTTCGTGAAGAGCACGAACATGCCCGCGCCGGTCAGGTTCTGGAACTCGTCGAACCAGTTCTCGCCGTACGCGGAGTGCGGCCCGCCGTGGATGTAGAGCACGAGCGGATAGCGCTGGTCCGGCTGATAGCCGAACGGCTTCAGCAGCCACGCCTCGATCTCGAGGCCACCGACCGACTCGTACGTGAACCGCTCGCCGTCCGTGAACGCGATCTCGCTCAGCAGCTCGTCGTTGAAGCTGGTGAGCCGGCGCTCGTTCCGGCCATCGATGTCGGCAATGAAGAGCTCCGTCGGGCTGGCGAGGCTCGTGGCCACGAACGCGACCTTCGTGTACTTCGCGTCGAAGCTCGTGCCGTTGATGCGACGACGCCCGCTCAGGATCTCCGTCCGGCGACCCGTGCGCGCGTCGATGCGGAACACGCCGGTGCGTCCGCCGATCGCGGCCTCCATGACGATGTCGCCGTCGGGCAGCCATTCGAACCCGGACGGCTCGTAGCGCCAGTCGCCGAGCAGATCGCGCGGCGTGCCGCCGGCTGCATCGACGATCCACAGACGGTTCGAGGAGGTCCGCTTCAGGCTCGAGATCCAGGCGATCCTGCGCCCGTCCGGCGACCAGGCGAGCGAACGCTCGCTGCCGGTCGCGGTCGTGAGCCGGCGCGGCGTGCCGCCATCCACGGACGTGATGAAGATGTCCGCATCGTTGCGATCCGCCTCGTCGCGGGCCGCATCGTAGGGCAGCACCGCGATCGAATCGCGCTCGGCCCGGACGATGGAATCGGGGCGCAGGTCCGGGTCCGCCGTGAACGCGATCCAGCGGCCGTCCGGCGAGACGGCCGCGCCGCCGTGCCCGTACGCCGTGTCCGTGATGCGCTTGCGCGCGGTGTCCCCGACCATCTGCATCCACAACTGCTGCGGCCTGACGCGACGCGCCTCGCGCGGGTTCGGCACGAAGCCGCGGCCGTTGGCCTTGTACGGGAAATCGACGATGTGCATGCCGTCGAAACGGCGCGCGTCGAGCGGTCGTGTGATCGCGCCGTACGGCGGACGCGCCATCGGCTGCATGGCGGACCACGGATCGGCCGCGCCCGCGTTCTCGCCACGCTGGCCCTGACCTCCGCCGCGCCCGCCGCGCCCGCCGCCCTCGTCATCGTTCGCGTCGGCCGGCGCGGTGTAGATCGCGAAGCGCCCATCGGCCGGCATCGAGCCGGACGGATAGTCGTTCACCTGGAACGCTTCACCGCCCGGCCGGTCCATGCGCAGCGCCCACGTGTTGCCGCTGCCGCCCGGCCGCTGCGAGGTGAAGAACAGCAGCTTGCCGTCGTGCGAGAAACGCGGGTTCGAACTCTCCGTCGAGGGCGAAGTGTAGCGGACGGGCTCGCCGCCGGCCGCGGGCACGATCCAGATCTCGGAGTGGCGCCGGTTCTCGCTCTCGTCGACGGTGGTGACCGTCACGGCAACGAGACGCCCATCGGGCGAGAGCGCCGGCGATGACAGCGTCGTGACGCGGTACCAGTCGCCCGGCTGGAACGCGCGTGGCTGTTGCGCGAGTGCCGGCGAGGCCAGCAGGATGGCGGCGAGGGCGAGGCCTTTCATGCGCGACATGACGGACTCCGGATGGACGGTCGATCGGAGCGGAACGGGTGGAGAGAATAGAGCGGCCGGCGCCGGATCGTCAAACGCCGCGGGACCGGTCCTGTCCTGTGGTCTGGCACCCGGACTACGAGGTCGACATCGGCCCGCACGTCTTCCCGACGGCAAAGTACCGGCACGTGCGTGAACGGCTGCTGGCCGAGGGCACGGTCCGCGCCGAAGATCTGACCCTGGCCGAACCCGCCGCCGACGCCGATGTCGCCCGCGTTCACACCGCCCGTTACCTAGAGAAGATCCGGAACGACGCGTTCAGCCTGCAGGAGCGGTTCACGCTCGAGGTCCCGTTCTCACCCGCGCTGCGCAAGGCGGCGTGGCTGTGCGCGGGCGGGACGATGCAGGCCGCGCGCCTCGCACTCGAGCACGGGCGGGCGATGCACCTGGGCGGCGGGTTCCACCACGCGTTCGCCGACCACGGCGAAGGCTTCTGTCTGATCAACGACATCGCGATCGCGGCCTGCGCCGTGATCGCGGAGGGCAGCGCCCGGCACGTGCTGGTCATCGATCTGGACGTGCACCACGGCAACGGCACGGCGGACATCTTCGCGCAGGACGACTCCGTCTTCACTTTCTCGATGCACCAGCAGAACAACTACCCGTTCGTCAAACCGGCCGGCGACCTGGATATCGGCCTGCGCGACGGCACGGGCGACGAGGAGTTCCTCGACCTGCTCGAAGCCTCGCTCGAGCGCATCCTCGCGGATCGGGTGCCGGACCTCGCGCTGTACCTGGCGGGCGCCGATCCCTACCGCGGGGACCAGCTGGGCGGATTGAACCTCACCATGGATGGATTGCGTCGGAGGGATCGTGTCGTGTTCGACCGCATGGACCGGGCACGTGTGCCCGTGGCCGTCGCGCCGGCGGGCGGCTACGCGCTGCGTGAGCGCGACACGGTCGAGATCCACTGCAACACGGTCCGCGAACTGGTGCGCGGCCCGTGAGCGGCTCGCCGCGCGCGGCGAGCCCTCGCCTCAGCGACCGCCGACCACCACGCGCCGGCCCGTGGACATGTCCCATCTCGCCGTCGAGTTCCGGTACAGCTGGAACCGTTCACTCATCATCGTGCCGGCAGGGCCGACGGCGCGGATCTGGTACCAGCCCGGCGAGCCCGAGAACGGGAAGATGCGGGTCTGGCCGCTCTCGATGGCGCCGAGCGGGGTGTCGACGCCGATCTCGGGGACCATGTACACGGTCACCGTCGAAGAGCCCGGCGCCGTGTTCAGCACCTGGACGACCGTGCCCTCGGGCTGGCCGGCAGCGCCTTCCTGCGTCTGAGCGCCCCCGGGCGCAGCGCCGCCGCTCGCACACGCGGTTGCCGCGAGAAGGGTCACGACTGCTGCGATCGACCTCAGGTTGCCCACACGCATGCCAGCCTCCGTCTACGGTCGGGAAGAGGATCCGCAGCGCACGGTACGGCGCGGCCCGTTCGTGCGCAACCTGTCCTGCCGCGGGCGTCAGCTCGTGCGCGTCGCGAGCCCGGCCAGCAGCTTTTCGTGCAGCCCGCCAAAGCCGCCGTTCGACATGACCAGGATCACGTCCCCCGGTCGCGTCGACCCGATCAGTGTCCGTGCGATGCGGTCCGGCTCCGGGAGGTGTGCGGCCGGCCGGCCGCGGGCCTGCCACCAGGAGACCATCGCGTGCGGGTCGATCGCCGTCTCGGCCGTGTACCGTTCCGGATGGAACAGACCCGCCATGATGATCTCGTCCGCCAGCGCGAGCGCGTCCTGATAGGCCTCCTGGAACTCCCGCCGCTGTGCCGTGAAACTGCGTGGCTCGAAGACGGCGACCATGCGGCGGTCCGGCCAGCGCTGACGTGCGGCAAGAATCGTTTCCCGTACCGCCGTCGGGTGGTGCGCGAAATCGTCGATCACGGTCACGCCGTCCACCGTGCCGCGCTCCTCCAGCCTGCGGCGCACGCTGCGGAACGTGCGCAGACCCTCGCGCACGCGCTCCGCATCGGCGCCCAGCGCGCTGGCCGCGGCGATGGCCGCCAGCACGTTGCGCACGTTGAAGGCCCCGGCCAAGGGCGTCTCGACCTGGCCCCAGACCTCGTCGTCACGCAGCACGGTGAACCGCGTCGCGGCACTCCCGAACGCGAGGTCCACGGCGGTCCAGCGTTCGCGTGCCGGCAGCCCTGCCCGCAGCGGCGTGTCGGGCGTGTCGGGCCCATCGACGCGGCCCGCGTCGGGCACGGAAAACGAGGACACCGGCGCGAACGATGCCGGGGCCAGCTCGCGCACGACGGGCGAGTCCCAGCCGGCGACGAGCCGGCCGTTCGACGGGATCAGGTTGATGAAGCGCGAGAAGGCCCAGCGGTAGGCGATGTCGTCCCGGAAGATGTCGGCGTGGTCGAACTCGATGTTGTTCACGACCGCGATGTCCGGCAGGTAGTGCCACATCTTCGGGCCCTTGTCGAAGTACGCGGTGTCGTACTCGTCCGCTTCGATCACGAACACACGCGCATCCGTCAGCCGGAACGACGTCCCGAAATTCTCCGCGATGCCGCCGATCAGGAACGAGGGGTTGAACCCGGCCGCCTCGAGCACCCAGGCCAGGAGCGAGGTCGTCGTCGTCTTGCCGTGTGTACCCGCAACCGGCACCGAGACGCGCCCGCGCAGCAGTTCCTCGCGGATGGTTGCTGCCGCTGACGTGTACGGGATGCGTTCATTGAGGACGTGTTCCAGCTCGGGATTGCCGCGCGAAATGGCGTTGCCGACGATCACGGCATCCGGCCGCGGCGACAGGTTGGCTGGCCGGTAACCTTCGCGATAGGCGATGCCCAGCGAAGCCAGCAGGTCCGACATGGGCGGGTAGACGGCTTCGTCCGAGCCCGTGACCCGGTGGCCCTTCGCCTGCAGCAGCCCCGCAAGGGCTGCCATGGCTGTCCCGCCGATGCCGATCAGATGGTAGTGCCTGCGCTCCATTACCGTCCCCTGCGACCGTGCCGAACCCGGGTTGCTCCATTCGCCCCGGCGCACGAGATTCGGGACGGAACTTGTTTCATGGTAAGGAGCACACACATGGTCCGCCATGCACTGCTGCGGGTCGCCGCCATCGTCTGCGTGGTCGGTGCGGCCGGTTGTCTCACGCCCTCGGAACCGGGAGAGCCGCTGACCTGCCTGCCGCCGGGCGTCACGACGGACAACTGGCAGTCGATCACCCAGGCCCCCGTGACCTACAAGGTCCCGCCCACCTACGTGCGGCCGGCCGGCAGCCGTCGCTGGGAGTCCGGCCGGACGTGGGTCGACATCCAGTTCATTCTGCCCGGTGCCGTGAACACGGATCCGCCCGAGGTCCTCGTCAACTCGACCGCCTGCCGGGCCAGCGTGCGCGGCCGGACGCTCGTGATCCAGCTCGGTCAGACCAGCGCTGCGGGGCAGTTCGGATCCGGCTGGTACATGGGCGCGAACTGGGGCCGGATCATGGTACCCGGCCAGGACGGCATCCCGCAGACCGCCACGCTCGCGGTCGAGGCCTGGACCCAGTCGCAGATCCTGATCGAGGAGCTGCTGGCCGTCATCTGGTCCCTCGTGGTCGGCGGCGCGGGCGGCACCTGATCGGCCGGCGGGCGCGATGCCGCTCGCTGACCCTGCCCGAAGGTACCGCGCGGCGCCCGGGGCATGGCGGTAGAGTGGACGTGGCGTGTGTTTCCCCTTATTTTTCAGATTCGCCTGGCCCCCGCCGCCCGAATGGGCGGTGAGGCCTCGAAACGACGGGGATACCGCAGGACGTCCCCGTCGTCGTTTTCCCGGGTGGAAGCACGAGGACATGATCGAGATCGAGATCAACGAGGGGGACCGCATCGAGTGGGCCCTCAAACAGTTTCGCCGGAAGATGTTGCGGTCGGGGCTGTTCAAGGACATGAAGAAGAAGCGGTTCTACGAGAAACCGAGCGAAGCTCGCAAGCGCAAGGCCGCCGATGCGCGCCGCCGCGCGGCCCGGGCGCGCCGGCGTCGCTGACGGCGAAAAAGACGCCCCACTCCCCGTGAGCGGTCGCGAAGCCGGGGTTATTCCCGGTCGCTGCCGTTCGCTCCGTTCCGCAGGGCACCCGCACGACGCAGTCGCCGCCGGCGAGATCATTCCGCACAGCCCCGCGAAGCCCCATCTTGCGGCAAGCCCTATTCCCGCCTGACCAGAGGAGCATGGGACGGCCCTCCGATCGACCCTCGACACCCGCCGGAGAAGACCGGGACTGGATGTCCCGGCCTGCGCCGCAGGATGCGGCGAACGACAGCGTCTGGGCGGAAGCGCGCCTGCGGTCCCTTGCCGCCGAGCTGGACCGGTCCGCGCAGCGCGCGCGCAGGCTCCAGACGGTCACCGGCGCGCTGCTGCGCGCGGTCACCCCGGAGCAGGTTTCCGACGTCGTCGTGCGCGAGGGGGCGAGCGCGGTCGGCGCGTCGGGCGGCGTGCTGCTGGTCGCGGCCGGGGGCGTGATGGAAGTGGCGAGCGCGATCGACTGTCCGACGTCCGTCTGCGGCTGGCTCAACGGCCGTCCGGTCGACGGGGACGATCCGTTCGCGATGGCGTTCCGGACCGGGCAGCCCGCCTGGCTGGGCGGTCTGCCGTTCATCGGCGGGGCCGCGCCGTCGGGCGGCGAGGCGTGGGCCATCCTGCCGCTGGAGGCGCGCGACCGCGTCGGGGGTGTCCTGGCCCTGCACTTCGAGGGCCGCGGCGCGATCCCCGACGAGTATCGCACCTTCCTGCTCCTGCTCGCGCAACAGTGTGCGCAGGCCGTCGAGCGGGCCCGGCTGTATGAGGCCGAACGCACGGCGCGCGTGGAGGCGCAGTTCGCGGAGCGGCAGCTCGATCTGCTGGCACGGGTGAGCGCGCGGCTCGGCGCATCCCTCGACGAGGTCCAGAGCCTGCAGGCTGTGGCGCAACTCGTCGTCGGTAACCTGGCCGATGTGTGTGCGATCCATCTGAAGGATGCAGACGGCGCCGTGCAGGCCGCGATCGCGCTGCGCGATGTCAACGGCCAGGCCGTGCCGCTTACCGGAGCGGACGGCGAGCAGCCGGCCGATTTCGGACCGGATCTGGGCTGCCGGCGCGTGCTGAGTACCGGGACGGTGGACCTGGTCCCCGTCATCGACCAGGCGGTGCTCGCGCGCACCGCGGACGCCGCCGGCCGGGAGCGGCTGCGCGCGCTCGGCATCGAGTCGCTCCTGTGCGTTCCGATCGTCGTGCGGGATCGGATCCTGGGTTCGCTCACGCTGGCCGCGACGGACACCGGCCGCCAGTTCTCCGATACCGATGTCTGGCTGGCCGAGGACCTGGCCATGCGCCTGGGCCAGGCGCTGGACAGCGCGCGTCTCTTCGAGTCGACCCGCGAGGCGAGCCGCGCCAAATCGAATTTCCTCGCCGTCATGTCGCACGAACTGCGCACGCCGCTGAACGCGATCCTGGGCTATGCCGAGCTGATCCTGCTGGATCCGGCTGCACAGCTGCGCGCGGAGAACCGGACGCAGATCGAGCGCATTCGCGCGGCAGCGCGCCACCTGCTGCGTCAGGTCGATGACGTGCTCAGTTTCTCGCGCGCGGAGTCCGGCCACGACACGCTGCGCATCGAGGCGGTCCGCCTCGAGACCGTGGTGGGCGACGCGGTGGGCCTGATCGCGCCGCTGGCCGCCGAGAAGGGACTCGCCCTGACGTTCGTCGCCGACCCGCTCGCAGTCGTGCACACCGACACGCTGCGCCTGGGCCAGATCCTGAACAACCTGCTGACGAACGCCGTCAAGTTCACGATCGAAGGAGAAATCGAAGTCAACGCCAGCGTCGAGGAGGACCGGGCCGTCATCACGGTCCGCGACACGGGCATCGGCATCGGCCACGAGCACTACGACCGCATCTTCGACCCGTTCTGGCAGGCCGAGCAATCGGGAACGCGCCGCTTCGGCGGCACGGGCATCGGCCTCGGCGTCGCCCGCCACTTCGCCCGCCTGCTGGGCGGCGAGATTTCCGTGATGAGCCGCCCGGGTGAAGGGAGTCTGTTCACGCTGCGCGTGCCCGCGCGGCTCGAGGCCGCCGCACTGCCGGCCGCGGCGGGTCCGTCCGCCTGAGCGCACGCGCGCGTCCAACCGGGGCGCGCCCGTGCCGATCCTCAGGGGGCATGCATGCGATGGTCGTGAAGCAGCCGGACCGTCCGGACGGGCGGATCGCGGCCGGTGCAGGCCGGCCTGCGCACCACCGTGCGGACGGCGGGTTCCGCAACCCCTGGCCCGATCCGGACCAGGTCCGCGCGGGCAGTTTCCTGCGCTGGCGCTGGCAGCGGTTGATCGAAGGGACGGCGCCAGCGCCGCCGCGCACGGGCGATCTGCCCGTACTCCGGCCGGCCCTCGAGCGCCCGCGCGCGGACGCCCGGACGCTGACCCTGACGTGGATCGGGCACGCGACCTTCCTGATCCAGCTCGGCCCGCTCAACGTGCTGACCGATCCCGTCTGGAGCGAGCGCGTCTCGCCGGTCTCCTGGGCGGGCCCGCGTCGCCTGGTCCCGCCGCCCATCGCGCTGGAGGATCTGCCGCCCATCGATGCCGTCGTGCTCTCCCACGACCATTACGATCACCTGGACGCGCCCACCGTGCGCCGGCTGGCGGACCGGTACGGGGACACGCTGCGCTGGATCACACCGCTGGGCTACACGCCCTGGCTGGCCCGACACGGCGCTGTCCGCGTGCACGAGCTCGACTGGCACGGCTCCGTCACGCTCACGCACGACGGCACGTCGCTCGACGTCACGGCCCTGCCGGCCCGGCACTGGACCCGCCGCTCACCGTTCCGGCGTTCTCCACGCCTGTGGGCGTCGTTCGCGCTGGATGCGGGTCGCGCGGGCCGCGTCTACTTCGGCGGCGACAGCGCGTACTTCACGGGATACCGCGACATCGGCGAACGGTACGGCCCGTTCGATGCCACGCTGCTCCCCGTCGGCGCGTACGAGCCGCGCTGGTTCATGCGGCGAGCGCACATGAACCCTGAAGAAGCCGTGCGCGCCTGGGCCGAGCTGGGCGGCCGCGGCGCGTTCATCGGCATGCACTGGGGCACGTTCATGCTGTCGGACGAGCCGGTGCTGGAGCCGCCGGCCCGCATCCGCGCGGCGTGGCAGCGGCACGGCCTGGATCCGGAACAGCTCGTCCTGCTCCGGCACGGCGAGACGTGTACCGCGCGGGCCGGCGACGGGCCGCTGCGCGCCGCCGCGGACTTCTCGCCATGAGGACCACACTGCCCGGCGCCGCGGGGCGCGCCCGTGCCGGCCACGATCCGCTCCGCGATCTGGAGCTGCTGATCCGATCGCGCTACGGCCTGATCGTCATCGACACGGTCGAAGAGGACCGTGCCGAGACGCTGCTTCGGCTGGTGGCCGACCGTCTGTCGATGCCGTTCTTCCTGTGGTCGCGGTCGAAAGGTCTGCGCCGCGACGGCGCGGCCGGTCCCGTGTACGGCACGACCGATCCGGCGCAGGCTCTGGCGCACATCGCGGGAACGCACCTCGAGGCGCTCTTCCATCTGGCCGCCTTCGAGCCGCTGCTCACGAACGATGCACTGGCCGATCGCATGCGCGAGATCGCGACCGAGTACGCGGACCGTGCGGGGGCGATCGTCATCACAGGTGCGGGCGTCCAGCTTCCCGAGGCGCTGCGCAGACTCAGCGCGACGGTCACACTGCCGCCCCCCGACCCGGCCGAATACCAGCGCATGCTGGACGGCATCGTGCGCGATCTGCGCAAGCGCATGCGCGTGGATGTCGCGCTCACGCCCGCCGCCAGTGCGCGGCTGCTGGCCAACCTGCGCGGGCTGACGCTGCTCGAGGCCGAGAAGGTCCTGACCAAGGCGATCATCGAGGACAACCGGCTCACCGATGAGGACGTCGCGCACGTCATGCAGTACAAGAAGGAGATCGTCGAACGGGAAGGCGTGCTCGAGTACTATCCGGTCGAGGAAACGCTCGCCCAGGTGGCCGACCTGGCCGGGCTCAAGGACTGGCTGCGCAAACGCACCCACATCATCACCTCGCCCGAGAAGGCGGCCAGCTTCGGGCTGACCTTTCCCAAGGGCGTGCTGCTCGTCGGCGTGCCCGGTTGCGGCAAGAGCCTGTGCGCGAAGGCCGTCGCCATGGAGTGGAGTCTGCCGCTGCTCAAGCTGGATCCCGGCCGTCTCTACAACAAATACATCGGGGAGAGCGAGAAGAACTTCGCCCGCGCAATGGCGACCGCCGAACGGCTCGCGCCGTGCGTGCTGTTCATCGATGAGCTGGAAAAGGCGTTCTCGTCCGGCGACGGCGAGGACGGCGGCGTGTCGCAGCGCGTGCTGGGCACGTTCCTGTCCTGGCTGCAGGATCGCAAGAGCGAGGTGTTCACGGTGGCGACCGCGAACGACGTCTCACGGCTGCCGCCCGAGTTCCTGCGCAAGGGTCGCTTCGATGAAGTGTTCTTCGTGGATCTGCCGGACGGCGAAGCCCGCCAGGCGATCCTGGAGATCCACCTGGCCAGACGCGGCCACGACCCCGCCCGCTTCGAGGTCGCGCCACTCGTCACCGCGACCGACGGGTTCAGCGGCGCCGAGATCGAGCAGGCCATCGTGGCCGCCCTGTACACCGCCTTCGCCGCGCAGCGCCCGCTGACGAACGAAGTCCTGCTCGACGAGATCCGGACGACCCGCCCCCTGTCAGTCGTGATGGCCGAACGCGTCGCCGCCGTCCGCGCCTGGGCCCACGGCCGCACCGTACGGGCGAACTAGCGGCAAGGACGCATGAAAAAGGAGGGAGGGGCCAACGCCCCTCCCTCCTTCACCCTCACCCTCACCCTTCACCCTTCCCCTGAAACTCTCCCTCTCCCTCTCCCTGCCTCACCACCCGGGATAGAGCTGCCACCCCATGTGCCAGCCCTTGTCCGGCCGCTGGAACGGGTAGGCGTAGTAGCCCTCGAGCACGGCGAAGCCCAGCAGGTTGAAGCGCGCCGAGACACCGGCGCTGAACACGGGAATACGCTCGATGCTCGTGCGCTGGAAGCTCAGGTTGACGTCATCCCCCGCGTTCCAGGCCAGACCCGCGTCGATGAACGGCGAGATCTGCGTCGGGATGAACGGGAAGTTGAACAGGCCGTATTCCGGGACGCCGAGGACCGGGATGCGCAGTTCGACACTCGCGACCGCGATGCGCGACCCGAGCAGGCGGTCGAAAACCGGGCACGAATTGGGATTGGCCTGCGTGGGCCGGCACTCGACGGCGGCCGACTCGACGATGGAGTTGTAGTCGTACCCGCGAACGAACGCCTCCTGGCCCAGGAACAGCGGCTGGAGCACCTGAACGCCGTCCTCGGACACGCCGTTGGCGCCCGAACCGTAGCGCCCGTAGTGGAGGATGCGCGCGGCGAAGGTGACCGGGTTCTTCAGGGCGTACGTCCGGTAATCGACGAGCGCCGTGGTGAAGTCGAGCGAGCCGAACGTGGGCGTGGCCTGCACGCGGAACCGCTTGCCCGAGATGGGCGACCAGATCGCGAAGTAGGAGTTGTCCCCGACCCAGGCGGCGGATGCCTCGAAGAAGTGGATCGGGTCGGGCGACTCGCCTTCGACGCGCTCGGCAGGACTGATCTGCTGCCCGAACTGGTTGTAGCGCGCCTGGATGATCTCACGGTTGAAAGAGTAGCGCGTCGCGCCGACGCTGAACTCGAGGCGGCGCGTCATCGAGAACGGGTACTGCGCCAGAGCCTGCGCCTGATCGATGTAGATCCGGTCGAGGATCTGCTGCAGCATGATCGAGCCGTCCTGCGCCTGGATGTACTGCGGGTAGTAAGGGATCTGGTACGGGATGTGTCCGATCGCACCGCCCCAGTTGAGCCGGTTGCTGGCGTTCAGGTAGAAGGCCTGGCCGCCGATGTCCTTGACGGTTCCGCTGGCCTGGATCGCCGTGGCGATGAACTGATCGCCCAGCATGTCGCCGAAGTACGCTGACACGCCGCCGGACAGATACGTCCCGTAGTCCGAAGCGCCCACGCCGAGCGACGGCGGCCCGAGGTAGTCGAGCGAGATCTTGGGCGAGTACTTCTGCGCCGGGTAGTCGACGTCGGCGGGCGGCAGGCCCGCGGCCGGGTCGCTGAGGTAGGCGAAGATCGTGCCGCCACCCAGCGCCTCGGCGGGCGGCAGCACCGCGGCCGCGGCCACGCTGGCCTGCGGCGCGCGCGCGACCGGCGTCCCGCACGGTTCGGCGCAGTCGATCGAGTAGATGTTGTTGCCGGCGTGCTCGAACGCGGAGAACATGATCCGGCCGGTCTGCGCCGCGATCGAGAACGCGGGGGCGAGGGCCGTGATGCCGCTCACGCCGGTGGCCAGCCGCGTGACCTGGAAGACCTGCTGCGTGGCCAGGTCCATGCGGTAGATGTCGCTGATCCCCTCGCGGTCCGAGATGAAGAACAGGCTGCGGCCGTCCGGCGAGAACTGCGGATCGATGTGCTTGGTCCCCTCGAAGATGTCGAGGACCCGGACCTGCCGCATGGCCACGTCGATGAGCGCGATGTTCATCTCGCCGAAGATCAGCCGATCGAAGTCGGTCCGCGGTCCTCGATCGGTCGCGAACGCGATGGTCCGTCCGTCCGGCGACCAGGCCGGGTGCAGGTCCGCGTGCCGGTCGTTCGTCAGCTGGTCGATCGAGCCATCCCGCAGGGTGAGCAGGAACAGATCGCTCATGCCGCCGTGCAGCGCGGAGAAGGCCAGCTGCTCCCCGTCCGGCGACCAGGAGACGTTGGTCACGGCGCCGATCCCGGGCAGCGGGATGCGCCGTTCGGTCTTCGCCGAGCGCACGTCGAGGATCGCGATCTGGTTGTTGCCGTCGCGGAAGATGATGAACGCGAACTTCTGCCCGTCGGGCGACCATGTGCCGGCCGACTGGATGAAGCTGATCGCATCCATGTGCGAGTCGCGCTGCGGGCTGGACAGTGTCTTGATGATCTCGCCGGTCTCGGCGTCCGCCAGCAGCAGGTCGGTCGTGAACAGTTCGCGGTTGCCGAAGAACGCGACCCGCTGGCCGTCCGGGCTGACGGAGGGCGAGATGTTCAGCGCGCCCGGGCCCTCCTGGTACAGCACGCGCCGGCCCGCGTCCTGCGGGCGCTGCCGGCCCTCGAGCAGCGGGACGTAGGCCGCGCGGATCGCCGCGATCCAGTCCTGCGACAGCTGGGCCGAGTTGACGCCCAGCACCCGGATCAGCGCTTCCTCGAAGCCCGAATTCGTCGCGATGCGCAGGACCTCCGTGACCGACCGGTCACCCCAGCGCCCGCCGATGTAGGCCCAGAGCGCCTGGCCGTAGCGGTACGGGAAGTAGCGCGGGTCCGTGGTCAGCTGCTGAAGCGTGGGCAGATCGCCGCGGATCGCGGCGTCGCGCAGCCACATGGCCGTGTGCGCGTCGACGCGGCCCAGCGACAGGTATTCGGCCATGCCCTCGACCAGCCACAGCGGCAGCCGCGAGAGACCGAGCAGCCCGCCGCCCGTCGCGCTCTGCGCCAGATCGTACTGGAACACGTGGACCAGCTCGTGGCCCAGTACGTGATCGTTCTCCGCGTACACCCCCGTCCACGGCATGATCACACGCGTGCGGAGGCCTTCCGTGACGCCGCCCGTCCCTTCGCTCAGCGCGTTGCTGATCACGTTGGTCTGCTGGAAGTCCGGGTGGTCGGCATAGAAGATGAGCGGCTTCTCGTCGAACTCGTGCTGGAAGACGCGCGACAGGCGGGTGTACCACCGCTCCGCCATGCGGGCACCGTCGGCCGTGACGTCCGCCTCCGCCGGGTAGTAATGGATCAGGAACTTCGGCGTCTTCATCGTCATCCAGTCGAAGTCGTCGTACTGGACCTTCTGACGGCCGAAGTACTGCGCGGAGAGCGGTGTGGCCGGAACCGCGACGAGCAGCAGAGCCAGAATGGGGAGGCCGAGGCCTCTACCCGAGAGGAGAGACATCGAGCCCCCGAGAGTTGTAGCGCGTTGCGCAGACTGCATCTGCGATCCCTTCTCCTTCGGTGTACCGGGTGGCGGAAGTCGAAGTTCCCCGTTCGGCGCCCACGATGATGAATCGGCGGGCGCGATGGATCGTTCCCCGCGTACACCGTACGGCGCCGCCCGCCGGGTCGCCACCCGGCGCGCCCGCCGGCCCCGCCGGGGGCGTGGCCGCCGCCGGCCCGTCGGTGGCGCCGGCCACGATCCCCGCCAGTACGGAACGTGCGCGCCCTCGATAATCTGACCCGGGGCCCGGCGGATCCGGGCAAGCCTCGGGGCGCGCCGCCCGGCCGCCCGGCCCGCCCGCCCCGTCCCGCCGGCCCGGGCTCCCGTCCCTCACCCCGGCCCGCGCCGGGCCGATACTCAATGCAGGCCATGGCCTTTTGCGAATCGCCGGCATTGCACGATGCAAACGGGCGAGCCAAACGGTTGATCGATCGGGCGATCCGCGCATCGGGCCTGTGCGGATCGCACCCCGTGCAAAATGCAACGGACCCACACACTCCGACTCCTGCGCTGGCTGTATGCCGGCCGCCTGATGATCGCCGTGAGCATCTACGCCGCGGCGGTCTGGGCGTGGACGGCCACATCGGCGGATACCACGCTCGTCGCATCGCTGGCGCTCCTGTCGGCGATCGTGGTCTCCGGCGCCAGCTTCTGGGCCACGGAGATCGCGGGCTGGCGGCCCACCCGCAACTTCCTGTACGGCCAGATCATCTTCGATGCGCTGCTGGTGACGGCGATCGTGCACATCACGACCGTCGACGCGCTGCCCAGCGATTTCTCGCCGCTCTACGTGCCCGTGATCGCGGCCGCGTCCGTTCTGCTGCCCCTGCCGGGCGGCCTGCTGATCGGCGGGCTGTGCAGCATCCTGTATGTCGCGGATTTCCTCTGGCTGCAGCCGTACGCGCTGTCGCTGGCCACGCTGCAGCAGTGCGCGCTGTTCGCGCTCATCGCGGGCATCACGGCGCTGCTCGGGCACAAGCTGCGGCACACGGGCAGCGCGCTGGGCGCGGCGGAGTCGGAGCTGCGCCAGCTGCGCCTCGACATGAACGAGCTGATGTCGGCGATCGACACGGGGCTGGTCACGGTCGACGGCGAGGGCCGGCTGCTGCAGATGAACCCGGCGGCGGAGCAGCTCCTGCTGGTGCAGGAGGAGATCTGGCGGGGCCGCCCGGTGGTCGAGGAGCTGAACCGCACGACGCCGGGCGTGGGCGATGCCGTGGTCCGGGCCGCCCGGTCGGGCGTCGGGCAGCGGCGCGTAGAGGTCCGGGCCCCGCGCGCCGGGGGCGACCTGCACTTCAATGTGCGCACGACCGTGATGGAGCGCGCCGACGCGCCCTGGGTCGTCGCCGTGGTCCAGGACGTCACGGAGAGCCGCCAGATCGACGACCTGATCCGCCGGGCCGAGCGGCTGCAGGCGATCGCCGAACTGGGCGCCTCGCTGGCGCACGAGATCAAGAATCCGCTGGCGTCCATCCGCAGCAGCGTCGAGCAGCTGGCCGGCGACCGCCTGGATGTGGACGACCGCGCCACGCTGCGCCGCCTGATCCTGGCCGAGTCGGACCGGCTGAGCCGCATGCTGGCGGAGTTCATGGAGTTCAGCCGTCTGGAGCTGCGCCGCTGGCGCACGCTCGACCTGCGCGATGTCGCGGCCGACGCGATCGGCCTGGTCGCGCAGCACCCTGACACGGGCGCGGGCACGCGCATCGAACTCAGTGCGCCGGACGATCCGGTGATCGTGGACGGCGACCAGGACCTGCTGCACCGGGCGGTCTTCAACCTGGTCCTCAACGGGGTGCAGCACGCGGGCCCGAGCGGCCGCGTGCATGTCGAGCTGGGGCGCGTCGAGGCGCTGGATCTGCCCGCCTCGGTCCCCGTGCCCGCGCCCGTCCGGCTGTCCGTGCAGGACTCGGGGCCGGGCATCCGCGAGGAGGACCTGGGCCGGTTGTTCGATCCCTTCTTCACGACGCGCAACGGCGGCAGTGGCCTGGGTCTGGCCATGGTGCACCGCGCGATCGAGGCACACCGCGGCGCGATTCTGGTCGACAGTCCGGCCGGCCGGGGCGCCTGCTTCACGGTCTACCTTCCCGCTCACAACGGCCACAGGAACTGATGATGCACCCCAAAATCCTCATCATCGATGACGAGACGTCGATGCTCGACGCGATCCGCATCCTGCTGCGCGGCGAGGGCTTTCAGCCGGTGACCTTCCAGAACGGCCGCGAGGCGCTCGAGCAGCTGGACGAGGTCGCGCCCGACCTGGTGCTCTCCGACATCCGCATGCCGGCGATCAGCGGCATCGATGTCCTCGAGGCGATCCGCAAGCGGGACCCGCACATTCCGGTGATCCTGATGACGGCGCAGGCCTCGCTGCAGTCCGCGGTCCGTGCGGTCAACGAAGGGGCGTTCTACTACCTGCAGAAGCCGTTCAACAACGAGGAACTCGTCGCGCTCTGCCGGCGCGCCACCGAGACGCGCCGACTCAAGACGGAGAACACGGCGCTCAAGCGTGAGATCCGGCGCCGCGAGCACACCGAGGCGGGCCGCCCGATCGGCAAGGTCCGCTCCTTCCTCGATCTCCTGCGCCTCGCCGAGACCGTCGCGCCCACCGACTCGACGGTGCTGATCACGGGCGAGAGCGGGACGGGGAAGGAGGTCATCGCCCGCCACATCCACAAGCTGTCCGAGCGGGATGGCGGCCCGTTCGTCTCCATCAACTGCGGGGCCCTGCCCGAGAACCTGCTGGAATCCGAGCTGTTCGGGCACACCCGCGGCAGCTTCACGGGCGCCGTGAAGGACAAGGACGGGCTGATGGTCGCGGCCCGTGGCGGGACGTTCTTCCTGGACGAGGTCGCCGAGATGTCGCCCGGCCTCCAGGTCAAGTTCCTGCGCGCGCTGCAGGAGCGCGAAGTCGTGCCGGTCGGCGCGACCGAGGCCGTCAAGACCGATGTGCGTATCATCGCCGCCACGAACCGGGACCTCGATCGCGAAATCCGGGCCGGCAGCTTCCGCAGCGACCTCTACTATCGCCTGAACGTCATTTCGATGCACATTCCACCCCTGCGGGAGCGCATGGACGACATCCCGCTGCTCGCGGAGCATTTCCTGAACCGCCTGAACACGACGCGGCGGAACGGGCGCGGGCCGGTGCGGCTGACCGACGAGGGACTGGCGGCGCTGCAGGTCTACGATTGGCCCGGCAACGTGCGCGAACTGGAGAACGCGCTGGAGCGGGCCGTCATCCTCTCGCCGGGCGACGAGATCTCGATCGACAGCCTGCCGGGCAACGTCAGGAAGCCCGATGCGGGTCCGCTCGTGTCCGACCGGCTGCCGCCCAACCCCACGCTCGAGCTGATCGAGCGCGCCTACATTCTGTGGGTGCTCGAATCGGAAGGCGGCAACAAGGCCAAGGCCGCGGAAACGCTCGGCATCGATCCGTCGACACTCTACCGGAAACTCAACCGCTACGGGATGGCAACGACATCATGAACGACTCCAGGCGAACGACCTCTCCGGATGGAACGGACCCGCGGTTGCTCACACTCAGCGTCGTGATGCCCGTCTACAACGAACAGGCCACGGTCGAAGCATCGATCGGGCGCGTCCGCGAACTGCCGCTGTCGATCGAACTGGTCTGCGTGGACGACTGCTCGACCGACGGCACGCGCCCGATCCTCGAGAAGCTGCGCGACCGCGGTGACATCGACATCCTCCTGCTCCAGTCGGTCAACCAGGGCAAGGGCGCCGCCGTGCGCCGCGCCATTCAGGCCGCGACCGGTGACGTCATCGTCATCCAGGACGCGGACCTCGAATACGATCCCGCCGACCTGCCCGACCTGCTCGGGCCCATCCTCGATGGCCGGGCCGACGCCGTCTTCGGCAGCCGGTTCCGCGGCGGCGTGCACCGCGTGCTCTACTTCTGGCACCGCGTCGGCAACGGCGTGCTCACACTCCTGTCCAACATGATGACGGACCTGAACCTCACGGACATGGAGACGTGCTACAAGATGGTGCGCGCCGATCTGATGAAGAGCCTGCCGCTCACCGCCCGGCGCTTCGGGATCGAGCCCGAGCTGACGGCACGTCTGGCCCAGGCGCGCGCACGCATCTACGAGGTCCCGATCAGCTACTCCGGCCGCACCTACGCCGAGGGCAAGAAGATCGGCTGGAAGGACGGCGTGGCCGCGTTCTGGCACATCCTGTCGTTCAACCTGTTCGGGCCGCGCGCGCCGGTCTACGTCCGGCCCGAGGTCTGGCCACCGCGGCTGGCGAAGCCGGAGGGGACGAGCGGCGCCGTGGGGCCGGGGCGCCGGACACCGGACGCGAGCGAGCCGGCCGGGGCGCCGGGATCCGCGCGCGGCCGCGCGGGAGTGGACTGAGTGGACGCGCTGGACAGGGCGGCGCGGCGCCCGGGCATGCCCGGCCCGCTGGCCGCGGACCTGGCATGGCCGGACGTGCGCACCTGGCCGCGGCGCCTGGTGGGCGCGGCCCTGCTGCTGCTGGCGCTGGTACCCGTGTACGGGTGGCTGGCGGTCCCGGAGACCGGGCTGGCCGGAGAGGCCACGGCGGCGGCCGCCGCGACGACTGCCGCGCTCGCCTGGGGCGGCACCCTCTTGCTCGCGATCCCGGCGCTCGTGGCGGCAAGGCTGATCCCGGTGGTCCGGCTGGAGCGGGGCATCGCGCGCGCGGCCCGCGTCGTCGCGCGTGCGCCCGTTCGTGTCTGTGCGACGGCAAGTGCACTCGTCGCGCTCAGTCTGACGCTCGCGTTCGAGCGTTTCGTGCTCAACGGCCAGCCGATGCTGGTCGACGCGATGAGTCAGCTGCTGCACGCGCGCTGGCTGGCGGCGGGACAGTGGGCAGGCCCGGACGCGGAGCTGGGCGCGTTCGTGAACCTGCAGCAGAGTCTGTTCACCGAGCACGGCTGGGTCTCGCAGTATCCGCCCGGCTTCGTCGTGCTGCTGGCGCTGGGCTTCCTGGCCGGCGCGGTCTGGCTGGTCGGGCCGGTGCTGCTGGCGGCGACCGCCGTGCTCACCATGCTGGCGGCAGACCGGCTCCTGCCCGGGCGCCGGGCGGAAGCGCGCCTGGGGGCCGGGCTGGTCGCGGTCTCGCCGTTCCTCGTGGCGCAGGCCGGCGCGTACATGAGTCACGCGGCAGCCGCCGCGCTGGGCGCGGCCGCCATCTGGGCAGCGACGCACGTTGCCTCCGGCGGGCGCCGCTGGGCCTGGCTCGCCGGGGCGGCGCTGGGCGCGCTGTTCGCGACGCGCCCGCTCACGGCTCTCGCGATCGGTGTCCTGGTCGGGATCCTGGTGCTGGCGAGGCCCACGCGACTGGGCTGGTTCGTCCTGGGCGGCGCGCCGTTCGTGCTGGGCGTCGCGCTGTGGAACGCGCATCTCTTCGGCGGGCCGGCCACGTGGGGCTACACGGCGGCGCTGGGTCCGGCCGCCGGGCCGGGGTTCGGCATCGATCCGTGGGGCAACGTCTACGGGCCGGCGCAGGCCCTGGCGTACACGTCCGCGGAACTGACCGCGCTCAGCGTGTTCCTGTTCGAGGCCCCGCTGCCGGTTGTCGGGCTCATCGGTCTGGCCATCCTGATCGCGCCGCGCATGGCCGCGGGCGAGCGCGTCATCCTGGCCTGGGCGGTGCTGCCGCTCGCGGCCAACCTGCTCTACTGGCACCACGGCCTGTTCATGGGCCCGCGCATGCTGGCGGACGCCGCCCCCGCGTGGAGCCTGCTGGCCGTGCTCTCGGTCGTCGCGCTCGTGCGCCGTGTGCCCGCCACAGCCGGCGCCTGGTCGCCGCGCGTGTTCGCCACAACACTCGCGGCCGGTGGACTCGTGGCCGGCCTCGCATGGCTCGGGCCGGCGCGCCTCATGAGTTACGCGCTGCCGCCGGCCGAGGCGCTCGCCGCGGCCTCACCCGCCGCGGCCTCGCCGGCACTCGTGTTCGTACACGGCGGCTGGACGTCGCGCGTGGCCATGCGACTGGCCGCCGCCGGCATGCGCCTCGATTCGGTGGAGACGGCGCTCCGTCAGAACACGACGTGTGCCGTGGAGCAGTGGGTCACGGCGCGCGAAGCGGGCGCGCCGGGCCCGCCGCCGCTCGACTTCGTGCCGCGTGCATCGTCGCTGCCGGCCGCCGTCGAGATCTCGCCGGGCAACCGGATCCGCACGCGGCCGGGCGAGGCGATGCCGGCGGTGTGCGCGCGCGAGATCGCCGCCGATCTGG